>JAEDIL010000143.1 GCA_016292455.1 Clostridiaceae bacterium
CTGCTTTGCCATACATTTTTCTCCTTAATCGGTTTATTGGGAAAAAACTTTCCCGCATCAAAGTATTCTTTGATTTTGAAACGCCCCACCTGTGAGGTCAGCCGTTCATGTCCGGTTGCAGAAATTACTGCCTGCTTTATGCCGTTATCCGCAAGAATTTTCAGAGTTTTTTCCGTGTTTTCAAAAAGTTTTGTTCCGGGGAGCCGTTTTTCATATTCGCTGACATATTCCACAGCGGCCTCTTCAAAGCTGCGGCTTTCAAAATCAAACCCGAGAAGCTTATAGAAATTGATTATCGGAAAAGCGAAATTTTCAAGGTAAAAATCCTTTGACGGAAAGGTGTTTTTCCCCGTTTTTAAAAGCATCGTCTTCATTACCTCATAGTTCATATCGAGGTCATCAAGCAGTGTTCCGTTCCAATCCCAAAGGACACGGTCATATTTTTTCATCTGAATTCTGCTCCTTGTGTAAGTAATTTGTATCAATATAATGATAAAGCAAACAGGTTGTTTTGTCAACGGCATAAAGCATTGCGTTGTTTATCCGTGTCAGAAATATAAGCTTTTTGTTTTTTGCTATAATCGGTACAGAATCAAGTAAAGGAGAAATAGCGTGAAAAATCACGCTGTTCAAAGAATTATATGAAAATCATTATTACAGGTGCAGGTCACGGCGGTCTTGCCGCCGCAATCGGTCTTTCAAAAAGCGGACATGATGTCACAGTGCTTGAGAAAAGGCAGCGTGAACAACTTGGTCACGATTGGGAGGACAGATTCACTTTTCCGATTCTTATGAGGATTACGGGAAAAAACAAGTTGCCGGAAAACAGCTGGCGTTTTCGGGGAGATTGCGCCTTTATATCTCCGGATTATAAAACAAAGGTAGTGGTAAACTACACAGAGGAGAACCGACAAAAAATTATGTGGCGCAAGCCGGTCATTGAAATGCTGCTTTCTTCCGCTGAGGAAAGCTCAGTGACATTCTGCTTTGAAAAGGAAGTTCAGGCTCCGATTGTTTCGGGCAACAAGGTTATCGGTGTAAAAACGCCCTCGGAAGAGTACCTCGCCGATCTTGTTATTGATTCCGCAGGTGTTTTTTCTCCTGTCAGAACAAATCTGCCCGATAAATTCGGAATTGAAAGGTATCCCGCCAGAGGCGATGTCTTTTTTGCACGGAGAACTTATTACAACATAATTGAAAGTGCGCCAAAAAAGGAAGAACCGTTTGAAGTTTATCTTTGCCACAACCGTGAGCAGGGACTTTCATGGTGCTGCACAAACGAGGACAGCGTTGACATTCTTCTCGGCCGCATTGATCCGATGAGCGAGGAAAAAATTGCTGAACTCACAAGGCTTTTCAAAAGCAGTCATCCGTATATCGGAGAAAAAATTCTTCACGGCTCAACGGATGCAGCAATACCGGTCAGACGTCCGCTTTCCCTCATGGTGGCAGACGGTTATGCCGCAGTCGGTGACAGCGCTTTCATGACGACACCGATGAACGGAATGGGAATTGATCTGTCCTTGCTTGCGGGTGAGTTGCTTGCAAAAACAATCAACAAAAACGGCAATGCGAACATTGAAACGCTTTGGGAATACAATCGAACCTTCCACAAGCTTTACGGAGCTGAAACAGCAAAAAACGAAGGGCTTAAAAACTCTTTGCTTGAGCTTGAGGGAGCAGGAGTTGATTTCCTTTTTGAAAGCGCAGTGATTCAGGCTTCCGACCTTGCCGGAGCCGGAAGAAATACCTCAATTTCTGCTTTACTTGGAAAATTTGTCCGGGGAATGAAAAAGCCTGATTACTTTTTTGCTATTCTCAAAGGTATTATGAAAGGTTCAAAGGTTTCCGCAACGCTCAGAAGAGCACCTGAAAAATATGACAGAGATTCAATTGACAAATGGCAACAAAGCGTTTTGAAAAATGTTGTCAAGGTAACAAGGAAACAATAAAAATATGCGGACGCCTCAAAAGACGCCCGCAATACTGCTCTGAAAACTTACGCCGAAACAATCAGAACTGATTCTGTTCGTTCTGCTGCTGGCGATTCTGCTGCTGCTCATTTTTCTGCTGAGCGTTCTGCTGCTGAGCATTCTGCTGCTGATTGTTCTGCTGCTGCTGACCGTGCTGCTGCTGACGGTTCATATTCTGCTTTGCCATACATTTTTCTCCTTAATCGGTTTATTAGGAAAAAACTTTCCCGTATCTAAGTATGCGCAGATTGCCTCTGATAATTCTGCCGGTCGCATATGAATAATCTGTCAAATTGCGCAAAACGGCAAACTGACTTAAACAAAAAAGTTAAAGGCTATAATTCACAGTAAGCGGAGAACAAAAACGCTTATTGTGAATTATAGCCTTTGTTTAACAGCAATTAAATCAGGTCATATCGACAAGGTGCTTTACAAGGATAAGAATTTTTGTAATCAGGTCCATTAAAACTGCAACCTTTTCCATTGTGACAACCTCCTTCAGTATAGGTTTAGCACTAACTATAACTATACTATAGCACCCCGTTCACAAAATGTCAATAATCCGTTCACAAAACAACAATTAAAAATTCTTGGGAAGCTCTGATTAAATCTGATGTACAGATTACGCCGTCAGATTTTTCGTCAGA
>JAEDIL010000144.1 GCA_016292455.1 Clostridiaceae bacterium
AAGAATTATAATATATCTTTCAGATAATGTCAACGGCAGAAGGGACTGTCGCATTAAGCGCAGGACAAAAAGAAAAATGCTGAAATGCAAAATTGTGTGGTTGCATTTTTTTAACCGTTCTTTCATCCGCTAGCAGAATCTTTACATATAAAAAATCCGACGGCGCCCGCCGGAAATGAGTTAAAGCAAAGTCCGGCTATTCGGACGGATAACCCGCCGCATTTTGTCAATCATTATTAAGGTAAAAGCCTTCTTTGCCATAATATACATTTTTTACATCCTATGTTTCAGCATTTTTTTCACCCTGTCTATTGAAACAGTAAAATTTTTCTGTTATTATAGTGGGTGGCAAAAAACAATAACTTGCAAAAGCAATTACATTCCGAAAGGAGAACAAAACACATGACTTATTCAAACGAAGTTGAAAGAATGTGTACGGTCGCAAAAGGACCGAACCACGGCCCCGCACCCATTCCCGAAGAGGGCAAATGGGTCAAGGCATATGAAATCAAGGACATTTCCGGCTTTACTCACGGTGTGGGCTGGTGTGCTCCGCAGCAGGGCGCCTGCAAGCTTTCGCTCAACATCAAGAACGGTATCATTGAGGAAGCTCTTGTTGAAACCATCGGCTGCTCCGGCATGACTCACTCCGCCGCAATGGCAAGTGAAATTCTTCCCGGAAAGACCATTCTCGAAGCTCTCAATACCGACCTTGTTTGCGATGCTATCAACACCGCAATGCGTGAGCTCTTCCTCCAGATCGTATACGGCCGTTCACAGTCCGCTTTCTCGGATGACGGTCTTACCGTCGGCGCAGGCCTTGAGGACCTCGGCAAGGGTCTTCGCTCGCAGGTCGGAACAATGTACGGCACAAGGTATAAGGGCGTTCGCTACCTCGAAATGGCTGAGGGCTATGTTACAAGAATGGCTCTTGACAGCGATGACCAGGTTATCGGTTATGAATTTGTTTCACTCGGCAAGATGACTGACTTCATCAAAAAGGGTGACGATCCCAACACCGCTTATGAAAAGGCAAAGGGCACATACGGCAGATTCGCAGAAGCTGCAAAGTATATTGACCCGCGTAAGGAATAAGGAGGTAGAGAACAATGGCATTATTTGAAAACTATGAAAGACGTGCCGATAAGATCCTCGGCGTCCTTAAAGAATACGGAATCGGTTCAATTGAAGAATGCAAGGAAATTACCCTTGCAAAAGGTATTGACGTTGACAAAATCGTCAGAGGCACGCAGCCCATCTGCTTTGAAAACGCTGTCTGGGCATACACCGTCGGTTGCGCAATTGCCCTCAAAAAGGGTTGCGTAAAAGCTGCTGACGCAGCTGCCGCAATCGGTGAAGGTCTTCAGTCCTTCTGCATTCCCGGCTCCGTTGCCGAAAACCGCAAGGTCGGTCTCGGTCACGGTAATCTCGGAAAAATGCTCCTTTCGGAAGAAACCGAGTGCTTCTGCTTCCTTGCAGGTCACGAAAGCTTTGCTGCTGCCGAAGGCGCAATCAAAATTGCCCTCAACGCCAACAAAGTCAGAGTCAAGCCGCTGCGCGTTATCCTCAACGGTCTCGGCAAAGACGCTGCAATGATTATTTCAAGAATCAACGGTTTCACCTATTGCAAGACAGAGTTTGACCCCTATACCGAAACCGTAAAGGTTGTTGAAGAAAAGGCCTACTCAGACGGCGACAGAGCCAAGGTAAGATGCTACGGCGCTGACAACGTTCCCGAAGGCGTTGCAATTATGAGACTTGAAAAAGTCGGCGTTTCCATCACCGGCAACTCAACCAACCCGACAAGATTCCAGCATCCGGTTGCAGGCACCTACAAGAAATGGTGTGTTGAAAACGGCGTTCATTACTTCTCGGTTGCTTCCGGCGGCGGAACAGGACGTACCCTCCACCCGGACAACATGGCAGCAGGCCCGTCCTCATACGGCATGACCGATACCATGGGAAGAATGCACTCCGACGCTCAGTTCGCAGGCTCTTCCTCAGTTCCCGCTCACGTTGAAATGATGGGACTTATCGGCATGGGCAACAATCCGATGGTTGGTGCGACGGTGGCCTGTGCAGTAGCGGTTGAAGAGGCTATGAAATAATCAATAAAATAAGGCTTTTCGCCAAATTTTAAGGACTCCTTAACTTCGGTTTGGGAGTTCCTTTTTTGTTCTGTTTTTCGCCTTTGTCCACGTTTTGTCCACGGAGATTTGTCCACACACTAAAAAAACGAATAGGAGAACAGTATGAAACAGAACATCATCATCAGAAAAAGAAAATCCGTTAAGAAAGGCGCAACCTACGAATGCCGTTTTGAAACCGCTTCGATTGGCGGACAACGAAAATGGATCAGTAAAGGTGGATTCGATGACGAGGAAACTGCTCGCATTGAGGGTATAAAAGCACTCAACGAATATAACTCCTGCGGTCAGGTTACAGAGCCGACAACAATGAGCTTTGCCGATTTTTTGGAGCATTGGCTTGTCAATGATTGTATGGCTACTTTGAGTGAGAATACCATGATCAATT
>JAEDIL010000145.1 GCA_016292455.1 Clostridiaceae bacterium
CCCACTCGCAGTATCTATATACAGCTTCGGGGTGAAGAAAACGGTTTCTGCATCTGAATGAGACAGCCCCCTTTTGTTCTAAGGAACCTATGCCCGGGTGAAAAGTAATGAAAGCTGCTTTTTTCCTTTTTAAAAAACATTTGTCAACAAAAATAAAGCTCTGTTTTTGTGCATATAGTAGATAAATTTTTCAAAGCCGCCTTTTTCTTGAAATGGGCGGTGTTCATATTGTATAATAGCTTGTAATTGCGCGCAGCTTTGTTTTCAGTGTGTCCGTTTGCCTGCGGAAATCACCGCCGACTGAGCTGAGCTTTCAAAAAATAATCAAAACGGAGGAAATATCAATGTCCGAAAAAGCAAAGGGAGCTTCTGCTCCTCAGACGCAAAAGCTTAATTATAAGCGAACCTTTTTAATCGGCCTCGGCTTCATGGCATGCATGCTTCTGTGGTCGATTTATAACTCATACGTTCCCGTCATTCTCAAAGCAAAGTTCACCGAACTGTTTGCTGCTGAGGGCGGAATTGATGCGTTCCACCAGAAAATTCCCGCGCTGGCATGGATTTCTGTGCCTCTTATCGTCAATGCAATCATGACAATTGACAATATTTTCGGCGTTATTTTCCAGCCGTTCTTCGGAAAAAAGAGTGACGCAACGAAGTCGAAGTTCGGAAAAAGAATGCCTTATATCATCATCGGACTGCCTGTCTGCGCAGTATTCTTCTGCTTCGTTCCGGTTGTCGCTTTCTCCGTCAAGGCAATTGCACTGAGCATTGCTCTAATGATGGCAGTTGTCATCTGCTTCAACTTTGTCATGTCCGTCTGGCGTTCACCCGTTGTTTCGCTTATGCCGGACTTCACTCCCTCAAATCTTCAGAGTGACGCCAACGCCGTAATCAACATCATGGGCGGTATCGGTCAGGTTTTCGGCTTTGTAATCGGCACCCTTGTTTCAACCGTAGCCGGTCTTGTCGGACTGAACGGCATGGCAGAAATGCTTAAAGCAAAGACCAACACACTCGGTCAGATTCTTGCAACCAACCCCGACGGCAGCATAATTGTTGACGCTGTTGACAAGCTTGGCAATGTTACAGGTCTTTATAACTGTCCGGCAGAACTTGCAGATAAGTTCAAGACCTTCTTTGAAGGCAAGCACGACACCTTCATAGTTGACGGAACCGTTGTTGCTCAGAAGAGAGTTCTGGTTGTTGACGGCGTTGTTCAGTATGTCAACTACACCCCGATTTTTGTAGTTGCGGCAATCATTGCTGTTCTGAGCCTTGTTGCTCTTGTTGCTTTCTATAAGAAGAACAAGAAATATGACCTTTCGGCTGCCGTTGAACTTGAAACCGTAAACGGCGAAAAGCCGAAGAAAATCAAAATCCGCGATCTTCCGATTTCAAAGGAAGAAAGAAAGAGTCTTCTTCTCATGCTTGCCGCCCTCTTCTTCATCTGCAATGCAACCGAAGCGATTATTCCGAACTTCACGAACTTTGCGGAAGAGACGCTCGCCGTCAAGCCGATTTATTCAACGCTCATGATGGCTGTCTTTGCTGTTTCGCTTGCCGCGTTCGGTATTCCTGCCGGCACCCTCGGCAGAAAAATCGGCAGAAAGAAAACAATTGTCATCGGTCTTATCGGCTGCATTGTTTTCTTCGGAATTTATCTTGCTGTTTCACAGATTTTCGGCAACCAGAGCAAAATTACATGGGTTGCTTTCTGGATTGCTCTTGTAACCGGCGGCGCCTGCGTCGGAATGATTAACATCAACACTCTTCCGCTTGTTCTTGCAATCGGCGGCAGAGAGTTCGTCGGAACCTTCACCGGTTATTATTACACCGCAACCTTCTCGGCTGCCGTTTCCGGTCCGATTCTCTGCGGTCTTCTCATCGGTCTGTTTGACAATGACTATAACTTCATGTTCCTGTTCTGCGCGCTTGCGTTCGTTGTCGGACTTCTCATCATCACCCGTGTAAAGCACGGCGAGGTCTCACAGGACGAGGATACGTCATGGCTTGACGAAGCTGTTCAGAACGCTGACGACTGATAACCCTGTTCAATAAGCTATCGCACGGCGGCCCCCCGGACAGCCGTGCGGTTTAAACTTCAAAGTACTTCAAAAGGAGAAAACTATGGCAGAAAAAACAAAGGCGCCGGATACGCCAAAAAAGCAAAAGCTCAATTATAAGCTGACGATTCTTACCGGCTTCGGCTTCATGGCATCGTCAATCGCGTGGGCAATCTATGACCCGTATGTAACAAAAATCCTCAACCGTCTGCTTTCCACGTCAGACGTTGTGACGAATTTAAGCGCAAGGCTCAACGAAGCGCTTCCGTGGCTTGCAAATCTTGCCCGTGCGCAGGGCAAGGATGTCGGCTTCGGTGCGAGTATTTCTCTTGTTCCTCTGTTCATCGGTATAATCATGACGTTCGATAATATTTTCGGCGTCATTTTCCAGCCCACTTTCGGAAAGCTTTCCGACCGCTGCCATTCAAAGCTCGGAAAACGCCGTCCGTTCATCGT
>JAEDIL010000146.1 GCA_016292455.1 Clostridiaceae bacterium
AGAAGCCGGTGCATTCGAGAACAACGTCAACGCCGATTTCGCCCCAGGGAAGGTTGTTGGCGTCAGCTTCCTTATAGATGGTGAGGGTCTTTCCGTCAACAGTGATGGTGTTTGCTTCGTCGTCAGCGGTAACAGTGTGGAGACCTTCGCCGATTCTTCCGCAGTAGCCGCCCTGAGCGGTGTCATACTTGAGAAGGTTAGCAAGCATTGAGGGTTTGGTGAGGTCGTTGATGGCAACAACGTCATAGCCTTCTGCGCCGAACATCTGGCGGAAAGCAAGGCGACCGATACGACCGAAGCCGTTGATAGCAACTTTAACTGACATAGTGATTACCTCCGATAATCATATTTACAAATTTTTGCTTATATATATTACCCCATTTGACAGATATTTTCAACCGAAATGCTAAAAAAAAAGGTACTTTTCCAATTTTTGTTAATCTGAACAAAATATTGTTTAACAAAACCAAAAAGGGCATAATACTGACGAAAAACTCTGCATAAAGGGCGTGTACAATGGAAAACAGTCTGACAAAAAAGGTTGAACGTCTGCTTGCAATTGAGGAGACGCAGGAAAACGAAAGCGAAATCCGTGAGCTTGTCTGCGAAGTTTTTTCGCGTTCTGCGGAGCTTCATGAGCTCCTTTGCCGCGAGAGTGACCCCACGGCGGACAGACGTACTCTTTCCTGCTGCCTGCGGAAGCTGCGCACACTCAACAACAACAAGGAAAGCGCGCTCACCTGCTGCGAGTACTCCGTGGTTGAGCTTGACCGCCTGCTTGAAAGCGTCTGCCTTTGTGCCGATGTTCTGCTTTCGCAATGCGGCGCAAATGTGTTTTTCATCTCCCGGAGGGCTGTTGTCTCGTGTTGTCCCACACTCATTATTGACGCTTTTCTCAATCTTATTTCAAACGCCGTAAAATTTTCCGGCGGCTCGGATATTTTTGCCGCACTGACGGTGAAAAACCGCCGGTGTGTAATTTCGGTCACCGATGAGGGCGGGGGAGCAGCGTTGCCGCTCACGGCAAAAAGCGGAATAAAAAGTGTTCAGAACACGGCAAAGCTCCACGGCGGAAGCCTCCTTTTTTCAAGCGGCTTGTCCGGCTTTTCCGCCCGGCTTGCGCTTTCCTGTGAAATTTCCGGGGAAAAGCCGTTTACCGTTCCGTCTTTTTCGTCCTACCTTCAAAACAGATTTTCTCCGGTGCATGTGGGACTGTGCGACTGCATGAGCGAAATCTGACAGCGACTTCTGAAACTCTGTCTTGACAGAAAACATTCTCCGATTGTATACTATTATATAAACAGTATATACGGAGGAAACAAAATGAAAAAGAAAACCAAAAAGCTGCTTTGCGTTCTTCTCTGCACGCCGCTGATTTTTCTGCTTGCCGTTCCCGGAACTGTTAAGGGCGAAAAGCAGTTGTTTGCCGTTGCCCACAGGGGATTCAGCGGCAGTGCGCCGGAAAACACGCTTGCCGCGTTCCGCCTTGCCGGAGAAGCGGGCTATTCCGGCTGCGAATTTGACATCAGGCTGACGAAGGACAAGGTCTGGGTTGTTATGCATGACGATTCCGTTGACAGAACAACAAACGGCAGCGGAAACGTTTCGGAACTGACTTATGCCGAGCTTTCCGCTTTCACGGTTGACGGCGGAAACGGGCTTGAAAAATATCCGGAAGAAAAAATTCCGACTCTTACCGAAGCGCTTGACGTCTGTCGGGAGTATTCGCTTGCGCCTGTTGTTGAAATCAAGGGCGGTGAGAGCGGCGATATGGCTTCGCTTGCAAAAATACTGAGCGCGCGCAAAGAAAAGGAAAACGTGGTTCTGATTTCTTTCTCAGAGGAGCTTCTTGAAGCGTTGAGAAGGCTCATGCCGGAAACCGAAATGTGGCTTCTCACAGGTACTGTTCTGCCGTCGCATATCAGCTTTTGCCGCAAGAACAAAATTGACGGAATTTCCTTTGCTTACAAAAATAATGCTTCCGCTTCAATAGCAATGGTTGAAGGTGCCGGGCTGAAGGCGGTTTCGTGGACGGTTGACAGCGCTTTCGCGGCGCGCAGACTTGCCCAAAGGGGTGTTGCAGGAATTACAACAAACTCCCTTTTGCCGCAGGAGCTGAACGTTAAAGAAAACCTTTTCGGTTTTATTTGGAACAAGGTTTTTAATCCTTCCTCAAACGGTTGAGGAACAACAGTATATTGTGCGCCGTACGTTCGTTTCCGTGCGGCGCTTTTTTGCTTATGATTTGTATATACTGTTGGAATCCGTCACCTGTGCTTCGGCATTTTCAACAAATTCCGCGCAGCAAATTCTGTGAACAAATAGTTAATGAATGGTTGACTTTTTGTTGCAAAAAGGGTTATAATCAAGCTGTATATTTGTATACTGTACTCCAAAATGGAGAGTATCCGTTTTTCCCGGGCGTTTTGCATTGCCCGGCATTGACCCCGTACAACCGGTAACAGAAACCGTTAACATACGCTGACCCCCGGCGCGCCCG
>JAEDIL010000055.1 GCA_016292455.1 Clostridiaceae bacterium
AACATTGAAATTCATGGTTCTTGTCACATTCTGGCTTGCGCTCAATGACAAATCCGCGGTGTCGTTTGCTGCGGTGCTTACCCACGAAACCGAGTTGGGCTTCGGCCAAAGGCCGCTGTCTGAGGCAAGTGCACCTGTGGTAACCTTGATGTCTCCATGACCGGTAAGCTTGTTTGACTGCGTCTTTGTGCCAACTGTCTGCCAATTACCGCTGCTGTCCTTAATCTGGAGCTCAGCCCAATATTGACCGGCCGTCGCCGCACAAGAAGCAGGACCTGAATTCTTATGTACTTTTACATAACATTGATAAGGGAAACCGTTTGACGTTGTCGTACCGCCTTCTCCCGGTATATATCCTGTGCTTCCATCATCGAAACAGGTGTTGTTTCCTGCTCCGACAGAGCCGGTTACACTGGTACCGGTTGTTGTGCCGTTATTGCTCTTGACATAAACAGTGTATGTACCATCTTTTCCCGTAAATGCATTGTTGCAATCAATTTTAATACGCCATGTGTATGAGCCCGAAGAATCAACCGCTTCTGCTTCAGGTGCAAAAAATACCCAGCATGAAAGAAGCATTAAAGCTGCAAGAAAGACCGATACCGTTTTCTTCGCAGCGTTCCTTGACTTTGAAAGATAGCTCTTCATGATTGCCATAAAATAACTCTTCATGAATATTCCTCCTTTAAGAAATTAACCTTCGGTGATATAAACCTCTGTATATCAACCCAACCCAAGTTCCTGCTTTACCCCTCCGGCGCAGTCCCTGACCTGACCGTTCCCCGCCGTTCGGGCACAGCAAGACACAATGAGTCACTTTTAGTTGGTATCAGTATATCATTTAAAAATCAATAAAGTCAAGGCGAAAGAGAAAAAAGATTAAATAAACTTTAATATTTGGATTTTATTACAAAATGGGGAATTTGTCTTTGTTAAAAATGCCAAACGCCTCGAGGGAAGCGTTTGGCACGAATTACTCGTTATTTTCTTCGGAAACAAGATTTTTTTTACTGCGCAGTTTCATAAAGACAACCGTTAAAACGAAAACGACAAAAACCACTATACAGAGAAGCTGCCAGAACGTCATTGAACACGCAATGTCTTTCTGCCGGGGATCTTCATAATATCTGAAATACTCCGTAATGAATCTTGACACACAATAAACGGCAAAAGTAATCGGATAAGCTGTTCCGACTGTGTAATGCTTTGACTTTTTGAAGTAAAACTGTGTAACAAACAAAATTATAAGCATTACAAGAACCTCAACCGCCTGAATCGGAAAATGCTTCACCGTTTCTTCGCGATAGCAGATTCCAAACTCAGAAGTAACGCCCCGGCAGCAGCCGTTGATAAAACAGCCGAATTTGGCACAGGCAAGAATTTCAAGCACGCCGGGTGTTATCATATCAAGCGCGTTTTTCCTTTCCTCTTTTGAAACAGGAAAAAGGAAAAACAAAATCGGAGTAAAAACAACCGCGCCCATGATTGCAACGTTGCTATATGTTGCAATACCTAACGCCTCATGAACCTTGTTGTAAATCATGCCCATGATGAGCGCGCCGACGATTCCGCAAACATAGGTATAGAGCGTATATACAATCGCTTTTTTCTTGACCAAATTATATCTCTTGTAATTCCCGATGTTATAAACCATCATTATTGCAAAACCAACAACATACATCGCTTCGTAAAAAGTGCTGCTGCCCTGAAACACGCAATCATCTCCTTTTTCCTTTATTCCTATTCCGTCCGTTTCCGAATTCAGAACACGCTGCTTCTCCCTCATTATACAACTGAGACAATTCTGCTTTTGAAAACTCGGAGGAATATTTTGAAAGCTTTCCGATGCGGCGAAGTATTTTTTCATCAACGTCCTTTTTGCCGGCGCTCTTTTTTGCGCGCTCGCACTGCTTGTAATAAATCATTGCCTGAATGTATGTATAATCTTTTCCCTTGCAAATCAGATTCTGTCCGTAAAGTCTTCTGAAAATTGAATGTGCGGCAAAAAAAACAAAAGAAAGAATCGCGTTCAGAATGTTTATACTATCCAGAAAAAACAAAAACGCAATGAAACCCAGTGCAAGTGACACCCACGCAGAGAAAAACAGAATTATATTTTTCTTTCTTTCTGACACAATAACACCGCCTTTCATTTTTTAGAATATCACACAGAAAAATCATTGTCAAGTTGTGTATGCGTACGGAATGCATTCAATGTTTTTCTTGACATCGTTTAATCTATATGATAATGTTATCAGTACATTTACAGAACAAAAGGAATACTGATTATGTTGAATGAACTGTTAACTTTTGACTCAGGCTCTGTAATCTTCTGGTCAATAACTTATATTTGTGTGATTGTGAGGGGATTTAAAAAACAGAAACTTCTCTTGCCGGCGTTGAGCGTTTATCTGAACCTCGGATGGGAAATTTCTTCAGTATTTATTAACAGCGGTTGGAAAAACTGGCTTTGGTTGTTACTTGACTGCTTAATCTTTGTTCTTTTGATAGCACAGAAAAGACGCGGCCTTTCCGAAGAAAAGAAAAGCTCTCAAACAATTATCGGAATTGTCTTTCTGACACTTTCAACAGTAGCGTTTGCCATTGTTTTTTCGTCGACTCAAAACGGAATGGTTGTTTCAAGCTTTGTTATTGACATTGTTATGGCCATCGGATTTTTAATCACGATGATCATTTTCCCGCAAAACGGTCGGAGCATCCCTATTGCCGTTACAAAACTCATCGGAGACTTTTGTGCTTGGCAGCACTATCGTCTGTACCTTCCGATAATAGACAAAATAGGTTTAACGGTTCTGATTATGAATTCTGTCTACCTTATACTTTCAATCAGGCCGATTCATGAAAAAATTACGGCATTAAGAGCACGAATACATAAAGCAGCGTAACAAGCGTATAGTCCTCTCTCCCCCTCTTTTTCAAAAAAAAGTATTGACAATACCGGTGCTTTGTGATAGTATACTTTGGCGAAAACAAATGCGCCAATAGCTCAGCCGGATAGAGTGTTTGGCTACGAACCAAAAGGTCGGGGGTTCGAGTCCCTCTTGGCGCGCCAAAAGAATTAAAGCCGTACGAAAGTGCGGCTTTAATTCTGCCGTAAAAACCGCGTTTTGCAATCAGGCAGAACGGATTTTTCATTGAACTTAACCTTGGCATTGATAAAGAAGCAATCGTTGCTTTTTTATCAATGCCGGTATTTTTTGTATATTTTACACTATTTTAAGGCGTTATTTTCTACGTCAAGAAATGTCGAAATTATTGACTTTTAGACTTTAAACTGTTAAAATACACATATCCGCTTTAAAGCGCTAAATTGTTTTTAAGATTTTCAGCGCGTTTTTGTAAAAAATCTTGTCTTCGTTCTCCTTTGAGAATTTGTAAGCTTTAATCAGATCAATGAATTGCTTCTGGTCGCTCCACGGAGAATCGGTTGCAAAAAGAATACGGTCAAAGCCGTGCTTTTCGATTATTTCTCTGCATTTTTCTTTGTAGCGATCCAACACAAAGGACGTATCAAAATAAACCGGCTTGCCCGCGAGTTTTTCAATTACCTCGTCAGGCAAATCACAGCCTCCCATGTGAGCAAGAACAAGCTTGCCGTCAATAAGTCCCTGCAATTCATCAAGTACCTTCAAAACCATATCGGGCGCACAGTGAACATCATCGGTATAACCTACATCCACACCCGCATGAGTTATTACCGTCAAATCACGTTTTGCGGCTTCGCGAAGAATTCTTACATATCTCGGGTCGTCGAAATACACACCCTGATAGTCGGGGTGAATTTTCAGCCCGAACAAACCGTTTTCTTTGATACGGTCAAGAATTTCTTCTATGTTATCACAGTCGGGATGAATTGCTCCCGCAAAAATTACGCCGTCCTTGCCGTTGAGTTCAAAGGACAGGCGGTTAATCGAATCAACCTGCTTCGGAGAGGTTGCAACGGGAAGTACAACGCAGTAATCAATTTCCGCTTTTTTCATTGATGCCTTTAATGCGGAAAGCGTTCCCTCCCTGTACGGCTTTACCTTGCCTTTCTCAGAAAGATATGCGATAGTCTGTGCCGCTATCTTGTCGGGAAACGTATGAGTGTGAAAATCAATAATCATTTTAAATGCTCCCAATTTATATTTCCGGAGTTATTATATCATAAAATACTATTTTTAAAAGGTGAAATCATGACAATTGTAGATTTGTTGGAAAAAAACAGTAAAGAACTGGCGGACGAAATCGCATTGGTTGAAATCAACCCGGAAATCCGGGACAGCAGAAGAATGACCTGGAGAGATTACGAACTGGTCGAGTCAACAAGCCGTTCGTATTACAGAACGGAGATAAGCTGGGTTGTGTTCAATGAAAAGGCAAACCGTTTTGCAAACGCTCTTATGAGACTTGGAATCGGCAAGGGCGACAAGGTTGCCATTCTTCTCATGAACTGTCTTGAATGGCTGCCCATTTACTTCGGTATTCTCAAAACCGGCGCTATGGCTGTTCCGCTCAACTTCCGTTATGCGGCAGACGAAATCAAGTACTGCGTTGAACTTTCCGAGTCGGATATGTTGGTTTTCGGTCCTGAATTCATCGGCAGAGTTGAAAAAATTGCAGATGAAATCAGCAACAACAGACTTCTGATCTATGTCGGCGACGGCTGTCCCTCTTTTGCGGAAAGCTATTATAACCTTACCGCAGATTGCAGCAGTCTTAATCCCGGAGTTCCTCTCACCGAAGACGATTATGCAGCTATTTATTTTTCATCGGGCACAACGGGATTCCCCAAAGCAATTCTTCATAAGCACAGGTCTTTGATTCATTCCTGCAGAGTTGAGCAGAATCATCATTCTCAACAGCATGACGATGTGTTTCTCTGTATTCCTCCCCTTTACCACACGGGCGCAAAAATGCATTGGTTCGGCTCGCTTATCAGCGGTTCAAAGGCAGTTTTGCTCAAAGGTACAAAGCCTGAATTCATTTTAGACGCCGCTTCAAAAGAAAAGTGCAGCATTGTCTGGCTGTTGGTGCCGTGGGCGCAGGATATTCTCAATGCACTTGATTCGGGCAAACTCAAATTGGAGGACTATGACCTTTCAAATTGGCGTTTGATGCATATCGGCGCACAGCCCGTTCCTCAGAGCCTTATCAAGCACTGGCTTGAATACTTCCCTAACCATCAATACGATACGAACTACGGCTTGTCCGAATCAATCGGGCCCGGCGCCGTACACCTCGGCGTTGAGAACATACATAAGGTCGGTGCAATCGGCGTCCCCGGCTACGGCTGGCAAGTCAAGATTGTTGACGAAAACGGCAGCGAGGTTTCAGGTCAGGATGTCGGAGAGCTTTGCTTAAAGGGCGACGGTGTTATGGAATGTTACTACAACGATCCCGAAGCTACGGCAAACACGATTAAAGACGGTTGGCTTTACACCGGCGATATGGCTATGAAGGACGAAGACGGTTTCATCTTCCTTGTTGACAGAAAGAAAGACGTTATTATCACAGGCGGCGAAAACCTTTATCCTGTTCAGATTGAAGATTTCATAAGAACATTCAACAAGGTCAGCGATGTTGCCGTTATCGGTCTTCCGGACGAGCGACTCGGCGAAATTGCCGCTGCTATTATCAAAATTAAAGACGGCATGGAATCTTCGGAAGAGGAAATCAACGAATTCTGCCTCGATTTGCCGAGATATAAGCGTCCGCGAAAGATTATTTTTGCAGATGTTCCGCGTAATCCCACAGGAAAAATCGAAAAGCCTCTGCTTCGTAAAATGTACGGCGCAGACCATCTGGTAGCAGAACAAAACGAACGCTGAGTCAACAAAATATATTAAATTCTTTTTTGGGGTGACTTAATATTATGAATACTACTATGATTCTTACCTCTTGCATGATCGTATGCTTTTTTGCATTGATGATTGGAATAGGCGTCAGGTCAAGAAAACACGCAACAGATGTAAACGGCTTCGTTCTGGGCTCCCGCACAGTCGGTCCCTGGCTCAGCGCCTTTGCCTTCGGCACATCATATTTTTCAGCCGTTATTTTTGTCGGCTATGCAGGTCAGTTCGGTTGGAACTTCGGTCTGGCTTCAACCTGGATAGGTCTCGGCAACGCTTTCATCGGCTCACTGCTTGCGTGGAGCGTTCTCGGAAGACGGACAAGAATTATGACGCAGCACATCGGTTCAAAAACAATGCCCGACTTCTTCGGCGCAAGATATGAATCAAAGGGGCTGAAAATTGCCGCGTCCGTAATTACCTTCGTTTTCCTGATTCCCTACACTGCGTCTTTGTTCAACGGTCTTTCAAGGCTTTTCTCAATGGCGTTTAACGGAATCGACTATTCGGTATGCGTTATTGTTATGTCTGTGCTTACAGGTATTTACGTTCTCATCGGCGGCTATATTGCTACTGCAATCAATGACTTTATTCAAGGTCTTATCATGCTCGGCGGTATTGTGGCTGTAATCCTTGCCGTACTCAAAGCAAACGGCGGTCTTCTTGAAGCTACACATTCACTTGCCATGGTTGAAGGCGCCAAAGGTTGGGACGGCGCAGGTGCTTTTTCATCATTCCTCGGCCCCGACCCGTTATTCCTCCTCTTTGTCGTTATTCTTACTTCTCTTGGCACATGGGGACTTCCGCAGATGGTCGGCAAATTCTATGCAATCAAGAATGAAGATTCAATCAAAAAGGGTACAATTATTTCAACGCTCTTCGCTATTGTTGTTGCCGGCGGCTGCTATTTCCTCGGCGGATTCGGCAGACTTTTCTCAAATGTAATCGAAATTGACGCCGCAACAGGCAAACCGGTTGAAGGCTTTGACTCAATTATTCCCACAATGCTTTCAACTCTCTCGCCTGTTCTTATCGCGGTTGTTATTGTTCTGGTGCTTTCGGCTTCAATGTCAACGCTTTCTTCTCTTGTTCTCACAAGCGGTTCAACAGTTACGCTTGACCTTATTGCTCCGCTCAGCAAAAAAGAGATGTCGGAAAAGAAAAAGATGCTTATTATGAGATTACTCATTGTTGTATTCATCGTAATTTCTGCGTCTATTGCCATCTTCCAGGTCAACAGCAAGTCCGAAATGACTAAATATATTGCACAGATGATGGGTGTTTCATGGGGCGCGCTTGCAGGCGCTTTCCTTGCTCCTTTCCTTTACGGTCTTTACTGGAAAAAGACAACAAAGGCTGCGGTTGCAGTTTCGTTCATTTACGGCGTCGGACTTGAAATCATTCAGCTTTGTCTTTCATTCGGCCTGTTCTCGTTCAACAATGAATTCCTTTCGGGTGTATTGTTCAAGACTTCGCTTCATTCAGGCTCTTTTGCAATGGTCGGCGGACTTGTTATTGTTCCGATTGTCAGCCTTCTTACCCAGAAAACAAAGCCGAAAAAAGCCGATGAAATGTTTGAGTGCTACAAAGACACAAAAACTGTTGACATAACAGACAGTCTTGGTAGATAATATAAGGAAATAATAAACAAATAGGGTGATAATTTTGAAAAAACTAATGCTTGGCAACGAAGCCGTTGCCCGTGGTCTTTACGAGGCGGGTGTTAAGGTTGTATCGAGCTATCCCGGTACGCCTTCGACCGAAATCACGGAGTTTGCCGCAAAATACGATGAGATTTACTGTGAATGGGCGCCCAACGAAAAGGTTGCGGCTGAGGTTGCTTTCGGTGCTTCTCTTCGGGGAGTCAGAAGCGCATGTGCTATGAAGCATGTGGGTCTTAATGTTGCCGCCGACCCGCTTTTCACATTATCATACACCGGCGTCAACGGCGGAATGGTTTTGTTTGTTGCCGACGACCCTGCCATGCACTCTTCGCAGAATGAGCAGGATTCCCGACACTACGCCATTGCGGCAAAGGTTCCCATGTTGGAGCCTGCGGATTCTGCAGAAGCAAAGGATTTTGTTAAAGAAGCTTACCGCATTTCCGAGGAATATGACACTCCCGTTATTGTCCGTATGTGCACAAGAATTGCACATTCTCAGAGCAGTGTTGAGCTTTGCAGCAGAGAGGAGATTGCCCTTCCCGAATACAAAAAAAACCCTCAGAAATACATAATGGCTCCCGCGAATGCCATTCGCCGTCATCCGTTCGTTGAAGAAAGAACAGAGAAGCTTCGGCAGCTCGGCGAAACAAGCGCTCTCAACAAGGTTGAAAACAACAGCACGGAAACGGGCATTATTTGCTCGGGCACCTGCTATCAGTATGTAAAGGAGGTATTCGGCAACAGCGTTTCGGTATTAAAACTCGGATTGGTCAATCCCCTGCCCGTTGAGATTATCAAGGCTTTCGCTGACAGCGTTGAAAAGCTTTATGTAGTTGAAGAGCTTGACCCGATTATCGAAACGCATCTTAATAATATCGGTGTAAAATGTATCGGTAAGGAAATGTTCCCGATTATCGGCGAGTTCAATCAGAACACTATCCGTAAAGCCTTCGGCATTGCAGTTCCCGAAAACACGGCAACGGACACCGCTATCCCTGTTCGTCCGCCCGTCATGTGTTCAGGTTGCCCTCATCGCGGCTTGTTCTATACACTTGCAAAGCATAAAATTACCGCTCTTGGCGATATAGGCTGTTACACTCTCGGCAGTGCCGCTCCGTTGTTTGCGCTTGATTCAACACTCTGTATGGGTGCTTCTGTTTCGGGGATTCACGGCTTCAACAAAGCAGGCGGAGAGGACAGCGAAAAGAAAACCGTTTGTGTTATCGGCGATTCAACCTTTATGCATTCGGGTATGACAGGTCTTGTCAATATTGCTTATAACGCTTCAAATTCAACCGTTATCATTCTTGACAACTCAATTACCGGTATGACAGGTCATCAGCAGAATCCTACAACGGGTTACAATATTAAAGGTGAACCCGCCGCCGCTGTTAATCTTGAAGAGCTTTGCCGCTCAATCGGTATCGAAAGAGTCAGAGTTGTTGACCCGTACAATCTCAAAGAGTGCGAGAATGCAATTCTTGAAGAACTCTCCGTTCCGGCGCCGTCGGTTATTATTTCAAGACGTCCCTGCATGCTTTTGAAGTATGTCAAGGCAAAGCCTCCCGTTACCGTTAACGAGGCTAAATGCGTCGGCTGTAAAATGTGTATGAAAATCGGCTGTCCCGCAATAAGCATAAAGAACGGTAAAGCGCATATTGACTTTACTCAGTGCGTCGGCTGTGATGTCTGTACGCAGATGTGCAAGGTCAACGCCATTGAAAAGGGGGACAGATAAAATGAATACAAAAAATATAATGATTGTCGGCGTCGGCGGTCAGGGCAGTCTTCTGGCAAGCAAGCTTTTAGGCTCGTTACTTACAGACGAAGGCTTTGATGTCAAGGTCAGCGAGGTTCACGGTATGAGTCAGCGGGGCGGCTCTGTTGTTACCTATGTCCGCTTCGGCGACAAGGTTTACTCCCCTGTTATCAGCGAGGGCGAAGCAGACATTATTGTTTCTTTTGAAAAGATTGAAGCTGCACGACATCTTGCCTGTCTGAAAAAAGGCGGAAAAATCATTGTCAACACACAGGAAATTGACCCCATGCCCGTTATCACGGGTGCTGCTGAATATCCGACCGATATTATTGACGAAATGAAGTCAAAAGGCGTATGTGTTGACGCAATAGACGCGCTTGAGCTTGCAAAGCAGGCAGGCAATTCAAAAAGCGTTAACATTGTTCTTATGGGCAGAGTTGCAAAAAGCTTTGATATTCCGTATGAAAAGTGGATTTCGGCTATCGAAAAGAATGTTAAGCCTCAATTCGTTGAGATAAATAAAAAGGCCTTTGATTTAGGCTATAATGTATAAAATAAAGGAGACTCGATTATGGCAGAGCAACGTTACTTCCAACCTGAAATTGAAACTGCTTCACGGGAAAAAATCATTGAAATTCAGAATGAAAAAATCAGGAAGCAGGTCAAGCATGTTTACGAAAATGTTGAATACTACCGTAAACTGATGGATGAAAAGGGCGTTAAACCCGAAGACATTCAGAGTATTGACGACATCAAAAAACTCCCCTTCCTGACAAAAGCAGACCTCAGAGACGCTTATCCTTACGGACTTCTCGGCACAGACCTTAAAGACTGCGTAAGAATTCAGTCAACCTCAGGTACAACAGGCAAGAGAGTTGTTGCTTTCTACACACAGAAGGACATTGACCTTTGGGAAGAATGCTGCGCCCGTGCAATCGTTGCCGCCGGCGGCACAAAAGACGATGTTTGTCAGGTTTGCTACGGCTACGGTCTTTTCACAGGCGGTCCCGGTCTCAACGGCGGTTCGCACAAGGTTGGCTGTCTGACTCTTCCGATGTCATCGGGCAATACAGAACGCCAGATTCAGTTTATGATGGACCTTAAATCAACAATTCTTTGCTGCACTCCCTCTTATGCCGCATATATCGGTGAATCTCTTGCAGAAGCAGGATATAAGCCCGAAGACAACTGTCTTAAAGCAGGTATTTTCGGTGCTGAGCCCTGGACAGAGGAAATGAGAAGAAGTATTGAAAAGAGCCTCGGTATCAAGGCTTATGATATTTACGGCCTGACAGAAACAAGCGGCCCCGGTGTCTCCTTTGAATGCTGTGAGCAGACCGGTATGCACATCAACGAAGACCACTTCTATGCTGAAATCATTGACCCCGACACAGGCGAGGTGCTTCCCGAAGGCAGCAAGGGCGAACTTGTTTTCACTTCGCTTGACAAAGAAGCATTTCCTCTCCTTCGTTACAGAACAAGAGATATTTGTGTTCTTTCACGCGAAAAATGTTCTTGCGGCAGAACTCATGTCAAAATGAGCAAGCCTATGGGCAGAAGCGATGATATGCTTATCATCCGCGGCGTCAACGTTTTCCCGAGTCAGATTGAAACCGTTCTGCTTAACGAGGGCTATACTCCGAACTATCAGATAATAGTTGACAGAGTAAACAACAGCGACACCATTGACATCAATGTTGAGCTTGCTCCCGAGCAGTTCTCGGATAAAGTCAGCGAAACCCAGGCAAAAGAAAAAGCTCTTGAAGCTGCACTGCGCACAATGCTCGGCATAGGTCCGAAGGTTCATCTCGTTCCGCCTAAATCAGTCGTCCGCAGCGAGGGCAAAGCAGTCAGAGTAATAGATAAGCGTAAGCTTCACGATTAACGGAGGAAAAATATTATGGCTATTAAGCAGTTATCAGTATTTGTTGAAAACAAACCCGGCAAACTTCTGGATATTGTCAAGGCACTTGCCGGGGAAGATATTAACATCCGCGCTATGAGTATTGCAGACACAAAGGATTTCGGTATTCTTCGTTTAATCGTTTCTGATACCGAAAAGGCAAAGGCTATTCTTTCGGAAGACTGTGTTGTTACGGTTACAAATGTTATTGCTGCCGAAATGAGCGACAAGGCCGGCGCATTGTCAACCATTCTGAACGCTTTCGGAGAACCGAACATTAACATTGAATATATGTATGCTTTTACAGCTTCTACCGAGCTTGGCGCCTATGTTGTTATTCGTGTTGACGACACCGACGCGGCTGAAAAGGTTCTCAAAGATAACGGCATTGCCGTTCTTGACAACACAGCTATCTGACAAAGAAAAACTCCTCCGGGGGCTGTCGCATTTGGCGCAGGACAAAAAGAAAAATGCAAAATTGTATGGTTGCATTTTTCTTTTTTA
>JAEDIL010000056.1 GCA_016292455.1 Clostridiaceae bacterium
ATTTTGCATTTCAGCATTTTTCTTTTTGTCCTGCGCTAAATGCGACAGCCCCTTCCTTATTCACTTTGCTTTCAGCTCCGGGCTGAATCCGGAATTTCCTTTCGCCGCGACTTATTTCATAAGTCTTCTGATTACGGCTTCGCAGTCCGCTTCGTCCATAATCTTCGGAACGGGATAAAGCGGATTTGCTTCTTTCAGAGCGCGCTTCACAAGGGTAGGAATGTCCTCTTCCTTGATGCAGTCAAATTTATCGGGAATACCCATGTTGCTGTTGAGCGTTTTAAGAGCTTCGATGAAAGCAACTGCCTTTTCAGCTTCTGTACCTTCGGTCTTTACGCCGGAGATGACGGCAAGCTTTGCAAGGCGCTTATATGCGCTTTCGCCGTAGAATTCAAGAACATACGGAAGAATGACAGCCATTGCAAGACCGTGCGGAACATGATACAAACCGCCGAGGTTATGACCGATTGCATGAACGTAGCCGACGTAAGCTCTTGTGAACGCCATTCCTGCATAGTAGGAAGCTTTGAGCATGTTGTTTCTCGCTTCAATATCCTTGCCGTCGTTATAGACCTTTTCAACGTTCGCAAAAATCATGCGGACTGCCTTTTCGGCGTACATTTCGGTTGAGCGGACATTGCTCTTTCCGATGTAAGCTTCAACAGCGTGGGTCATTGCGTCCATGCCTGTTGTTGAGGTAATGTGCGGCGGAAGACCGACGGTAAGCTCCGGGTCAAGAACGGCATACTTCGGACGCAGACGCGGGTCGTTGATGGCGTTCTTTTCGTGGGTTTCGGGGTCGGAAACAACAGCGGCGAGAGTAGTCTCGGAGCCTGTTCCTGCGGTGGTCGGAACGGCAAAGAGCGGCGGAAGCTTATGGTGAAGCTTGATTACGCCTCTCATCTGTCTGACCGAAAGCTTCGGGTTGGTAACTCTTGCGGCAGCAGCCTTGGCGCAGTCCATCGGTGAACCACCGCCAAAAGCAATTACGCCTTCGCAGTTGTTGTCAAGATAAAGCTGACGGGCGTCCTCAATGTTGTCAATTGTCGGGTTCGGCTGAGTTCCGTCATAAACGACATACTCAACTCCGTCCTTTTCAAGAGCAGCAAAGAGACTGTCAAGAATGTGCAGGCTCATAAGTCCCTTATCGGTAACGATGAGAACACGTTTGAGTCCTTTTGATTTAATGAGCGCGGGGAGCCTGACAATCGCACCGGGACCTTCAAGAAGCTCCGGCTCAGACCAGTCGAAGGCATACATTGCAATCTTCATGATCTTCTGAAAAGCTCTGTAATACGCTTTTTTAAGCTGCCACATTGTTTTCATCCTTTCTTTCCGGCGCAACACGTCCGGTTCTTATACAGCGCTACCATATTACTATTTTTTGCCTGCCTTTTCAAGTCCTTTATGTGAATTTTATTATTTTCGGGGAATACTTAACCCGAGGTGAGTTATTATGAGTAAAAAAATTGCTGTTACAACCGAAAGCAGCGCGGACATTTCCAAGGCACTGCAAAAGGAGCTTGATATTCACGTTATTCCGATGACCGTTCTCATTTGTGACGAAGAATTCAAGGACGGCGTTGATCTGACGGCAAAGGAGCTTTATGAAAAAAGCGAGCTATATAATGAAATACCGAAAACCGCAGGAATCTCTCCGCATGATTATAAACTTGTTTTTGAAACATTGACGCAGCAGGGTTTTGACGTTGTTCATGTTTCAATCAGCGGAAAAATATCCTCCTGCTTTCAGAATGCACTTTTTGCTTCAAACAGCTTTGAGAATGTTTTTGTTGTTGATTCGCTGAATCTTTCCGCCGGAATGGCAATGCTCGTTTATGAAGCCTGCCGCCTGAGAGACAGCGGAAAGAGCGCAATGGAAATTGCCGCAGAGCTTGAAAAGCTGCGGCTGAAAATCAGCACAAGCTTTCTGCTCGAAGACACCGGCTTTCTTTGCCGCGGCGGACGTTGCAGCAAAGCGGAGCAGCTGACCGCTGACCTGTTTTCCCTGCGGCCGAGCGTTGAAGTTGTCGGCGGAAAGCTGCTGCCGGGAAAGCGCTACCGCGGCAGAGGTCTTGAAGCGCCGAAAAAATACATTGTCAGAACACTTGAAGAAAAGAAAGCAGACAAGGGCATGTGCCTTCTGAATCATTCGGGATTAAAGGAAAACGAGGTTGAAGAGCTTGTTTCATTTGTCAGAAAAAGCTATCCGTTTGAAAAAATCGTTTCAAACGAGGCCGGCTGCTGCATTTCGTCCCATTGCGGTCGCGGCTGCGTGGGAATCATTTTCAGGGAGCAGAGCAGCGCAGACTGAGCCTTTCCGCCTTTCAGCGCCTTAATATTTTCCGAGATACTTTTCAATTTCCCACTGTGAAACACGGGTGCTGTATTCTTTCCATTCTTCCCTCTTTGCGGCGATGTACTTTCTGAAAATGTGCTCACCCATGCATTCACGCATGAAGCTGCTGCTTTCAAAAGCGGAAATTGCTTCTCCGAGCGTTTTCGGAAGCGAGCCGATGCCCTCGTTTCTGCGTTCGGCTTCGGTGAGATTGAAGATGTTGGAATCCTTTGCCGGCGGCGGAGTCAGACCTCTTTCAATTCCGTCAAGGCCGGCAAAAATGCTCGCCGCCATTTCAAGATACGGGTTGGCGGCAGGGTCGGGGTTGCGCAATTCAACGCGCGTTGCCGTTCCTTTGGCAGATGGAATACGGATAAGCGGACTGCGGTTCTTTGCAGACCACGCGATGTATACGGGGGCTTCATAGCCGGGAACAAGGCGCTTATATGAATTTACAATCGGGTTTGTAAGGAGCGTCATGCTTTCAATATGCTCCATAACACCGGCAATAAAGCCGTATGCAGTTTTTGAAAGCCCGTATTCATCGTGCTCATCATAAAAAGCGTTTTTCCCGTCCCTGAAAAGGGAAATATTGGTGTGCATACCGGAGCCGCATTCGCCGAAAACCGGTTTCGGCATAAAGGTTGCGTAAAGTCCGTGGCGGTTCGCAAGATTTTTGACAACGAGCTTGAAGGTCATAACATTGTCTGCGGTGCGCAGGACTTCGTCATACTTGAAATCAATTTCATGCTGACCCTTTGCGTTTTCGTGGTGAGACGCCTCAATTTCAAAGCCCATGCTTTCAAGCGTCAGACAGATGTCCTTTCGGCAATCCTCTCCCTTGTCAACCGGACCGAGGTCAAAATATCCGCCGGCATCATTGCAGCAGGTTGTTGGTCTGCCCTTTTCGTCCTGGCGAAAAAGGAAGAATTCGCACTCCGGACCGACATTGCAGGTGAAGCCCATTTCAGCCGCTTTTCTGATTGCTCTTTTGAGAACATAGCGCGGGTCGCCTTCAAAAGGCGTTCCGTCTGTAAAATAGACGTCGCAAATCAGCCTTGCCGTTTTTCCGCTCTCCGTTTCCCATGGCAACACAACAAAGGAATCGTAATCGGGATGCAGACACATATCGGATTCTTCTATTCTCACAAAGCCGTCAATCGACGAGCCGTCAAAGCAGCAGCGGTTTTCAAGAGCCTTTTCAAGCTGGCTGCGCGTTATTGAAACGCTTTTCAGCATTCCGAGAATATCCGTGAATTGAAGGCAGATGAACCTGACGTCCTCTTCCTCGGCAATACGCAAAATATCTTCTTTACTGTAACTCATAGACTCTGCCCCTTTAAAGTTTTTCGGTCTCTCCGTCTCATTTTTATGACCGGCTCTCAGTCTAACATTCCGGCGCAGTTTTGTCAACAGAAGAGTTGAAATGAACGGTTTTATTGAAATGAGCGGTTTTATTGCACTGCCAATATGTAAAGCTATATGACTTTACAAAGCCAAAAACCGTTCTGTTTTTATTGCACATTTTCCACATTGCGATGTTCAAAACTTCACTTTTGCGGTTAAAAATTTCAAATTATTGTTCAAAACACCGTTCAAACTGTTGAAAACTTCCTTAAAGCCGTTGAAAAAACAGTTGAAACTATAATTTTCGAGTTTTTTCTGTTTTTACGCGCCTGTTGCGTTCCGGCTCTTGAACGATCGGCGCAATTTTTCAAAGCATAAAAATATTCTGAAAATCTTTGCCTGTTGCGGACAGGCACAAACTCATGAAATAAATCTGTTCAACCTTTCTTTCCGGGGTTTGTTGACAAAGAACATACGCTTGCTGTATATTATTACTGACAAATAATTACGAAAGGCGGCTGATTTATGAAGTGTCCGTTTTGCGGCTGTGCTGAAAGCAAAGTCATTGACTCGCGTCCGACAGATGAGGGAGAAAGAATACGCAGACGACGTGAATGTACTTCATGCGAAAAAAGGTTCACAACCTATGAAATTATTGAAACAGTACCCGTCATCGTTGTTAAAAAGGACAAGTCCCGCGAAGCTTTTGACCGGGTAAAGCTTTTCAACGGTCTGCTCAGAGCCTGTGAAAAACGACCGGTTTCCATTTCCCAGATTGAAAAGGCGGTTTCCGAAATTGAGTCGGAGCTTCAAAACTCCCTCGACCGCGAAGTCACCTCCGTCCGTATCGGGGAGCTGGCAATGGAGAAGCTCAAAACGCTCGATGAAGTGGCTTATGTCCGCTTTGCTTCCGTTTACCGTCAATTCAAAGACATCAACACATTTATGGAAGAGCTCACTAAGATTCTGAAAGAAAAATAATTCAGAACCTGCTTAAAAAGGAGATAATTGCGAACAAACAAATTTTCCGGGGTTGTCGATTATCGGCAGCCCCTTTTATTATGTGCGCATATACATAAGGTTGACTTTTGAATATGAATAAAGCTATAATGAAATGCAGCAACAGAAAAAGAGGTATTCTTATGTTTTTATGCTATAACAAAAGTGCCACACTGAACTATTTCGGGTGGGAAAACGAGGCTCTGCCGCTCGGCAACGGAAAAATCGGTGCAAAAGTTTTCGGCGCAAAAAGCTGCGAACTGATTCAGTTCAATGAAAAAACTCTCTGGTCGGGCGGAAGTGATGTTCCCGGCTTCAACGGCGGAATTTCAGACACAAGCCGCGGTGAAAATTACAGAGCGGTTCAGAAAGCGCTTGAAAACGGCGACACGAAAAAAGCCGAAAAGCTCATGGAAAAACTTGAAGGCAACCACATCGGCTTCGGTTCCTTTCAAGCGTTTGGCAACCTTTATCTGAACTTCGGCAGCGACGAGGGCGACAACTATGTCCGCGACCTTGACCTTTCCTCAGCGTCTGCAATGGTTTCCTACCGCGTCGGCAAAGCCAACCACACGCGCCATTATTTCATCAGCTATCCCGACAATGTTTTTGTGGGCAGGATTGCCTGCGCCGAAAGGGACAAAACTCCCGTTCCCGTCAGCTTTGACGCCTATGTTGTTTCCGAGCAGAAAGGCACGGTAAAAGCAGATGGCGACACCATTGTTCTTTTCGGAACAGTCAACGACAATGCCGGTCTCAGCGCGCCTGACGGCAAGAACAAGAACTCAATGAAATACGGCGCCGCCGTAAAACTGATTGCAAACGGCGGAACGGTTGAAGCAACAGAAGACGGTCGCCTGCACGTTGAAAACGCAGACAGTGTTGTTGTTCTCATGAGCCTTGCAACGAACTATGTCAACTCATACCCTGAATTCTTTTCAGACACCGACCCGCTTGAACAGGCGAAGCAAACGGTTGAAAAAGCCGCAGAAAAAACTTTCGGCGACCTTTACCGCACACACCTTGCCGATTACCGTGCGCTTTTTGACCGCGTAAAATTCACCCTCGGCGAAGAGGAGTCAACTCACCCGACTGATTATATGCTTGTACGCTTCGGCAAAAAGGGTGAATTCAGGCGCAACCTTATCACAACTCTTTATCAATACGGTCGCTATCTGCTTATAGCTTCATCCCGTGACGGTTCACTTCCGGCAAACTTGCAGGGAATCTGGAACGCAAAAAACAATCCGCCGTGGGAATGCGACTATCACCTGAACATAAACCTTCAAATGAACTATATGCCCGCCTTTTCCGCAAACCTTGCCGAAACCGCATTGCCGTATCTCGACTTCATTGACTCGCTGAGAAAGCCGGGAAGAGTTGCCGCGTTCAACTCTTTCGGAATCGGCGAAACCAAAGAATACGGTCAGCCCGATTTTGAAAAAAGCACCGGCTGGGTCTGCCACACAATGGTGAATCCCCTCGGCGTTGTTGCGCCCGGCTACAATTGGCGGTGGGGCTGGGCGCCTGCAAACGGCGCGTGGGCAGCGTTTGAAATGGGCGAATACTATTCTTTCACCGGCGACCTTGATATGCTTGAAAAAAAGATATATCCGGTTATGGAGGAGGCGGCGCTGCTCTGGTCTCAGCTTCTTGTTGAGGATAAAAAGACCGGCAGGCTTGTTGTTTCTCCCTGCTACTCAGCAGAGCACGGTCCCGTCAGTGCCGGAGGAACATTTGAGCAAAGCATTGTTCTTGCTTTGTTTGACTCCGTTGTCCGCTTCGCCGCCGACCTTAAAAATAACGGACGCGGCTCAATTGTGAACCATGAGCTGATTGAAAAGCTCAGAAGTCAGAAAGAACAGCTTTTGCCTTATTCGGTAACAAAGCGCGGCTTTATCCGCGAATGGGCTGACGAGGACAGCTTCCGCTTCGGCGGAAAAACGCTAGGTGTTCAAAAAAAGCACCGACATATTTCGCATCTGCTCGGAGTTTATCCGTTTGCACAGATTACAAACGAAACACCGCAGCTTCAAAAAGCCGCCTGCGCTTCACTGGATGACCGCGGAATCAAAACTACCGGCTGGGCGCTTGCCCACCGTCTGCTTTGCCGCGCAAGACTCGGTCAGGGAGAAAAGTGCGAAGAAATCATCAGGCAGATTCTTGAAACAACAATCCTCAAAAATCTGTTCGGAACTCATCCGCCTTTCCAGATTGACGGCAACTTCGGCTTCACAGCCGGCGTGACGGAAATGCTGCTTCAAAGCCATGACGGTGTTATCCGTCTGCTTCCTGCAATTCCAAAAAGCTGGCGCAACGGCGAATTCAGCGGTCTTGCTGCGCGCGGCGGCTTTACCGTTTCGCTTTCCTGGAAAGAGGGTAGGCTCGGCTCGGGCGAGGTTTTCTCGTCCTGCGGCGGAACATGCCGGATTTACGGCGACGGAAAAATTCTTATTGTTGAAGACGAAAACAAAAACGAGGTTGCAACCGTTTTTGAAAACGGCATAACCTCATTTGAAACCGAAAAGGGAAAAACATATTATATTTCATGAACGCGCCTGTATAAGATGTTTTGCCCCATTCATACACATATAAGCCAACAAAGGGGCTGTAAAAAATTACAGACCGCATAAATCAAGATAAAAAGAGGGTTTCTTTGGATTTAAAAGTCCGAAGAAACCCTCGAATGATTATTTTGCAAGGTCGCCGACCATGAGAAGGAATGAGCCGAGCTGTGCGCCGAATTCCGGTGCACCGTCCATAATCAGCTTTCCGCTCTTGGTGGATTCAAGCATATCGTCTGTTCCGAGAAGGGTGCCGAGAGCGCTCTTGAAGGAGTCAAAGCGAAGGGTGAAGAAAGGCATTGCTCTCTTGTATTCTCCTCTGCCGGCTCTGGTCTTTCCGGCTTTTACGCGGATATATGCAGCAACTTCGGGATGATCGTTGACTGCGAAAGCGTAAACACGATCCGGGCTTTTGAGCGCCCAGTCGTGAATTTCCGGATGTCCCATTTTGTTAAGCTGGCTGATGCCGCTTGAAAGAAGATAGAAGAAGCACTTGACCATAAGCTTCTGGGTTTCTTCGTCTTCCGGAGCCTTGTCTGCGCCGAGGAGCGACGCCATTTTGAGAAGAACCTGAACGAAAGCAACAAGCGTTCCGGCTTTTTTGATTCCGTGGATCTTCGGAATTGCGCCAAGGGTGATGTTGCCCTTGAAGAAGCCGTTGAGGGCTTCAACGCTCTTGAACTCGAGCTCTATGTGAGGATCCTTTGTAAGGCAGGTGTGAACGAGCCATTCGCCGCTGTTGACAACAAAGTGCATTCCGACCTTTCCCTCGGGAACTTCCGGGTTGAGGCAGCTGACCTGAATAACGGCGTGAGCGTGTTCAAACTTTTTTGCAAGCGAGGGAACATCAGTTGCTATAACCTTTACAAGAGGAAGAGCGGCGTTCAGAAAAATCTTGTTTGAATATAATGCTTCCTGAGGTATTGACATTATATTTGCTCTCCTTTCCTCTCAATTAAAACTCGTCGTCCCAGTTATCGTCTTCTTCAAAGTCCTTGTGCATAACTTCGCGGACTGCGGCGATGATTCCGTTTGCGTCGATTCCGACCTCGGCCATGATGTCCTCATGAAGTCCGATAGGCGCAAACTTATCCGGGTGACCGAGCATCTTGAATGCGCAGGCCTTGCCGGCTTCAACAACAACTTCCGAAACTGCCGAGCCGAGACCGCCGATTACGCTGTGGTCTTCAACGGTGATGATTCTTCTTGTGTCCATAACAGCCTTGACGATAGCTTCCTTGTCAATCGGCTTAATGGTGTGCATATTAAGAACGCGAACCTTGAGTCCGTCTGCGTTATCAAGGAATTCCGCAGCCTGCTTTGCCTGGAATACGCAGGAGCCGCAGGCGATAACGGTAATGTCGGTTCCGGGATTGATTTCAACAGCCTTGCCGACTTCAAAGCCGTAGTCCATGTTCTGATAAAGAACACGGTCAAAGCCGCGGTTGATGCGGATATAATAGGGGCCGAAGTTGTTGTATGCCGCGTTGACTGCGTTTGCGGTTTCCATTCCGTCTGCCGGAACGATAACGGTAAGGTTCGGCATTGCTCTTGTGATTGCAAGGTCAACAATTGCGTGGTGGGTTGAGCCGGCCTGACCGAAAGAGGTGCCTGCGTGGGTAGCAATGATTTTTGCGTTAACATTCTGATAGCAGATGTCGGTGTGGAGCTGGTCGCAGGCTCTCATTGAAGTGAAAGCCGAGAAGCCCGAAAGGAACGGAATGCAGCCGGCCTTTGCCATACCTGCGGCAACACCGAACATATCCTGCTCAGCAATACCGACGTTGATAACTCTCTCCGGGCAAACCTTGAGAACATCGCCGAGCTTTGTTGATTTTGCAAGGTCGGCAGTGATTGCAACAACCTTGGGGTCTTTAAGAATTATGTCAGCCAGAGCCTTGCCGTAAATTTCTGCGGTTGCAACCTCTGTCTGGTCGATTGCGTTATAAACAAATCCGCCTGCCATAATTATTTACCCTCCTTTTCTGCGCGAGCAACACGACTGTTGTAATCTTCTTCAAGCTCTTTCATATACTTATCGAACGTTGCGTCGTCAAGAGCCATGTAATGGCAATGATAGTCGCCCTCAATGTCCTTGATGCCCGCGCCCTTCTTGGTGTCCATGATGATGCAGGTGGGAGCGCATTTTTCCTTTGAACGTTCAATAGCCGCGTCGATAGCGTCGCAAAGAGCGCCGATATTGTTGCCGTCAACGGTAACGGTGTTGAAGCCGAAGGCAATCATCTTATCCGCAAGCGGCTCAAGCTTCATAACCTCCTCTGTCGGTCCGTCGATCATGCAGTGGTTGCGGTCGATGAAAACGATGCAGTTTGAAAGTTGATAGTGATTGATTGTCATGAAGCCTTCCCAGTTGGAACCCTCGCCGAGCTCGCCGTCGCCGGTAACAACATATGTAAGGTAATCCTTGCCGAGAATTCTTGCTGCAAGAGCGGTGCCTGCTGCGATTGAAACGCCGTGACCGAGCGAACCGGTGGAAGCGTCAACGCCGACAACCTTGTTTGAGTCAAGGTGCATACCCATCTTTGAACCGGAGAGATTAAAGGTCTTGAGCATTTCAGGATCGTTGAAGCCCTTGTCGCAAAGGACGGGAGCATATGCGATTGCCGCATGACCCTTTGAAAGGATGAAGCGGTCCCTGTCCTCCCACTGCGGCTCCTCAACCTTGATGTTGAGATACTTGTGATAGAGAACCGTAAGAAGGTCCATAACGCTCATACCGCCGCCGATATGACCGCTGCCTGCCCAAGCAGTTGTGTTCATGCAAAGCTGACGAAGCTCGTAAGCCTTTTTTTCAAGGGCAAGCCATTCTTTTTTTGAAAGTGGCATAGTTTTCTCCTCCGTAATAATTTATTATGCTGAGTCTGCGGGACACTCGTCTCGCAGACTCTGAGTTACCTGGTAATCAGAAAAGCTCCGGGTGATTCTTTGCAAGAACCTTGAAGCATTCTTCGCCGACTTCGATTGTATGCTTGATGTCCTTGTCGGTGAGCGAAGCATTGATGAAGTGGTTGTGGTGGCTTGCAAGGAAGATTCCGCGCTTAACCATTTCAGCAATCCATTCCTGATGAAGAACCATGCTGTCGTCGTTGGCTATTCTGAGATAGAACAAGGCCGGTGCGCCGGAGGTCACAAGGTCAAAGCCGTGCTCCTTACCTGCGGCTTTGAGACCTTCGGTGAGCTTGGTGCCTTTTTCAAGGAACATCTTCGGGGTGTCAAGCTTCTTCATCTTGTTGATGCAGGCGATGCAGGCTGCGAACGGAACGGCTGAAAGCCAGTAGGAGCCTGTGTATGAAAGTGAGCTCATTGAGCTTTTGAGGAATTCCTTGCCGCAGATTGCAGACATATTGTAACCGTTGGCAAGAGCCTTGCAGAAGCAGATGAGGTCAGCTTCAAAGCCGAAGTAATGGTCTGAACCGGCGAGGTCAAGACGGAAGCCGGCGCGGACGTCGTCAATGATGAGAACGATGCCGTTCTTGGTGCAGATTTCTCTGACCTTCTTCCAGAAGCCTTCTGCCGGGAAGGAATTGTCATAGAAGTTGCCGTGGTCATAGGGCTGAGCGATGAGAGCGGCAATCTGGTCGCGGTTTTCTTCAATTACTCTTTCAAGAGCGGGAATATCATTCCACGGAATGACGATGTTGTTGCAGACATCTTCTTCAAGAACACCGGGGTAGTCCTTCTTCATGCACCAGGGTGAAACGCCGTGGTAATAGCCGCGGAACATGATGATTTTCTTTCTGTGGGTGTGTGCTCTTGCGCACATAATTGCGCCCTGGGTTGCGTCGTTACCGTTCTTTGCAAAGAAAGCCCAGTCAGCGGTGTTGACTGTGTCAACAAGAACCTCTGCGCATTCAAGCATAACCTTTTCGGGAGTGGTTGTGCAGTTGCCGAGAGCAATCTGCTTGATTGCGGCGGCATCAACGTCCTCGTCGCAATAACCGAGAACATTGGGACCGTATGCGCACATGTAGTCAATGTACTTGTTTCCGTCAACGTCCCAGATATAGGAGCCCTTTGCCTTTTCTGCGAAAAGCGGCCAGTTGGAAACGGGGATAAACTGTCCTTCAGCGGGGCCGAGGTGACCGTAAATGCCGGAGGGAATTATCTGAGTAGCTTTTGTGAACAGCTCTCTGCTCTTCTGATGATTTTCATAAACCGGAATATTCATTATATACCCTCCTCCTTATGCGAGATAAAGTGCAACTCTGTCGAGTATTCTGTTGAGGTTATCAATCATGTTGATAAGACCGGACATTGTGACGGTGCCTTCACCGATGCAGGCAACGGCGTTGACCTTTCCGTCGAAGAGGTCTCTTGCAAGCTTGATTGATTCGAACTCCA
>JAEDIL010000005.1 GCA_016292455.1 Clostridiaceae bacterium
GCGGTATCTATATACAGCTTCGGGGTGAATAAAACGGTTTCTGCATCTGAATGCGACAGCCCCTTTTTTGATGAAATGGCGGAAGCTGCAATTTTGTGCTGTTTGTTATTTTTCCCACTTCATAATGGTTTTGCCGAAAGCTTTTTTGGTGTCAAGTTCAAACGCTTCGGTCATGTCCTTGATGTTCCTGACAGGCTTGACAATTCCTACCATGTGTGAAAGGTATTCAACAATTTCGGGATGTGCTTCAAACATTTCAACCGTTTTGACAAAGTCTGCACGACCGCTGCGGCTGCTGCCGAACATGCGCAGTCCCTTTTCAAGAATCATGCGCGTGTTGACGGGAACGGGATATTCGCTGACGCCGAGAATTGAAATTGTACCCTCGGGGTTGATATAATCAATAATCTGCTCAATTGCAACCTGAGAGCCGTTGCCGCCGACACACTCAAACGCATGGTCAAGGTGCATGTCCTCGGGAATTTCGGTCGTGAGGAAGGTTTCGTCAACAAAGGTGAAATCGGCAAGCTTTTTCGGAACGATTCCGAAAACATAGACCTTGGTTTCCGGGAAGAATTTTTTGAGGAAAATACTCGTCATATAGCTGAGGTTTCCGTCGCCCCAGACGCCGATGACATTGCGGCGTTTGTGAGCAATTTTGTCAAAGCGCGAAATTGCGTGAACGGAAACCGAAACAATTTCCGTAAAAGCGGCAACCTCGTTCAGAATTCCGTCGGGAAGCCGGACAAGCCTGTCTGCGGGAATCTGAACATATTCCTGCATAAAGCCGTCAAAGCCGCTGGCGCGGAACTTGCTTGAACGAAGATAGTTTTCCGCAACAACGTCGTCAGTCTCGGTCGGAGTGTTGGGAATCATTACAACCCTTTCGCCCGGCTTGAAAGAGCCGTCCGGCGCATAAACAACCTCGCCGATAGCTTCGTGAATGAGAGCCATCGGAAGTTTTTTTGCAAGTACCTTTGCGTCGCGGGTACCCTGGAAATATCGCTGGTCAGCGTTGCAGATGGAAAGATATGTCGGTTTAACGATGACATCGTTTGAAAAAATGTCAATTTCGTTGAAGGCAATTTCAATCTTGCGCGGCTGAGTCAATCTGTATACTGTGTTAAGCATTGATTACTGTCCTTTCATAGCCGGCGTTCAGTCTGCGTTTCCTTCGTCAAGGAGAGCTTTTGCAACGCGCAGATCATACGGATAGGTGATTTTGATGTTGTGAACTTCGCCCTGAATGAGGCGGACGGGGCGACCCTTCATGCTGAAAATTTTGCAGGCGTCCGTCAGAATATCCTTTTCCTCTTCGGTGAGACTTTCATAAAGCTCTTTAAGCTCCTTGGCTCTGAATGCCTGGGGAGTCTGACCCTGATAAAGGTTGCTTCTGTTGGGAATGGAGCTGATGACCTGCTTGTCAAGGCTTTCAACAATAGTGTCCGTTGCCGGAACAACGGTGTCTGTTGCGCCGTATGTCAGCGCGCCCTCAATATTTTCGTCAATGATTCTTGCCGTAACAAAGGGACGAACCGCGTCATGAGTGACAATCACGGTTTCATCGTCAAGACCGTCTGTGCTTTCAATGTATCTGATTGCATTCATGATGGTTTCGTTCCTTGTTGCGCCGCCCTTTATAACAACAACGCGGTCGTTTTCGGGCAGGTGCTTTGAAAGAATGTTGTTCGTGTAGCTGACCCACTGGTCGGGGCAGAGGATAATGATCTTTTTGAATGCACTGTTGACATAGAATTTTTCAACCGTGTGAACGATGATCGGCTTGTTGTTCAATGTCAGGTATTGCTTGGGTTTTTCAAGGTTGCCCATTCTGCTGCCGATTCCGCCGGCGGCGATAACTGCATATATCATTTTTTTTCACCTCAGAATAAGTTTGGTTTATATTAAAGCGCTATAATCAGATATAGGCGGTATTATTCTAACTCAAACTCCGTCATTTGTCAACTTGAAGCATATTTTAAGTCGCATTTGTGAATTTTCGCATAACGACTGAGGTTTTTTCCGAAACTTACTTGTGAATGAGCGGATTTTGGTATATAATTATAGTTCAATATGTCATATAATGCCCTTTTATATTTACTTTTCGTTCGGAAAGGGGAAGCAAAATGCTTTTTTCTCAGGATATTGGAATTGATCTCGGAACAGCCAACACCCTTGTTTTTGTCAAGGGTAAAGGTATCGTGATCCGTGAACCGTCCGTTGTTGCCGTCAATGTCAGCACAAGACCGGGCAAGGTTGTTGCAGTCGGTACTCAGGCGAAGGAAATGATCGGAAGAACTCCCGGCTCAATCACCGCGATGAGACCGCTCAAAGACGGCGTTATTGCAGATTTTGACGTGACGACGGAAATGCTCAGAAAGTTTATTCAGAAGGCGATGGGCAATTCGTTTTTTGCAAAGGCGCGCGTTGTAATCTGCATTCCCTCGGGTGTTACCGAGGTTGAAAGAAGAAATGTTCATGACGTTGCAATTGAGGCGGGCGCAAAATATGTCAGCCTCATTGAAGAGCCTATGGCTGCCGCGATCGGTGCGGGACTTCCGGTTTCGGAGGCTATCGGAAGCATGGTTGTGGACATCGGCGGCGGAACGGCTGAGGTTGCCGTAATTTCGCTCGGCGATATTGTTACCGCGCGTTCGGTCAGAGCTGCCGGAGACAGCTTCGACAGTGCAATAATTCAGTATGTCAAGAAAAAATATAATCTCCTCATCGGTGAGCGTACAGCCGAGGAAATCAAAATCAAAATCGGTTCTGCCGCCGAGTATGAGGGCGAGGGAAAAATGGAGGTCAAGGGCAGAAATCTTGTTGACGGTCTGCCGAAAAACGTGACCATTACCAGCGAGGAAATCCGTGAATCGCTCGCCGACCCTGTCGGTCAGATTCTTGAAGCAATCAAGGAAACGCTTGAAAAAACGCCGCCTGAGCTTTCGGCTGATATTATTGACCACGGAATAATGCTCACCGGAGGCGGCGCGCTGCTTCGCGGACTTGACCGCCTGATTGCCGAAGAAACGGGTATGCCCGTCAATATTGCAGACAATCCGCTTGACTGCGTTGTTGACGGCGCGGGAATTTATCTTGAATCCGACGTACTCGGAAAGCTCGGAAAAAGATTCTGACGAAAGGAGCGCCTCTGGCGCTTGTGAAAAATAATGCGACAGTTTTTTAAAAGCACACAATTCAAGGTTTTTTCGCTTGTGCTTTGCGCACTGCTTGTCGGAGCTGTGCTTGCGGCTGTGAATGCAGACCGTTCCTCTCCGTTCACCGGCGTGGTTTCGGTTGTTTTTTCGCCGGTTCAGAAGCTTTCCGAAAAGGCGGCGCAAAAGCTTGGCGGTTTCAAAGCGTCTTTTGAAAGCGCCGGAGCATACAGAAGCGAAAACGAAGAGCTTCGGCGCAAGGTTGCCGAATATGAAAAACAGCTTGCAGATTATGATGAAATGAAGCATAAAATCAATTCCTATGAGGAAATGCTCGGAGTCAAGCAGGCTAACCCGGAGCTGGAGCTTTGCCGCGCCGAGATAATCGGAACGGACAGCGCAGATCTGTTTTCCTCTCTGATGATAGACAAAGGCAGCAGCGACGGCATTTCTGCCGGGGATCCGGTAGTCAGCGGAAATTATGTTGTCGGTCTTGTTAAAAAGGTCAACTCATCATACAGCGTTGTTCAGTCTGTTCTTAACCCTGCGCTCAACATCAGCGCAATTGAAAGCGAAACGAGGGAGACGGCATACGTCACTTCAACACCGGAGCAATCGCTTCAGGGCAAGTGCATTTTTGCCGGGCTTGAAAGAACAACGGTTGTTTCTCCCGGAGGCGTTATTCTGACGTCGGGCATCGGCGGAGTATATCCCAAAGGTTTAATTATCGGAACCGTGACTCAGGTCTGCGAAAGCGAAACCGACCTGACAAGCTATGCCGTTGTGAATCCCGGCGCAAAAATAGACGAGCTTGAAGACGTTTTTGTCATCACCTCTTTCAAGGGGCAGGGCGTTGAACAGCTTGAAAGGGACGACTGAATTGTCATGAGCGGGACGGAAAGGAAGTGACGTGAAAATGAAAAAGCTTTTTCAGGGCGAAAACGGCAGGCGCATTGCCGAAAGGGTAATTTTTGCGCTGCTGGTGCTTCTGACCGCTCTGTTTCAGAACACAAGGGGCGCGCTGCCGGCTTTCGGAAATGCAAAAGCAATGCCGCTTGTTGTTCTTGTTGCCGTTCTCGGTCTTTTTGAACGCAGCCTTGCCGGCTTGTTTTTCGGCGTATTCGCCGGTGCACTATGGGACATGGCTTCGGCAAACACAGACAGCTTTTTCACCGTTTTCCTTTGTGTTGCCGGTTTTTTGTGCGGAGTTCTTTCAAGCTTTGTTCTGCGTAGCAACATTTTTTCCGCGCTTTTGCTTTCCGGAACAACAACGGCGCTTTGTCTGCTGATTCATTGGTTCGGCTTTTTATATCTGAAAGGCTTTGACCCTGCCGCGGTACTGCTTGTTGAAAACTATCTGCCGTCATGCATATATACCTTTTTGTTCACGTTTGTTCATTATTACCTTATCAGGGGGATTAAAAAAGCTCTTGCTCTGCCGAAAAGGTTTACTGCCTGATTTTATGAAAGGACGGTGACGTCATGAGAAGAAAAATCAGCAAAAAGCGCGACGCCGCCGTAATTGCGGTTATTGCCGTTGTTTTTGCCTTGTTCATTGTGAAGCTGTGGGATATTCAGGTCGTTTCCGCCGGCGAAAGCGGGAACGCCGCAGTCAGAGCCGTTGAAGTTGAAGTGGAGCCTGTCCGCGGAGACATTCTTGACCGCAACGGAAATATTCTTGCAACAAGCAAGCAGCAGCGCAATGTGATTTTCAATTATGTATCTTTTCCGAAAAGCGATGAAAAAGAGGAACGCAACAGAATTATTCATGAGCTAATCACCCTTTTTGAAAAGAACAACGCAGAGTGGGTGGATGAGCTGCCGATAAAAGCCGACAAAAAAGGCGGGCTAAGCTTCATTAAAAACAGGGAAAGCGAAATTGCATATCTGCGTTCTTCGGCTTTTCTTGACCTGAATCCTTACGCAACCGTTCAGAATTGCTTTGACGCTCTGGTTGAACGGTACAGCCTTGAAAGCTATGACACCGTAACGGCAAGGAAGCTCGCTTCGGTTTATTACTCAATGTGGAAGGGCGGCTTCAACACAAGTACACCGTATGCTTTTGCAAAAGACGTTTCGCCGGAGCTTTCCTCGCTTATCAAGGAAAAAAGCGCAAGTTTCCCCGGTGTGGACGTTCAGGTAAAGTCCGTCAGGTCATATCCCGACGGAACGCTTGCTCCGCATGTTCTCGGAATAGTCGGCGCAATAAGCAGTGAAGAGTACGAAGAAAAAAAAGATGACGGCTATTCACTTAACGATACAGTCGGAAAAAACGGAATAGAATATGCCTATGAAACCGAGCTGAGAGGAAAAAAGGGCAAAAAGCTCATCACAACGGATTCGGACGGCAACACAACCGAAAAATATACCGTTATGCCTGAGCCCGGAAATTCGGTCATTCTGACGCTCGACGCTGCACTTCAGAAAACTGCTCAGGACGCTCTTTCGGATCTTATCACGAAAATGAAAAAAAGCAATCCGCGGGTCAGCTCCGGTGCTGTTGTTGCAATGGACGTGAAAAACAACGAGGTGCTTGCCTGTGCAAATTACCCGAGCTACAACCTTTCAACATATTCGAAGAATTCGGCAAAGCTCAATGCCGATTCCTCGAAGCCGCTGTGGGACAGAGCGCTGAGAAGTACCTTTACTCCCGGTTCAACAATCAAGCCTGCCGTTGCAATGACGGGGCTTGAAGAGAAGACCATTGATTCAAAATCAGTTGTCTGTTGCAGCGGAATTTATACACATTATCAGGACTATCAGCCCGGATGTACGGGGGTTCACGGCAACCTCAATGTTGTTTCTGCGCTTTACCACAGCTGCAATATTTTCTTCTATGAAACTTCAAGACTTCTCGGAATTGAAAAACTCAACGATTATTTCAAAATGTTCGGTCTTGGGGAAAAAACAGGCGTTGAGCTTGCGGAATCCTCCGGAACCGTTGACTGCGTTGAACTGAGAACAAAAAGAGGAGAACTCTGGACACCCGGTCTCACCATTCAGGCAGGCATAGGTCACGGCGACAATCAGTTCACGCCCATTCAGCTTTGTGCATACGCTTCCGTAATTGCAAACAAGGGCGTCCGCCACAAGGCGCATTTTGTCCGCTCCGTCATGTCTGCCGATTACAGTCAGACGCTTTACTCTGCGGAGGATCAGGTTCTTTCAACCGCAAACTTCAAGGAAAAAAACTGGGCGCTCGTATATGAGGGAATGTTGCTTGTCGGAACAAAAAGCTATGCAGACTTTTCCTCTGTCGGAAAAAAAGTTGCCGCAAAGACCGGAACAACAACGGTTGAGCGCATTATCAACGGCGTGAGCCGGAAGCATGACAACGGTCTGATAATTGCCTTTGCTCCCTATAACGACCCGCAGATTGCGGTTGCCGTTGTTGTTGAGGGCGCGGACAGCGGCGGTTCAACCGCCCCCGTTGCCTCGGCAATCATGGAGCAGTATTTTGCAAAAACAGAGGGCGAAAAGCCTGCGAAGACGCAGGGCTCGCTGCTCAAATAACCGCCGGAAAACCCGGAGTCAGGAGAAAAAGAATGGCAAAAAAAATTGTTTTTGCGTCCGGAAAGGGCGGAGTCGGAAAAACCTCGGTTGCCGTCGGCGTTGCAAGGGCATTGACAAAGCTCGGAAGCAGCGTTCTGCTGGTTGATTTTGACAACCTGCGCAGTATCGACCTGCTTGTCGGTGCGGCGGAGTCGGTGGTATATGACTGGGGAGATGTTCTTCTCGGAAGATGCAGCGCCGCAGACGCCGTTTATATGTCAGGAGGACTCAGTGTAATGTCATGCCCGCGGAAATACGGCGACGCAACGTCAAAGGACGTTGGAACGCTCATTCGCAGCTTTGACAAAAAGTATGACTATATCCTTTGCGACGCGCCTGCCGGAGTCGGTCGCGGAATGCACCTTGCCCTTGCGGGTGCAGACAAGGGGATTCTTGTTGCGACGCCGGATTATGTCTGCGTCCGGGCCGCATTTACCGCTTCGGATGAGATGCTTGAACACGGAATCAACGATATTCGTCTCATTGTCAACCGTGCAGTCAGAAAAGACATCAGAAGAAAAAAGATGCTCAACATTGATTCGGTGATAGATTCAACGGCTGTCCGACTGATCGGGGTTGTTCCCGAAGATCCGAAAATCCGTTTCGGTGCAATGGGAAGCACAATCTGCAAAAAAGGGCAGGTCTCTTACCCTTCGTTCATGAATATTGCAAAAAGACTTTCCGGAGAAAGTGTGCCTCTTTCGTTTGTATAATGTACATAAAGCAACAAAGGAGCAATTTTTGCACATTTTGTCAAAAATATTGTTTTTTCGCTTGAATTATCGTTGCTTTTTTGTTAGAATGGTCAAAGCATGGAAATGTTAGACAGCAGCCGCGCTTTTGCGGCTGAGAGAAGAGGATAAGGAGGCTTTCTGGAGAATGAACATTGCACTCATTGCCCATGACGCAAAAAAGGAGCTTATGACACAGTTCTGTATTGCGTATTGCGGAACGCTCAGCAAGCATGACCTTTGCGCAACGGGAACAACAGGAAAGCTCGTTGCCGAAGCAACTGGACTTGATATTGACAGGTTCCTTGCGGGTTATCAGGGCGGCGAGGAGCAGATTGCGGCAAGGATTGCCTGCAACGAGATTGACCTTCTTCTCATTTTTCGTGATCCTCTTAATCCCAAGCCCGGCGAGCCGAACGAAGCGAACCTTCTCAGGCTTTGTGACGTTCACAATATTCCGGTTGCAACCAATATCGCAACCGCCGAGGCGCTGATTCATGCACTTGAACGCGGTGACCTTGATTGGAGAGACATCGTAAATCCGAAATAAGCCTTTTCGGGCTTTCCGTGAATAAGATAAAGGCTATGACTGAAAAGAGTAGCCGGAAAGGCGCGCAGCAGAGAGGAACGCAAAAGCTGAAAGCGTTCTGCGCATACCGTCCGGTGAAGACATTCACGAGCCGGCTTTTGCCCGTGTGCCGCGTTAAGGCTTTTTGAGTGGAGCGCTTTTGCGCTCAATTTGGGTGGTACCGTGGAGCGTTGCTTCATCCCTTTTTCATCGGGAGAAGCGGCGCTTTTTGTTTTATAAAACACATCAACAACTTCACTCGGAGGTAAAATATGGCGCTTATTACAAAATCCATCAAGGGTACTCAGGATACCCTCCCGTCCGAAAGCCACAAGGTGCGCTTTGTTGAACAGACGGCGCTCGAAGTTGCCGGAAATTGCGGCTTTCGCGAAATCCGGATCCCCGTTTTTGAGCATACCGAGCTTTTTCAGCGTGGCGTCGGTGATACAACGGACGTTGTTCAGAAGGAAATGTATACTTTCCTTGACAAAGGTGAACGTTCAATAACTCTCCGTCCGGAGGGCACGGCAGGCGTTGTCCGTTCTTTTCTTGAAAACGGTCTTTATAACGAGCCGATGCCGCAAAAGCTCTGCTACCTCGTTTCCTGCTATCGTTATGAAAAGCCTCAGGCAGGAAGACTGCGGGAGTTTCACCAGTTCGGTCTTGAATGTCTCGGAACGGCTTCTCCGGCGGCAGATGCAGAGGTCATAGGAATTGCAAACGACATTTTCAATTTCCTCGGTGTACGCGGTCTGAGGCTTGAAATCAACTCAATCGGCTGCCCCGCCTGCCGCAAGGATTACCACAAGGCTCTGCGCGAATATTTTGAAAACAGAAAGGGTGAGCTTTGCCACACCTGCCTTGACAGACTTGAACGCAACCCGATGAGAATTCTTGACTGCAAGAGTCCTGTCTGTTCCGAAATCGCAAAGGACGCGCCCAAAGCGCTCGATTATCTTTGCGATGAATGCCGGACTCATTTTGATTCGGTTCAGACATATCTCAGAGCGATGGAAATTCCGTTCACCGTTGAACCTTCAATTGTCAGAGGTCTTGATTATTACACAAAAACCGTGTTTGAGTTCGTCTCAACGGAAATCGGTGCTCAGGGTACTGTCTGCGGCGGCGGACGCTATGACGGACTCGTTGAGGAAATCGGCGGTGCGCATACTCCTGCGCTCGGCTTTGCAATGGGTATTGAAAGGCTGCTGCTTCTCATGGATAAGCAGGGACTGCCTTTCCCGGAGAGAGAAAAGTGCAGTCTTTATATTGCCACCATGGGCGAAAAGGCAAGCTTCAAGGCTGCTTCAATTGCTTCTGTTCTCAGACGCGAGGGTGTTGAAGTTCAGTTTGACGTTGTCGGCCGCTCGGTCAAGGCTCAGATGAAATATGCCAACAAGCTCGGCGCTGCGTTCACCGTAGTAATCGGAGACAGTGAGCTTGAAAGCGGAATTGTCAGACTCAAAAACATGGAAAGCGGCGAGGAAAACGAGGTTGCTCTTGAAGACTTTGAGGGTGCGTTTATGCGCGCTTCCCTGAGCGAGAGCCTGAAAGGTCTTGAAGACCTCGGAGTCGGAACCGGAATTGACCTTGACTCAATTATGAACGGCAATCTGTTTTAATGAAATTTATATAGAGGTGAATAAAAATGGACAGAATGACAGGACTTAAAAGAACGGGCTATTGCGGCACGTTCAGTGCAAAAAACATAGGCGAGACCGTTGTTGTGTGCGGTTGGGTTCAAAAACAGCGTGACCTCGGCGCGCTCATCTTCGTTGACCTGCGCGACAGGACGGGAATTGTTCAGCTTGCTTTTGACGACAAGACCGAAAAGAGCGTTTTTGAAAAGGCGGCGGCGGTCCGCAGTGAGTATGTTCTTATGGCGAAGGGTGTTGTCCGCGAGCGTTCTTCAAAGAATACCGAGATTCCGACGGGCGAAATTGAAATTGATGTTTCGGACCTGCGAATTCTCGGCGAAAGCGAAACTCCGCCGTTTGAAATTATTGAAAACTGCCCCACGAGTGAGCTGACAAGACTCAAATACCGCTATCTTGATTTGCGCCGCCCGGATTTGCAGAAGAATATCCTCATGCGCCACAGAATCACAAAGATTACGCGTGACTATTTCGATGAAAACGGCTTTATTGAAATTGAAACCCCGATGCTCATCAAGTCAACACCCGAAGGTGCAAGAGACTTCCTTGTTCCTTCAAGAATCCACAAGGGCAGCTTTTACGCTCTGCCTCAGTCTCCTCAGCTTTATAAGCAGCTTTCAATGGTTGCCGGCTTTGACCGCTATATGCAGATTGCCCGCTGCTTCCGCGATGAAGACCTGCGCGCGGACAGACAGCCGGAATTCACCCAGATCGACGTTGAAATGAGCTTTGTTGAAATGGAAGACGTTCTTTCAATGATTGAGGGCTTCATGAAAAAGCTGTTCAAGGAAGCACTCGGAATTGAAATCAACGAAAAGCTTCCGCGTCTGACATATAAAGAGGCCATGGAGCGTTACGGCTCAGACAAGCCCGACACCCGCTACGGCATGGAAATTTTTGACCTTGCCGAGGAAGTCAGAGACTGCGGCTTCGGCGTATTCTCAAATGCAGTCAAGGACGGCGCAAGAGTCTGCGGAATTACCGCAAAGAACGCATATTCCGTTCTCACAAGAAAAGAAATTGACAAGCTCACCGAATTTGTCAAGGGCATCGGTGCAAAGGGAATCGCGTGGGTAAGATACGGAGAGGACGGTTCGGTTGCTTCCTCCTTTGCAAAATTCATGAGTGAAGAGGAAATGGCTGCAATTGCAAAGAAAGCCGGCGCAGAAAAAGGAGACGTTGTTCTCATCATTGCCGATAAGGAGCGCGTCACTCTCCCGGTTCTCGGCGCACTTCGTCAGAATATTGCGAAGAAGCTTGACATCGTTCCGCAGGACAAATATAACCTGCTCTGGATTGTTGAGTTCCCGTTCTTCGACTGGGACGAAGAACTCGGTCAGTTCGTTGCAATGCACCACCCGTTCACCGCTCCGCTTGAAGAATGTCTGCCGTATCTTGAAAGCGACAAGGCTAACGTCAGAGCAACCGCCTATGACCTTGTTCTCAACGGAATTGAGCTTGCCAGCGGTTCAATCAGAATTACCGACCCCGAGCTTCAGAAGCGCATTTTTGAGCTTCTCGGTCTTTCCGATGAAGAGGCGTATGAAAAGTTCGGCTTCCTTACCGACGCTTTCAAATTCGGTGCACCGCCGCACGGCGGAATCGGAATCGGTCTTGACAGACTCTGTATGCAGCTTCTCCGCCTCGAAACTCTGCGCGACGTTGTTGCTTATCCGAAGGTTCAGAACGCGAGCGAGCCGATGACAAGCTGCCCGGCTGTTGTTGACAATGACCAGCTTCGCGAGCTTGGAATTGAAACCGTATCCGAGTAAAAATAAACATATTGTAAAAAGTTTTTAACAGATGTTGAACATTTTTAGGAATGTTTGACATCTGGTTTTTTTTAGCTATAATTTTTTTGAAAAGATTATTTCGGAGAAAACTTTCAGGAAAAGATTATGGAAAGGGGATCATTATGATTTCAATCAAAAATCTGGCAAGGACGGCACTCTCCGTCTTATCTGCCTTTTTCTTCACCGTTCTTTCGTTTCTGACTGTCGGGCCGAAAACGCAGGAGCTTCCGACAACTCCCGCTGACTTCACGCCGGTGGTTCGCTTTGCTGTTTGCAGCGACGTTCATTTCAAAAACGACAATGAGCTTGAAGCGCGCGGCGAAGAAGCAGGCGAGGAATATGAGGAGTATCTTGAAGAAGTTGTTGTTCCGCCTCAGAGACTTGCCGCGGCAATCAACAGCGCGTATGACTACGCCGACAATTATGACGGCTATAAGGGGCTTGACGCTTTTGCCGTTGCCGGCGATTTCACCAACAGGGGAAAGCCCGAACAGTATGAAGCTTTTGTCAACACCTGCAACGAAAACCTGCGCGAGGGCACTCAGAGGGTAATCAGCATAGGTAACCACGAGTTTATGGATTACGGCAATAAGAGAAGCGAAGCAATAAAAGCCTTTGAAAAATACATCGGTGCAGCGAACAGCCATTATGTAATCAACGGCTACCATTTTATTGCTGTTTCCTATGACGAACTGGCAGAAACCTATGTCAAGTCCGGTGTATGGCTCAAAAAGGAGCTTGACAAGGCGGTTGCCGACACGGGAGACAAACCGATTTTTGTTTTCCAGCATCCGGCTCCGTTTTCAACAATTTACGGCTCGATCAATTGGGGAGATAAGATGATTTCCGCTGTTCTGAAAGATTATCCGCAGGTTGTTGATTTTTCGGGACACTCACATTATCCTATCAATGACCCGCGCTCAATCTGGCAGGGTAAATTCACCGCTCTCGGCTGCGGAACGCTTGCATATTTTGAAACCGAGCTTGACACAATTGACGGCAACTTCCCCGGAGATTATGAAGAAGCTGCTCAGTATTATATCGTTGAAGCAGACAAGAACGGCAATGTCAGAATCAGAGCGTATGACATTATCACAGAGCAGTTCTTTGACTTTGAGTATTATCTCAGCGACCTTGCAGAAAAGAACTATCCGTATTCGCCCTATAACCTCAGGAAGCTCGACGGAAAGCCTGTTTTTGAAAACGGCGGCAACATGACTGTTTCGCTCAACGAAGACGGAGAAACCATTCTGAGCTTTGACGGCGCAAAGGACAGGTTTGTTACCGAAAGCTATAAACTGACTGTGAGCCGGGGCGCAGTAAAGGTTTTTGAAGATAACTTTTCCGGCAAGTATATGTATCTTTTCGAGGAGGATTGCTATAATATCAACCTCGGAAAGCTCAGAAGCGGAAAGAAACATACCGTTGTTCTTTATGCACTCAATGCTTTTGCAGAAACTTCAAAGCCCGTAAAATTCAGCTTTACCGCTGCGTAAATTATTGTCAGGACTGTCGGCATTGTCGGCAGTCTTTTGATTTTTTACGGCAGAAAACGAGCAGTCGGAGAATATTGACTTTCAAAAAAGATTAACCTATAATTAAAGGAGAAGGAATACAATATATAACATGAAATAATTGCTTTTTGGAGGAAAAATGAACAGACTTCGCCAATTTATGTACGGAAGATACGGAGCGGATCAGCTCGGCATGGCTTTGGTGATTCTCGGCTGCGTTGTGACGTTCGTGCTTTCGCTTTTCAGAATGCAGTATCAGCGTTTTTTTGTTTCGCTTCTTCTGAGACTTGTCAGTCTGATACCGTACCTGCTCTTTCTGCTCAGGGCGCTGTCAAAGGATATTGACAGGCGCAGAGCGGAAAATGAACGCTTTTTGAAGTATTGGCTTCCGGTCAGAAGCAGATTTGTCACAAAAGCGGCTCAGCTGCGGGATAAGGAACACAGATATTTCAAGTGCCCGGGTTGTTCAAGAACACTGAGAGTGCCGAAAGGCAAAGGAAAAATTGAAATATCCTGTCCGCACTGCCAAAGAAAGTTTAAAAAGAGAACATGAGGGGATTTCCAATGAAAACTATTCTTGTGACCGGCGGCGCCGGCTTTATCGGCTCAAATTTTGTTTATTATATGCTTGAAAAGCACCCCGGGTGGCGTGTTGTTTGTTTTGACGCGCTGACTTATGCCGGCAATCTTGAAACACTTGAAGACGCAATGAAAAACGAAAAATTCCGCTTTGTCAAGGGCGATATAACGGACAGAAAGGCTGTTTTTTCGCTTTTTGAGGAAGAACGCTTTGACTTTGTTGTCAACTTTGCCGCGGAGTCGCACGTTGACCGTTCAATTGAAGCGCCGGAGATTTTTCTCAGAACCAATATTCTCGGAACACAGGTGCTGCTTGACGCATGCCGGAAGAATAATACCCGTTTCCATCAGGTTTCCACCGATGAGGTTTACGGCGACCTTCCGCTTGACCGTCCGGATTTGTTCTTTACCGAGGAGACTCCGATTCATACATCCTCTCCTTATTCTGCGAGCAAGGCTTCGGCAGATCTTCTCACAATGGCGTATTACCGCACATACGGACTGCCTGTGACAATCAGCCGCTGCTCAAATAACTACGGCCCTTACCACTTCCCGGAAAAGCTCATTCCCCTGATGATTGCGAACGCACTTGAAAACAAGCCGCTGCCTGTTTACGGCGAGGGAAAGAATGTCCGCGACTGGCTCTATGTCAGGGATCACTGCAAGGCGATTGACATGATTCTTGAAAACGGCAGGCCGGGTGAAGTTTATAACATCGGCGGTCACAACGAGCGCACAAACCTTGAAGTTGTCAGAACCGTTCTGAGAATACTCGGCAAGAGCGAGGAGCTCATTAAGTTCGTCAAGGACCGCCCCGGTCACGATATGCGCTATGCCATTGATCCGACAAAAATCAGAAATGAGCTCGGCTGGTACCCGGAAACCGATTTTGATACGGGAATTCAGAAAACTGTTGAGTGGTATCTCAATAACCGCTCATGGTGGAAAAACATTATCAGCGGCGATTATGTGAAGTATTACGAAAGAATGTACGGCAAAAGATAACAGCTTCCGGACGCGAAAAAAACGTAATACCATATTCTGCGCAGACCAAAAATCAAAGTAAAAAAAGAAAGCTATAATTCACGAATCCAAAGAGAACACTCTTTGAAAAGCGGATTATAGCTTTTTTCTGTTTGTCTGCACATTCAGTCACTTTTTCGCCCTCAGCCGGAATTCGGGACCGTCAAAGGGCGAAGCTTTATATTTACCTTTACTGCTTTGCGCCGTTGTCAAACATTTCAAGAGCCTTGACAGAAACAGCAAAGCAGCCTGCAAGACCTTCTTCGTTCATGTTGTCATAGGTGTCACGGCGGGTGTGATAGTAATCTTCAAGCTTGTGGTTGAGTCCGGTGATGCCTGTTGCGCGGAAGCCTGCCTGAGCAAAAGCGGCAGAATCGGTTGCACCGCCGAGCGGAGGAACCATGCCTTTCTGGCAGGGAACGCCGATTTCCTTTGCTGCTTCCATAAAGAGGTCTGAAACGTCCTTGTCAGCGGCAACGGTTGCGTTGAGGTCGCGATAGTTGACCATGAGGTATTTCGGATCATGAATAGTGTCGTATGAGAAGATGAAAGTCGGAACGTCATCAAACTCACCCTTGTGAGCTTCGCACCATGCTTTTGCACCGCGGAGACCGGCTTCTTCGCTGCCGGTGAGAATAACACCTAATTCGGTGTTTTCAAGCTCAATGCCTTCGTCTTTGAGGAATTTGAGAATACTGATTCCCATGTAGCAGCCGGAGAGGTTGTCGTTTGCTCCGTCAACAACGCGGCGGTAGTTGACCATGAAGTAAAGTCCGATTATGAACGGAACAAAGATAAGTCCCCAGAGAGCCGCCTTCGCGAGGGGATCGGCAAGGTCAATCTGTCCGAAGCTGAAACCGTTTTTTGAAAGGGAAATGATTGAAAGAACAAGGTAATAGATTGCACCGAGACCGCAGATGATTGCATGACCTTCAAAGCCCACGCCGCCGAGCTTATAGTTGACGGGCCACTCCCAGGCTGCGTCCGGGTGACCGTTGAAGATGATTCTCCTCTTGGTTTCACCGGTGCATTTCTTGATTGCGGTAACATTGTGTCCGGTCTTTTCCTTGAAGAAAGGATCAACAACCTTTTTGTAGGTGCCGAATTCAAGAAGCGCAATACCGAGACCGACAACGATGAGAACGATTGAAGCCGCCGGCAGGAAGAAGAACAGCGCTATTGCCGCAAGAACAAAGGTAAGCGTGAAGAACAGCCAGCCGTAAAAAGCGCCGGGACGCTCCTTGAAGGACTCAACGTCTGCTTTGTCGCAGCCACATTCCTCTTTGAGAACCTTTGCCATGTATTCACATGACTGCTTTTCTCCCTTTGAACCGGGGCTGCGTTTCTCAAAGGTCTTGATGATGTGGGTAATCTCCTTGACCATGTAGGAAGCTGCTTCATTTTTTCTGCTGATGATTTTTGATAAATCCATGGGTTTCTCTCTCCTGTTCTGGAAAAAATTTCAATCAGTATTCTAACACAAAATCGACGTTTGTTCAAGTTTTTAAAGCTCGATACCGCAAATTTTACAATTGTTCATATGCTCTTCATAAGTTGAAGCGTAGTAATAATTCCAGTCCTTATCGGTGACAAAGAAAAAGTAATCGGTCTTTTCGGGTTCAAGAGCTGCGTTGATTGCGTCTGTTCCGGGGTTGCATATTGCGCCGACGGGCAGACCGCCTTTTTTGTAGGTGTTGTAATATTCGGAAAAGCGTGTTTTGTCACCTTTGATATACGGGGAGGTCAGGATGTTTTCGTTCACATAGTTTATTGTCACGTCGCATTGAAGCATTCCGTAATCCGCACTTTCAAGTCTGTTGTGGAGAACGGAGGAAACCTTCCCCATTTCTTTAACAATTCCGGCTTCGGACTGAATGATTGAAGCAAGAGTGATTATTTCGTCCATAGAATACCCGAGCTTTTTTGCTTTTTCTTTCATTTCCTCCGTAATTTTGCTTTGAGTGTTGCGCAAAAAACGGGCGAGAACGCTCTCGGCGCTTTCGTCGGTGTAAAACTCGTATGTGTCCGGGAAAACATAGCCTTCAAGGAGGAACGCACGCTCATCTGTGTTTTTCATTCCGTCAAGAAAGCCGAACTTTTGAGCGTATGCGCTGTTTTTCACGGCTTCCATAAAATCTTTTTCTGAGCAGACGCCGTTTTCTTCAAGCTTTCCGGCAATTTCGAGGGCTGTATAACCCTCGGGAAAGGTGAGGGTTACGGTCAGCGGCTTCGTTTCGGCTGTTGTTTTTCCGGCGGCGCCGACAGCATGTTCACTACCGCTTTTTGAACAGCCGGAAAGAAAAAGCAAAACAAGAAGCAAAAGGAGCAGAGCAATTGGTTTTTTCATTTTTCGTTCTCCGTTTCGTGTGATTTATGTCGATACTTGTAAACTATACCACAGCAAGGCTTAAAACGGAATAAAAAGGAGAAAAATTAAGAATAAATTATGATTTATGCCGCCTTTTCAGGCTAAAAGAAAGAGTAATTTCAAAAAACACTTGAAAAAACAGAGCGTTTGTTATAAAATATATGCGTAATTTTTTATATTCGGAGGAATACTAAATGGTATCAGCAGGCGATTTCAGAAACGGCGTTACTTTTGAAATGGAAGGCAACGTTCTTCAGATTATTGAATTCCAGCACGTTAAGCCCGGCAAGGGAGCCGCCTTTGTCCGCGCAAAGGTCAGGAACGTTATCACCGGCTCGGTTGTTGAGCGTACCTTCAACCCGAACGATAAGTTCCCCACTGCTTTTGTTGAGAGAAAGGATATGGAATATTCCTATAACGACGGCGGTCTCTATTACTTCATGGATCCGGAAAGCTATGAGCTTATCCCCATCAATGAAAGCGATCTTCCCGACAGCTTCAAGTTCGTTAAGGAAAACATGACCTGCAAAATCCTTTCCTATAAAGGAAATGTCTTCGGCGTTGAAGCTCCCAACTTTGTTGAGCTTCAGGTTACCAAGACAGATCCGGGCTTCAAGGGCGACACCGCAACCAACACCACCAAACCCGCAACGCTTGAAACCGGCGCTGAGGTCAAGGTTCCCCTTTTCATTGACGAGGGCGAAATGATTCAGATTGACACCCGTACCGGCGAATATCTCGGCAGAGCGTAAGCAGAACAACTTTCAGGGAATGTTTTCCCGATTTTATACCGAAAGGAAGGAACACTATGTCAGTTTCAGAAAAAGTTGCATATCTCAGAGGACTTATGGAAGGCCTTGAACTTGACGAAAACAGCAAGGAGGGCAAGCTTTTTGCCGCCATCGTTGACACACTTGACGACGTCGCCTCGGAGCTCAGCGATTTTGAAGAGGATCTCGGCGATCTGGACGATTATGTTGAAGAGCTTGACGAAGACCTTGCAGACCTTGAAGAGTTTGTCTATGATGATGACTGTGATTGCGGCTGCTGCTGCGACGATGACTGCGATTGCGGCTGCTGCGATGATGACGACAACTGCATCGAGGTTACCTGCCCGGCCTGCAACGAGGAAATTTGCGTTGACATCGACGATATTGATGACGACGGCCACGTTGAATGCCCCTGCTGCGGCGAAGTTCTTGAATTTGAAATTGAGGACGACGACAGCGACGAGGACGAAGAATAATCCAGATTTCTCAGAAGGGGCTGTCGCATTTAGCGCAGAGCAAAAAGAAAAATGCTGAAATGCAAAATTATATGGCTGCATTTTTCTTTTTTAACCGTTTTTTCACCCACTCGCGGTATCTATATACAGCTTCAGGGTGAAGAAAACGGTTTCTGCATCTAAATGCGACAGCCCCTTTTTGCTTTTCCGCCGGAATCGGCAGTTTTGATAAGAAAGGTTTAAAATGAAAATTTGATATTTTGGGGGAGAAAAACAATGCTTGAAAGAAAAAACTATTATCATAACATACTTATTGACCTGCCCGATGATTATCTGAACGGACAGGACGCAGGCGAGCTTTCAAAGCTAAGATACGGACTTTACAGCGTCGGCTGGTGCGGCTGTGAAATGATTGCAGTCTACAACGCGGCGCGTGACCTCGGAATCAGAACTACCTTTCCGCGCGTGTGCTATGAAATGTATCCGAAGTCAAGCATAATGATGGGCTTTTTCGGTTCAAACGTCTGCGTTCTCGGAGATTTCTTCAAGGAAAGGGGGGTGCCGTATACAAAAACGTGGGACTATAATACCTTTTTCAATGAGCTGCCCCATTGCCGCTGCGGAATACTTTCCTTCTGGAACCACAGGCGCATTTTTTCCTCACTCCATACCGTTATGGTGAAGTATATTGACGGAAAAATTGTTGTTTTCAACAAGTCAAACAAGCGCACTGAGCCGGTTCCCGTTGATGACCGGCACGGTGTTACGAGAGACAAGTTTTTCATTGTCGGTTACCTCTTTGACGAGGAGGCGGTGAAATGAGCGAAAACACAAAGGGAAAAAGCCTCCTTGCTTCCGTCAAAAAGCTGATAGGCGTTGAAGAGGGAACAAAACTTGCCCCCATGCTCGGCTATAACTCAGCCATCTTTTTTACCGGCGGCGGTCCTTATGTTCTCGGCACCTATCTGATGCCCTTTCTGACGGACGTTGAGGGACTTTCCACCGCTCAATACGGAACAGTTGCTCTTTTTTCCTGCATCTGTGACGCAATAACCGACCCGCTGATGGGAATTATTACCGACAGAACGCGCAATAAGCTGGGACGCCACCGTCCATATCTTCTCTGGGGTGTAATTCCGGCAATAATTGCATATTTCCTGATGTGGACTTCTTTCGGAGTTTCGCAGGCGGGCAACGGCACGAGAACGATGGTGTGGTATATTTTTACATATATGTTCTACAAGTCGGTTTCAACGTTTATCACGGTTCCGCACACCGCCATGCTTCCGCAGATTGCGCCGACTTATAACCTGCGGACACAGTTCAACGCGGTAAAAACGATTCTTGACGCCGTTGCAAGCTATTCCTCGTTTTTTGTTTCCTCGGTTATTCTCGGCGGTCTCAGCTGCCTGATGCAGACACCGGACTTTTCGCCGGAATACAGGAGCCGCTTTGCAATAATGGGTGCTGCTCTCAGCCTCTGGACATCGCTTCCGCTGCTTATGACATATAAGCTGACAAAAGAGGAAAGCTCGGAAAACCAGGTCAATGAGCCGTTTGACCTGCATGCCTTTATATATCAGTATAAGTGGGTAATTAAAAACCGTATTTTCAGGAAGTATTTTGTGTTCGGCTTTTTCATACTCTTTTCCTCAGCTTTTGCCTCCCAGTGCTTCTATTATTATCTCCGGACGGTTATCGACCAGCAAAGCAACTATTCCATGCTGGTTCTTGTCAGCGGAATAGGTGAAGCCGCGGGATTTTTCCCGGCGTATCTTCTTTCAATAAAAAAGAGCAAGCAGCTTCCGGCAAGAATTTTTGTTCCGGTTGCGGCGCTTTCGCTGCTTCTTGCGTGGTTCAGCCGCTCGCTCGGCAACCCTGCAATAATTTTTATTGTTGAGTTTTTTTACGGTCTCGGTCTTGCCGGAATGGCGAGCGTTCAGAGCAACATTCTTCCCGATGTTACCGACGTTGACGAAATGCTCACCGGTCAGCGCAGAGAGGGCGTTATTTCAACGTTCTCAACCTTTGTCAAAAAGTTTGTCAGCGGCTTTGCCGCATTCGGAATCGGAAAGATTCTTGCTGCCTTTGGCTATGACACCGCTCTCAAAGGCAATGAGCAATCGCAGAGTGCAGTTTTCGGCGTTTCAATCTGCTATACTCTCGTTCCGGTTTGCTTCCTGATTCTTGCATTCCTTGCTATATGCACCTATGACCTCACACGCGAAAAACACGCCGTCATAAAGGAAAAGGTTGCTTTCAGGCATGAACACGGATATGTTGACGTGACTGAACAGGAAAAGGAAATGCTTGAAAAAATCAGCGGAGTGAAGTTTGACGAAATGTGGCTCGGCAGTACTGAGCAGAAAGCCGAAGTCTCCGTTTTCGAAACGAACGAATAGTTACAAAACTGACTTCTTGATTAAAAATGTGTACAAATGATTGACAACAATGAAAGCAGTTGTTAAAATGGCTTAAAGATATATACATAATCTTTAAAAACACTGCCGGAGGCATTGTCACATGGATAACGAAAGAAAGAAAGTTTTGCTTATTGTCAATCCCTGCGCCGGAAAGACAAAGTCAAGAGCGGCGACATTTGACATTGTTGATAAGTTTTCAAAAAATGATTATGAGTTCTCCGTTCATACCACAACCTGCCGCGGAGACGCAACGGAAATAGTCAGAAAAAATTATGAGGGCAAGGACATCGTTGTCTGCTGCGGCGGCGACGGAACGCTCAACGAAACCATTAACGGAGTTATGGACGTTCCCTCACGCGTGCCTATCGGATATATTCCGACAGGTTCAACCAATGACCTTGCAACCACTCTCGGAATTTCAACCGACATTGACAAGGCAACCGATCTCATCATGTCCGGCAAGGTCAACAGCTATGACGTCGGTCTTCTGAATAATCGATATTTTTCCTATGTTGCGGCTTTCGGCGCTCTCACCAGAGCTTCCTACGCAACTAGCCAGAAGCTTAAAAACAAAATCGGTCACCTGGCTTACATACTCAACGGCTTCAAGGAATGGAAGAACATCAAGCCCGTTCACATGAGGATTGAATATGACGGCGGAGTAATTGAGGACGACTTTTCCTTTGGCTCTGTTTCGAACTCAACATCGGTTTCCGGAATTTTCAAGTTCAAAAATGAGGACGTCAAGCTCAACGACGGACTTTTTGAAATTCTTCTTGTCAGAAAAATCAAGCCGATTACAGCTCCGGTCGTCCTTGGAAAAGTTATCCGTCAGGAATATGACGGAGAGCGTATTTTGCTTCTGAGAACGAGCAAAGTCAAATTCACTTCGCCCGACGAGGTTCCTTGGACGCTTGACGGCGAGTTTGGCGGTGCACACAAGGTTGCAATGGTCAATGTTCTTTCAAAGGCGATTGAAATCTGCTCTCCGGAAAATCCGCTCTTTGAAAAGGATAATGTATTCTTCTCAACTGAGCCGGAAACAGAGACGGTTTAATTTGAGGATTTACAAACTTTTCCAAATAGTAAACTTTTTTTGAATAAATTGTTGACAACTCTTGCGTTGTAGTGTATAATACCTGTTGTAGAAATGTATCGATGTATCGCTTTCAAAGGAGGATGCTATAATGGAAGGTTTCTTGCAGACAATCCAGGCTTTCATTGACTTCATTCTGAAACTCATTGCGATGTTCAAGTCGAATGAAGACACTGAGGCCGGCAAAACGGAACAATAAAATTGAATCAGGGGACTGCCGCTTTTGCGGCAGTCTTTTTACGTTATATGTAGCGCGCCTTGATGGCTTTCTTGGATTGTTCGTTGTTTTTGGCAGTTTTTTTGATTATTTTCGGCTGCTTTTGATAATGTTCAACAATTTTGCAAAAGTTTCAAAAAATTGCTTTACTTTTGTGGTTGCTTGTGGTAGCATATAAAAAATCAATCTTTAAGGGCGGTTCAGAGAGACCGACAAGATGTTCATATAGATTGCCGCGCAGTATCTTTCTGCGCATAAGTTATGTTTGTCTTGCCGGTTTCGGGCAGGATATTTTTTTATGCTTTTTTCCGGAAAGAGGTGTTGAAAGTGGAACCGGTAGTTATGGACGCTGTCGGAATGGACAGAGCGCTTATGCGCATTGCCCATGAAATAATCGAAAAGAATGAATCAACCGAAAACCTTTGTGTAATCGGAATCAAGCGCCGCGGCGAACAACTCGGTGATATTGTTTCAAAGAACCTTGAAAAACTCGGTGCGGCAGTCAGAACGGGAAGTCTGGACATTACGCTTTATCGCGATGACCTTTCAACCGTTGCGGATCAGCCGAGACTGAACGGAAGCGAGATTGGCTTTGACATCAACGGAAAAACGGTTATTCTTGTTGACGATGTCATCTATACCGGAAGAACGGCAAGGGCGGCAATTGACGCGGTCCTTTCCTTCGGAAGACCGGCAAAAATTCAGCTTGCTGTCCTTGTTGACAGGGGACACAGGGAGCTGCCTATCAGAGCTGATTATGTCGGAAAAAATATTCCGACCTCAAGCTCCGAGGTCGTCAAGGTATGTATAATGCCTTATGAAAACGAGGCATGTGTTAAGATTTTGAAATAACTGCGGTAAAACTACACTTTGTGTATTTTTATATTTAAATTTTATCGGGAGGTTTGTAAAAATGAAACTCACTTACAACGTACAAGACAAACCGAAGTTCGGTCAGATGATCGTTTTCGGTTTCCAGCAGCTGCTTGCAATTCTCGCAGCCACAATCGCGGTTCCGTCAATCGTCGGAAACGGAATGAGCCAGTCCGCAGCACTCTTCGGTGCAGGCGTCGGAACAATCGTCTATCTTCTTTTCACTAAGTTAAGAAGCCCGGTTTTCGTCGGTTCATCGTTCGCATTCATCGGCTCAATGTTCTCAGCTTTCGGCGGAGCAGTTTCCGCTCAGGCAGGTTACGCAGGACTTATCCTCGGCGCCCTTTTTGCAGGTCTTGTTTATGTAGTAATCGCAATTGCGGTTAAGTTAGCAGGCGTCGGCTGGATAGACAAGCTCATGCCGGCAGTTGTTATCGGACCCACAGTTTCAATCATCGGTCTTTCGCTTGCACGCAACGCAGTCGGTGACCTCAGCCTCGGCAAGGTTATGGTTGAAACCGAACCCGGAGTGTTCGCTTCAAGCGCAAACCCCTATGTTGCAATTCTCTGCGGTCTTATTACTCTCTTCACGGTTATCCTCTGCTCGGTATACGGCAAGAAGATGGCAAAGCTCATCCCGTTCATCATCGGTATCTGTGCAGGTTATGTTGCAGCGGCAATCTTCACCGTAATCGGAATCAAGACCGGTAACACTTCCCTTCAGATTATCGACTTCACAGTGTTCCAGAACATGAAGTGGTTTGCAATTCCCGACTTCACCTTCATCCAGGCTGCAAAGGGCTTTTCACAGATCAACGGACAGTACATTGCAACAATCGCGGTTGCTTATGTTCCGGTTGCATTCGTTGTGTTTGCTGAACACATTGCCGACCACAAAAACCTCTCTTCAATCATTGACCAGGATCTTCTCAAAGAGCCGGGTCTCCACAGAACTCTCCTCGGTGACGGCGTTGGTTCAGTTGCAGGCGCACTCTTCGGCGGCTGCCCGAACACTACTTACGGCGAATCAGTCGGCTGCGTTGCAATCACCGGTAACGCTTCGGTCGTAACCATCATCACCACCGCAATCATGGCAATCGTCATCTCCTTCTTCGGACCTTTCGTAACCTTCCTTGCAAGTATCCCGAACTGCGTAATGGGCGGCGTTTGCATCACCCTTTACGGCTTCATCGCAGTCAGCGGACTTAAAATGATTCAGGGAGTTGACCTTGGCGAAAACAGAAACCTCTTCGTTGTTGCGGTTATCCTCATCTGCGGAATCGGCGGACTTGTTCTCACCTTCGGAAAGGTTACTCTTACGGCTGTTGCCTGCGCGCTTATCCTCGGAATTATCACAAACCTCCTCGTTTCAAAGTCAGGCGCAAAGGAAGAAAAAGCAGAAAAAGAGACAAGCAAGGTTAAATAATCAACCATTGATAAAATTACGGGACTGCGCTGAATTTCGGCGCAGTCCTTTTTGCATGGCAGCTGAACAAAAAAGGCCGGCTTATTCACGGGCAGATGAGCAGAAATATATATCATGTAAAAAAACAAAGACTATACTTCACATTATAACCGTTCCGGCTCTCAATGTGAGATATAGTCTTTTGTGTTTTTTTCTGCTCTTTGGTCTGCGCCTAATGCACAGCCTGATTATTTATCGTTGTCTTCGGGAAGGAGATCGTCCTCGGCGTTTTCCGCTTTGCGGACAATTGCAATCGGAGTCTGCTGTGAGCTCTGACCGAGGGGATTATCCTCAAAAACAGCCTTGCAGAAGTCAATTTCAAGCCCGCTGTCGCTGCGGCCGAGAATCTCTCTGCCGATGTCGTTGGCGTCCATAACAACAACCTTGCAGCCGGTGTGCTTTTCAAGGTCAGCAGCAACACTGTCCGGATTGAGCGGAGCAAGCTTCGCATAGTGGTTATACGGCGGCAGGGTGCAGTCGCATGGACCGTCAATTGCCCTTGCCTTTTCGCCCACAATTTTATAAAACACGCCTCTGACGCCGAAAAGCTTTGTTACGGCGGAGCAAAGGGCGGCAAAGATGATTTTAGGCGCGCCGACGTCGCGCAGGGCAAGCTCCATTGTCCACGGACTTCCGAGCCCGATTCCGTAAGGTGACTTATAAACAAACTTGCAAAGGAACTTTGCAAGGCGCGAGGGCTTAATTTCGTCAATGTCAAACGCTCTGCCCTGGCTGATTGCAACAATTTTCTCGCTGATGAAAATCATGTCGCCCTCTTTGATGAAGGGCATTACATATTCGTCCATGAGCTCTGTGAGAACATCGCCCTTATAGACAACCTTTGTTTTGACGGGAAAGCGACAGTATGTTCCCCATTTTGTTTCAATTTTCAATTTTTTCTCAGGATTCGGTCTGAGTGCTGTCATATCCATATATTGCAACATCCTTTTTGAGTATTATATCGACTATTCTAACTCAATAATGCTCACAAGTCAACCGAAATATTCATATTGTAACGGTATACGGTTTTTATACGGTTTTTTTATAAAAAAAGACCGGCTACGGTTGACAAAGCGGCAATGTTCTGCTATAATCACTCTTACCGCGTGCAAAGGGCGGCGTGTTTTGTCATGCCATGAAGCAGCTTTTGCGCCTGACGCAGCGAGTCCATAATAAAGGAATGAAAGAAAATGTACGCAATTATCCAAACCGGCGGAAAGCAGTACAAGGTCTCGGTCGGAGATGAGATCTTCGTTGAAAAGCTTGACGTTCAGGCAGAAGATGAAATCACAATCAACGAAGTCGTTGCAGTTTCGGCAGACGGCGAGTCGATCAAGGTCGGCGCACCTTTCGTAGACGGAGCGAGTGTCAGCGCAAAGGTCGTTAAGAACGGCAAGGCTAAGAAGGTCGTTGTCTTTACTTACAAGCCCAAGAAGAACGCAAAGCGCAAAATGGGTCACAGACAGCCCTACACCAAGCTTCAGATCACCGCTATCAACGCCTGAAAATGATCCTCGCAAAATTCTTTTCGCTTGAAAACAAAATTGTCGGCTTTGAGATAAGCGGTCATAGCGGCTACGCCGAACAAGGCAGCGACATAATCTGCGCAAGCGTTTCCTCGTGTGCGTATATGGTTGCAAACACTGTGACGGAAATTTACCGCGTTGAAGCCGAAGTTGAAGTTGACGAGGGCTTTCTGAGCCTTTCGGTGCCGGCTTCACAGGCTGAAAGACTGGAATCGCTTTTTAAAGGGTTCAGGCTTCATCTCAATGCATTGGCGGAAGATTACAGAGGATATTTGAAGGTCAAAAACGTTTCAATCAACAAATAATACGGAGGTGCAAGCAAAATGCTTAAAATCAACATTCAGTTGTTCGCTCATAAAAAGGGAATGGGCTCGACCCGTAACGGCCGTGATTCAGAATCCAAGAGACTCGGCGTAAAGCGTGCGGACGGTCAGTTTGTTCTTGCAGGCAACGTTCTTGTCAGACAGCGCGGAACCCACATTCATCCGGGTAACGGCGTTGGCAAGGGTTCAGACGATACTCTTTTCGCTCTCGTTGACGGAAAAGTCAAGTTCGAGCGCTTCGGAAAGAGCCGCAAGAAAGTCAGCGTTTATGCTGTTGAGCAGTAATTAAAAGCTAATAACGGACAGCAGCGCCCGGAGGGACGCTGCTGTTTTTTTGTTGTGACGATGCACTGGCGGTAGAGATAAAGAAGGGCTGTCACATTTAGATGCAGAAACCGTTTTCTTCACCCCGAAGCTGTATATAGATACTGCGAGTGGGTGAAAAAACGGTTAAAAAAGAAAAATGCAACCGTACAATTTTGCATTTCAGCATTTTTCTTTTTGTCCTGCGCTAAATGCGACGCCCCTTTATTCTATGTTTTGTTGTGATTACGCAGCCTGAGCAACGGTGAACGGAGAAGTGAGTGTACCTTCCGTAACTGAGCTGTAACCGTCGGTCTTGTAGCTCACGGTGATGCGATAGTTACCTGCGGTGAGAGGATACTCAACGGTAACATTGGCAATGGTTACAAGGAATGTTACGTTAAGGTTGATTTTTTCAGTCGGATAAACCCTGGTTTCAAAAGCAGACTTGCCGGCAGCGTCAAAAGCAGCCTGTTCAAAATTGAGGGGAACCCATTCACCAAGAACTTCTTTTTCAACGGACTCAACCTTGACATCGGGACTGATTGCTTTTCCGGTTTTGTTTTCAAAAACAAAAACAGCAGAGGTATCTCCGGCGGTCAGTTCCTTGGCAACGGTTACGTTGGCCTTGGTCATGTCTCCGGCAGTGAAGAACGAGAAGATGAACAGAATAATAGCAATAATCTTTTGCATAAAAAATCCTCCGAATTTGTATTCCACCGGTAAAGTGGTTAACTATATATTAACAAATTATTCACGATTTGTCAACAATTTATCGGAAAAATTTTGAACGCTGTCAATGCTGAATGTTTTCAGCTGATAATCTGCTGAGGTCAGACAATAACTGCGCACGAGTCAATGCCGTAATAGCGGAAGCTTTCAAGCACGGCTTCGTCAATTCTTTCACCGCAGACAACGAGCGGTATTGCCGGCGGACAGCTTATTGCCGCCTGAGCGCAGATTCTTCCGAGACACTTTTCAGCCGGAAGAACTTCGCTGCTTTTGAAAATGGCTTCTCTCGGCGTGAGAACCGCTTCGGGTTGCAAAACGCGCGGAGCGGTCGAAACGACCGGCGGTCTTTTTTCAACATCGCAGAGCGAAGAACACAGCCGTTCAAGCTCTGCTTCGCTTAAATATGGAGAAAGCATCAGCACAAGAAAATCCGGGTCGGAGAATTCAGGGAAAATTCCGTTTTTTTCTATCGCTTGCGCAAGCTCGTTGCCGCTGTAACCAAGTCTTTTTGCCGAAACGGTCAGTTTCAGCGCTTCGCTGCCGAAAAGCTCATAGCCATGGGCGGCAAGCTCTTTTTTGATTGCGTCTGAGCGCGGAACAAAGGCAGAAAGCTTTTCGCCGAATTCTTCAAGCAGTCGGTTTGCGTTGTCAAGTGATTGCAGAATCAGGTATGACGGACTGCTTGAACCGAAAAGCGAGAGAGAGGAACGGGCTCTTTCAAAAAAAAGACGGGGCGCGGTCTTTCCGATGTGCAGATATGCGCCACCGGTAAGAACGGGAAGCGTTTTGTGAGCGGAATCACAGCAGATGTCGGCGCCAAGGTCGGTGGGGTGGAGCGACTGCGGCAGAAAGCGCAGATATGCTCCGTGTGCATTGTCAACAGCGAGCAGTACACTGTTTTTTTTGCATACAGTTGAAATTTTCCCGATGTCCTGAATGTTTCCGAGATAATCCGGACTTGTGAGATATACGGCGGTCACCTTGCTTTTTCTGAGGGCATCATTCACTGTCCCGGGATTCACAAGGCAGGTGTGATACGGCGCGGTGCTTTCCGGATAGAGCCAGAGCACCTCAATTCCGAGCAGTGCGGCGGCGTTGAGGAACGCTTTGTGGGCGTTCCTGGCGGCGAGAATCCGTGGCGTTTCGCCTTTTGTGCGGGCGTAAAGCGCAATCAGGTGAAGCATTGCCTGAATACAGAGGGTTGAGCCGGAGGCGGAATAAAATGTTGCCGAACCGAAGAGTCGGCTTGCGTTTTCTTCACTTTCGGCAATGATTCCGTTCGCGCAAAAAAGCTCGTCAGCGCCGCTGATTTCGGTTATATCAAGGCTCTCAAAGCCTAAAAACGGCTTTCCCTTGTGACCCGGCATATGGAGTCTCAGAGGATTTTCTTTTGAGTATTTTTTTACAAAGTCACAGATCGGCGTATTCATTCTTCATCACCGAATTCGCGCGAGACGGCAACTGCAACGGCACATTCAATGCGCTTTTTGAAAAGCTCACAGCCGTATTTGTAGATGCCCCTGACTGAGCCGGTGGAATGGTAAGCATTCGCGGCGCAGCCGCCTGAGCAGTAAAGCTTTGCCCAGCAGGAGCGGCAGTCCTCCCTTGCATAGACGTTGCAGGAAGCAAATTCGTTTTGTATCGCGCTGTTTTGAACGCCGTTCCATATATCACCGAGTCTGAATTTTTCTTCGCCCACAAACTGATGGCAGGGATAAAGGTCTCCCCATGGGGTGACAGCCATATACTCAGTTCCCGAGCCGCAGCCGGAAATACGCTTATAGATGCAGGGACCGCCTTTCAGGTCGAGCATATAATGATAAAACGTGAACGGTTTGCCTTGCTTATCACGTTGGAGCATTAGCTTTGCAAGGTCCTCATACTGCTTCATGACAACCGGCTTGTCCTCCTCTGTCAGTGCGGCAGGGTCGTCGGCGGCGGCAACAACGGGCTCCATTGAAAGCTCGGAAAAGCCCAGGTCGAGCATCGTCTTTATATCTTCAAGAAAATCAGGATTTGCATGGGTAAACGTTCCGCGCATATAATAATTCTTTCCCTCGCGCGCTTTAACGAACTTCTGAAATTTCGGAACAATTTTTTCCCAACTCCCGTTCCCTGCGTAATCAACGCGGTAACGGTCATGAACTTCCTTTCTGCCGTCAAGTGAGAGAACAACATTGCTCATTTCGCGGTTGGCGAATTCAATAACATCATCGTCAACAAGAACACCGTTGGTTGTGAGAGTGAAGCGGAAGTTTTTGCCTTTTTCCTTTTCGATGCTTCTTGCGTATTCAACAAGCTTTTTCACAACGTCAAAGTTCATCAGCGGTTCACCGCCGAAAAAGTCAACTTCAAGGTTGCGGCGTTCACCTGAGTTTTCAACAAGAAAGTCGAGCGCTCTTTTGCCGATCTCAAAGCTCATGAGGGCGCGTTCGCCGTGATATTTTCCCTGCGAGGCAAAGCAATAGGAGCAGTTGAGGTTGCAGGTGTGCGCAATATGCAGGCAGAGAGCTTTGACAACGCCCGAAGTGCGCGCTTTCAGTTCACCTGCCATCGGTTCAAAGCTGTCTTTTGAAAAAAGCTTTCCGGATTTTTTCAGTTCAAGCACCTGCTCATAGCATTCGTCAATATCTTCTTTTGTGACGTCAGCAGAATTTTTATACTTTTCCTCAATTTTTTCAAGAACAGCGCCACGGTCGTTTCCTTCAAAAGAAGCAATAATGTCATAGGCAACATCGTCAACAACGTGAACCGAGCCGGAGCATACATCAAGAACAATGTTATAGCCAAGCAGTTTATATTGGTGAATCATCTGTTTTCACAATGCCTTTCTCAAAAAAATAAAAAGGGGCTGACGCATTTAGATGCAGAAACCGTTTTATTCACCCCGAAGCTGTATATTGATACCGCGAGTGGGTGAAAAACAGTTAAAAAGAAAAATGCAACCGTTTGGTTTTATTTCAGCATTTTTCTTTTTGTTCTGTGCTAAATGCGACAGCCCCTTGGCAGTAATTATTTGCTTTCCTTGTTCTCGCAAGCCTGGTTAGCAATACCGCAGCTGGTTTTGCAGGCTGACTGGCAGGAAGTCTGGCATTCGCCGCAGCCGCCGTTCTTGGCGCTTTCGCAAAGATTGCGTGTTTCAACAGTTTTAATGTGTTTCATTTATTCTTACCTCCAAGTAAATTATCCGGTGGTATTATAGCACAGCAAAAAACCTGTGTCAACAGTTGAGCTGTCCTTTTAACCGGCGGTTATTCAAATATTCGTTTCATCAATGATATATACGGGTCTGTTTTTGACCTCGGTGTATATTCTCGCGATATACTCGCCGATGATACCGAGCGATACGAGAATAAGTCCGCCGAGAAGCAGGAGAACAGAAAGTACGAGATGAACAGAACTCATGCCGGCTGAAAGATTGCCGATGATGTATACCAGAAGATACACAAAGCCGACGGCGGAAAAAAGAACGCCTGACCAGAGCGGGAGTCTGAGCGGTGAGTTTGAAAAGCCGAGAATTCCGTCAAACGCATAGCGAAGAAGCTTGAAAAGGCTCCATTTTGTGTTGCCTGCCGCTCTTTCGCGGTTTTCGTGTGAAAACCATTTTGTCTTGAAGCCGACGAAACTGAAAATGCCTTTTGTAAAGCGGTTGTGTTCCGCCATGGAAAGAATTGAAAGCACAACCTTGCGTTTCATTATTCTGAAATCCTGAGCGCCCGGGTCGATTTCAACCTCGGTAAGACGGTTTGCAACCTTATAGAACATATCAGAAAGAAAGCTTTTGAGCCCGTTTTCGCCCTTGCGGTCGCTTCGCTTTGCCGCGGCAACGTCAAAGCCTTCTTCTGTTACGGCTCTGAACATTTCGGGAATGAGCGCGGGGCTGTGTTGCAGGTCAGCGTCAAGGATGCCGACAAAGTCGGCAGTGCTGTTTTTAAGTCCGGCAAGCATTGCCGCTTCCTTTCCAAAATTGCGTGAAAAAGAGATGTATTTGACGCGGCTGTCCTTTTCGGCAAAGGATTTGAGAATTTTCAGCGTGTTGTCCGAGCTTCCGTCATTGACAAAAATGAAGGAATAATCAACGTTCCCGAGAGATTGCATAACGGGAGTCACCTCGTTATAGAACATTTCAAGAACATCGCTTTCATTGAAGCAGGGAACAATCAGTTCAATCGTTTTCATAGGTTTTGCCGCCTTTCGGGAACTGTGTGCAATTCGGGAATCCTTTGTTCCCGGACAATCATTTTTCATTATGATACCACCGATTTAACTTTTTTTCAACTTTTCATAAAAAAATACTGAACCGAAGAAAATTTTGTGGTATAATCATTCGGTATATTGTTCTGCCGACGGACGGTAAAAATGATTACGGAGGTTTCCATGGGAATAGTAATAGGCATTTCAAGGTATGTTCTGCCCTTGATAACACTTGTTATCCTTATAAAATGCATGCTTTCACTTCTTCTCGGTCACCCGAAAGAAAAAACATACGGCTATATTGTTGACACTCTTGACGGCGAGCGCTATGCGCTCAATATGTGGGAAACTTCAATAGGCCGCAGCAATTCCTGCGATATTGTTATCGGTTATGACACTGTGTCGCGCTTTCAGGCAGTAATAAGCCGCAGAATTGACGGCTGGTATATTTATGACCTGCTTTCAAAGTCCGGAATATTCGTCAACGGCGAAAAGATTGAAAAAAAAGCAACCATAAACGGCGGAGATATGCTCACTTTCGGCAATGCACGCTACCGCTTTGAAATTGCGGATGACCCCGTTCAGCTTGTCGGCAGAAAAAAACGCTTCAAAAAGAATTCCGACTCCGCGCCGGTTATTCCGTTGCGCAGGGAAGCGCCGCCTGTTCAGACTCCGCCCGCCGCTTCCCCGGTCATGTCGGCACCGCCGGTCTGCCGGAACACAACAGCTTCCGCGCCGGAAGGCTCTCCCGGCTATTATGATGAGGATAACCGACCGGCTCTCCACTTTGAAAAAACCGCTTCGTCTGCCTATAACGCTTCGTCCTACGGCACTGAGCAAGGCGGAAGCAACGACGTTTATTCCGGCTCAGTTACCCCTGAAACAGAGGGCGAACAGAGCGTTGTTACCCCCGCTCAGAAGGGCAGCAGCTTTTCCGTTCAGAGTCCGACTGTTTTCAACCTTTCAACCGGAGATGCATATGTTCTTTCCGGAAACGAGGTTTCAATCGGGCGAGGCTCCGGCTGCGACATCCGCCTTTCCTCTCCGGCTGTTTCAAGGAAGCATGCGCTGCTTGTGCTTTATGAGGACGGCTGGGCAATTGAAGACTGCGGTTCGGCTTCCGGAACGTTCCTTGCCGGCAACCGCGTAACTTCACCGCAGCTGCTTTTCAACGGTGACATCATCACAATCGGCGACGAACGGCTCTGCTTTTCGCTGAAAGTGAAAATCAATCAGGGGAGGGCAGAATGATGAAGAACAAAGCGAAAACCCTTTCGCGTGAGGATAAGATGAGAAGAAAATACCGCTACGTTGACCGCGGTTTTATCCTCCTTATGCTGACAATCTTTCAGTTTCTCTGTTCCTTGCCCGTAGTTTTTGAAAACTCAAAGTTTTATCCTATCAACGCGCTGTGTTTCTTCGGTTTTACCGCTTTTGAATGGATATATGTTGCCGTAATGCACCTTGTTTTCAAAAAAGTCAATTTTGAGCTTGAATTTATTGCATTCTTCCTTTCCGGAATCGGAATGACGCTCACCGCGAGCGTTTCAAAATCGGGACACATCAAGCAGCTTGCCGCCGTAATAATCGGAATAGTTGTCTATGACATTCTTCTCTGGTTTTTGCAGGACGTGAAAAGGGTCATGGCGGTCAGACTTCCGCTTGCGGTGTTTGCGTTGTGCTTTCTTGCCGGTTCGTTCCTTTTCATCCGCTTCGCCGGCAGTGCTATCAACGGTGCATACAACTGGCTCATTCTCGGCGGCGGAAAGCTTTCCGTTCAGCCCTCGGAGTTTGTGAAAATTGCTTTCATTTTTGTTGGTGCGGCGTCGCTTGACAAGCTTCTGACAGCTAAGAACATTTATCTTTACATAGGCTTTGCAATAGGCTGCATCGGCGTTCTGTTTCTTATGCGCGACTTTGGAACGGCGCTCATCTTTTTTGCAACGTTTCTTGTCATTGCATTCATGCGCTCGGGCGACATCCGCTCACTTGCTTTCATCTGTGCCGGCGCACTTCTCGGAGCGGTGCTGATTATTTACTTCAAGCCTTATGTTGCAGCCCGTTTTGCTGCATACAGGCACGTCTGGGAAAACTATGACACCACCGGGTACCAGCAGGTCAGAACACTGATATATTCCGTCAGCGGCGGACTCAAAGGACTCGGAATCAACAACGGCAGACTGCGCTACATTGCCGCCGCTTCAACTGACCTTGTTTTCGGAATGGTCTGCGAGGAGCTTGGACTGATTGTTGCTTTTGCAATTGTCATCTCCTTTGCAATAATTGCCGTTTATGCAATCCGTACCTCGCGCAGCGCACCCTCAACGTTTTATTCAATTGCGGCGTGCTCGGCGGCAACGATGTTGCTTTTTCAGACCTGCTTAAACATTTTCGGAATTACCGATATTCTGCCGCTTACGGGTGTTACGCTTCCGTTTGTCAGTCAGGGCGGTTCAAGTATGATCTGCTCGTGGGCTTTGTTCGCCTTCATCAAGGCGGCAGATGTCAGAACATATCCCAAGGTTTTCAAATCGGCATAAAGGAGGTCACGGAAAATGAGGAACACAACGCGGCGCGCCTATGCAATTTTTGCCCTGGTTGCCGTTTTTTTCGGCGGACTGATTTTCATGGCGTATTCCTTTGTCACCAATGCCGACGAGTGGGCGTCAAGCAGACTCAATGAGCACATCTATAAATACCGCCAGCTTTCAACGGCAGGCGCAATCTATGACCGGGACGGCGAAACTCTTGTTGCAAGCCGTGACGGAGAGCGGATATATAACGAAAGCAGTGCCGTCCGCCTTTCAACGCTTCACCTTGTCGGTGATTCTCAGGGCTATATTTCAACCGGACTTCAAACGGTTTACCGTCCGTATCTCATAGGCTATAATTTTATTGACGGAGTATACAAGACCGTCAAGGACAAAAAGGGGAACGACCTGAAGCTTACGATTGATGCAGACGTTTCTGCCGCCGCATACGATGCGCTTGCCGGCAACAAGGGCACAATCTGCGCTTATAATTACAAAACCGGCGACGTTATCTGCATGGTCAGCGCGCCTACATTTGATCCGCTTTATAAGCCGACGGATATTGATTCGGACACTAGCGGAAAATATGACGGAGTGTATCTTAACCGCTTTATTTCGGGTGTTTTCACTCCGGGTTCAACCTTTAAGGTTGTGACAACAATCTGCGCCTTGCAGAATATTTCCGGCGTTTCAAAGCGCACATTTAACTGTACCGGTAAATATGTAATCGGAAAGCAGGCTGTTATCTGTAACAGCGTCCACGGAAAAGTCAGTTTTGAAAGGGCGCTGAATGTTTCCTGCAACTGTGCGTTTGCCGAGCTTGCAGTTGAGCTGGGGAACGAAAAAATGATGAAAACCGTTTCTGAGCTCGGGTTCAACAAAACTGTTGACGTGAACGGAATGCAGACTTCAAAAAGCTATTTTGACCTTTCAAAGTCAACGAAGCTTGACCGCGGCTGGGCAGGAATCGGTCAGTACACAACGCTCGTCAACCCTTGTCGCATGCTGATGCTCATGGGTGCAATTGCCAACGGCGGAGAGGCGGTTATTCCTGATACCGTTTCCACACATACGCTTCCGTTCGGAAAAAAGGCAGAGACTGACAAAAACATGAAGTTAGATTCTAAAACAGCCGGAACGGTTAAAAAAATGCTGCGCTCCAACGTTGAAAACTATTACGGCGACTGGAAGTTCCCCGGAATGAAGATGTGCGGAAAAACAGGTTCTGCCGAGGTTGAGGGAAAAAAGAGTCACGCATGGTTTGTCGGCTTTTCTGCCGATTCAGGGTTTCCTTATGCAATAGTTGTCTGTCTTGAAAACGGCGGAATCGGATTCAACGATGCAATTCCGGCGGCAAGCAAGGTTTTGCAGTCGATTAAAAACAACCGATAATTATGTAATATCAATGAAAGGATGATAAATATGTTCGTTCATGAAAATCTCAAAAACAGAGTTGCTGTTGTCACAGGCGGCGGCGGAGTTCTCTGCTCTGATTTTGCAAAAGCGCTTGCAAGGCAGGGAGCAAGGGTTGCCGTTCTTGACATCAATGCACAAGCCGCCCAAAAGGTTGCCGACGAAATAGCCGCAGAGGGCGGCGAAGCGTTTGCGTATTCCTGCAACGTTCTTCAAAAGGAGAGTATGCAGAAAGCCCGTGATGCAGTGCTTGAACGCTTCGGAACGTGTGATATTCTCCTCAACGGCGCCGGAGGAAACAACCCCAAGGGAACAACAACCAAGGAAACGCTTGAAAAAATTGACCTTGAAGAAAAAGCTCCTGAAATCAAAACCTTTTTTGACCTTGACCCGGAGGGAATCTCTTTTGTTTTCAATCTCAATTTTCTCGGAACGCTCATTCCGACGCAGGTCTTTGCGCCGGACATGGCAAAGAAAGAGAATACCTGCATTGTTATGATTTCTTCAATGAATGCCTATCGTCCCCTGACAAAAATTCCGGCTTATTCTGCGGCAAAGGCGGCTGTTCAGAACTTCACTCAGTTTATGGCCGTTCATTTTGCCGATGTCGGAATCCGGGTTAACGCAATTGCTCCGGGCTTCTTCTCAACCAATCAGAACAAGACTCTTCTCTGGAACGAGGACGGCACACCTACTGCAAGAACAGGAAAAATTCTTGCCGCAACCCCTATGAAGCGGCTCGGAAATCCCGAAGAGCTTGAAGGCGCGCTGCTTTTCCTTTGCGATGAAAAGTATTCCGGTTTTATCACCGGAACAACCATTGCCGTTGACGGCGGTTTCAGCGCGTATTCCGGAGTCTGAGCCTGACGGATAATACAACAAAGCAGCTGCAAGGCGCGATGACCTTGCAGCTGCTTTTTTATGTTTTTATGTATGTGTGTGGATTTACTGAGGAACCTTGTCGCAAAGCTTGAGGAAGTCAATTTTTTCCATCTTTGTGCGGGGAAGAAGGTCAAGAATTTCAAACTTGCGCGGGCAGGCATAGCCCTCAATTTTGGCTTTGCAGAACTCTTTGAGGTCTGCAATAACCTTTTCCTTGTCTGCATTCGGATCAGTGAGAGAAACACAAAGCTTGACAAGCGGCTTGCCGGTCTCGTCGTCATAGCCCTGAACGGCGCAGACTTCTCTGATGTAGTCAAGGCGCGAAATCATTTCTTCAATTGTTGCGGGATAAATGTTGTAGCCGGCAATGATGATGATTCTTTTCTTTCTTCCGGAGAAGATCATGTGTCCGTCTTCGTCAAGGTAACCCATGTCGCCGGTACGGATCCAGTTCTTGCCGTTTGCGTCGGTATAAATTCCGGTTTCGGTAATGTCCTCATCGGGGAGATAGCGGTTCATCATGGTACTGCCCGAAACAACGATTTCACCAACTGTGCCCTGCGGGAGCTTGTTGCAGTCATCGTCCCAGATTTCAAGGTCAATTCCGGCGAGCGGGTAGCCGCAGGTGCTTTCTTTGTAGTAGGGATCGGAATTTGAGGTGCAGGCCGCACACATTTCGGTCAGACCGTAGCCTCTGCCAAGGCGTGCAACAGAACCGTGCCTTTTGAGGGTTTCGTTGAATCTTTCAACGAATTCAAGGCTGACAAGATCGCCTCCGGCAAAGGTGAAGACAAGGTTTTTGAGTCCTTCGTTTTCAAAGTTCGGCTGAGCTTCAAGGTTCTGATACATCTTGGGAACGCCGAGAATTTCGGTAACCTTGATTTTTCTGATGATTTCGTTGACCTGAACGGGATCAAACTTTGTGATGAGAACGGGTCTGTATGCGTTGCAGAGAGTGTAGATCATTGCGCCGCCGAGACCGTAGGCGTGGAAGCACGGAAGAGTGCAGATTGCATAGTCCTCTTCATAATTGTGAATCTGGTCGATGAGATAATATTTGTAAGAAACATTATTGAAAGCAAAGGAGGAGAGAATGATAGTCTTGCTCTTTCCGGTTGTTCCGCCGCCGTGCATATATACGGCGTCATCCTTGCCGGGGTTGCTGTCGGTTGCAGGAATGGGATAATCGTTGTTGAGTGCATCTTTGAAGCGGATAACCGTCGGAAGCTCGGGGACGTGAGCGTTCTGTTTTTCGTTGTAGAGTGCATACTGAAGGGCAGTGCCGCTGCAATAATCGGAAAGCGAGCAAACTATTGTCGGATATTTTTCCATAACCGAGGCAAACGGAGCGCACATTACGTCAAGAACAACGAGCATTTTTGACTTTGTATGCTCCATAATTCCAAGCAGTGCATCGGGCGGAAGAAGGGGATGGACGAAGTTTGCAATTACGCCAAGCTTGTTGAGAGCATAAAAAACGGTCAGCGCGTGGCCGCAGGTGGGTATAAAAATTGCAACAACGTCACCTTTTTTAAGTCCCTTGTGCGCAAAATACGCCGCAAGCTTTTCAATGTCGCCGAGAAGCGTTTTCATTGAAGTTTCGGCAAGCTGGTCTGCAATCGGAGTAACAAAGGCGGTGTAATCGTCACCGATGTCCTTTGAAATCCTTTCGTAGCACATGTGAAGATATTCGTAACAGGATTCATCTCCCGGCATATGGAGATAGTGCTTTTCCGGTACTTTGTACTCACTGTAACTTGACATTTCAGTTCTCCTTTGATTGTTAAATTTAGTTTGACACATTGTAACAAATGTGATAGAGTGTAACTACGCTCTATGTTTCGGTGTTGATTATAACACACATAGAAAAGTTGTCAATTTACATTTTAAAACGCGTTGGAACAATTGTTACATATTGTTTTAATTTGTGTATATTTTTCCCGTTTTTAACAAATTTTAATGAGGTGGAGAAATGGACGAAACAAAACGGTACAGCTGTGTAAAGAAAACCAAAAAAGCCTTTGAGGACGCGCTCGCTGTTCTTGCAAGGGAAAAGCCGCTCAACAAAATCACCGTCAAGGAAATCTGCACTCAGGCTCAGCTCAGCCGCAATGCATTTTATTTTCACTATAAGGATATTTTTGACCTTGTTGAAGAAATTGAAAACCGAATGTTCAAAGAGGTTGAAGGCTATCTCGACGAATTCAAAAAAATGGGCTTTCCTGATAATATCTCTGCAACAATCAAAAAAATGGT
>JAEDIL010000057.1 GCA_016292455.1 Clostridiaceae bacterium
AGAGCATGGGATTCGAACCCACGAAACCGTTTTAGCAGTTTACACGATTTCCAATCGTGCTCCTTCGACCAGCTCGGACAACTCTCCGTTTGTTCAATTGCCCTGCTATTATACACAAGTACGTCGGAAAAATCAAGTGTTTTTAAACATATTTTTACCCTCTCTGTTTCTTTGCGAAAATGCCTGAACTGTCCACATCGAATGCGGGTGCTGCCAAAATCTTTCAACAACACAGCGCAGAGCGTAAAACTGAACATCAAACAATCTTTTTGTTTGAGACAATAAAAGCTATAATTTGCAGGCGAAATATTCAATGCCGGTTTTCTGCAAATTATAGCTTTACATTTCGGTTTGCTTTTTGTTCTGCACTTAACGCAGCAGAACTTTTTGCTCCTGACAACTGTCAGGCAGCTTATACTGTTGCCGCCGAATCATTGATATTCAGAACTTTAATATCCGAATCGGCGCTCTCACATTCAACAATAACAGTGCGATAAACTTCACCGTTTTCCCAATGGTGACCGTAGGTCATTGTGATTGTTGCCTTTCCGTCGGCAGCAGCATCAAAGTAAAAATATTCCGTTCCGCCTCTTCCTGATACACCCGGACAGCTCAAATCTGCTTTATACTTGTTTTCGGAATACTTTACAACATCTTCATTGTCAACGGACACAACCCATGTGCAGCCGGTTGAAGGATTGCTCCCAAATTCAAGAGTCAGGTCATGCTTTGTGAGATTGCCTGAGCCGGAAAAAAGCGAACCGATTGCAACAAGTACCGAAAAAAGTACTGCAAGAATTTTTCTGAAGTACGCGCTCATTGAATGTCTCCCTTTCCTTTTTTCATTATTATATCCAATCCGACTTTGCTTTTCAATACCGGAGGGAAAAAATTCCTTTCTTTTGCTTCTTTCTCCGGTCATACAGTCGGGCGGACGGGCATATATTTTAGCGACACCACAGGCGGAGGGGGCAGAAAATGTTTGTTGCTTTTGAAAGGGAAGACGAAAGCGTACGCTTTTCGGAAAGACTGCGTAATTACTTCACGGCTCCGCAAATCGAATTGAAAAAGGTTGAAGTTCCCTGCGCCCTGCCGTTTTACATAGTCCGCACCCGCGAATGGCGCGGAGAATATCCGTGGGAGGCAGCAGCAGAAGCAGCAGGCACGCTTCGAGCGCGCGCTCTGCTCCCCTTCTGGGCAAGTCCCGGAAATGACGTTCCTCTCTCCCCGTTCAGACCGTTGGTGTTTCCCCGGCGGCTGCTTTTTAACAGTGCAGTAAAAACGATTGAAAAAATGCTGCTCGACCCCAGAAAGGTCAGCGTAACCCTCATTGACAACGGAGCATATCTGGTTGACCTTGTTGAAGAGCTGGTCTTTTTTGCCGCCCGGCTGAGCATTGTGACTGACTGCACCGCCCCTTATGAGGAACTTGCAGCAAGGCTGCTGAAAAAATACGGTGTATCGCTTCTCATTTCGCCGAAGCTTCAGAAAGACGCGGTAAACAGTACCTTCATCATTTCCGACAAAATCTTCCCGGTTCCCCTGAGCTTTTCCGGTGTGCTGTTTACTAACGAAAAAAAGCGGCTCGAAAACGCCGTGGTAATAGTCGGAGAAGGGTTCACCCTGCCCGAAAAATATTCTTCTCTTCTTCCTCAGGACGCAGATGCGCTTTCCTTTGCCGGTGCGCTTTATGAGCTCTGCGCAGCAAACGAGCTGGGCTGCCTGGGGTACGACAAAATGATCGCCTGCGGATAATTTTTCTCACGCTGACTCTCTTCGGCAAATTATTCATCAGTTATGCCTTACCATTGACAACAGTGGTAAGGCATTTGATTTTACAAAAGAAAGGAAGGTTCTTATGTCCGCCAAAATAGAATACCTTAAAAACGAAATCCGAGTTCGGCTTGACGGAGAAATTGACCACCACAGCGCAAGCATTATCCGCCTGAGCATTGACGACGCAATAATCCATAAGCGCCCGAAATCGCTCGTTCTGGACTTCGGCTCCGTCAGCTTTATGGACAGCTCGGGGATAGGTCTTGTTATGGGACGATACAAGCTGATGAGAACCGTCGGCGGAAAAATAAAGGTTCAGAACCTTTCCCCCTCGGCGTATAAAGTGATGAAGCTTGCCGGGCTGGAAAGGCTCGGAGAACTTAAACAGAAGGAGGTGGTCTGAAATGAAGATAATCAACGAAATGAAACTGTGCTTTGACAGCCGCAGCGTTAACGAAGGCTTTTCGCGCGTTGCCGTTTCTGCCTTTGCCGCCGCACTCGACCCGACGGTTGAGGAGCTTTCAGACATCAAAACCGCGGTCAGCGAGGCCGTAACCAACGCCATTGTTCACGGGTACAGAGAAAAAATGGGTAAAATTTACATAACCGCCGCCGTTACTGACAATAATACTGTCAGAATACGCGTTCGAGACCGCGGAGCCGGAATTGAAAACATTGAGCAGGCAATGCAGCCGCTTTTCACCACTCTCGGCGGCGAACGAGCCGGTCTCGGCTTTGCAGTAATGGAAAGCTTTATGGACAAAATCAAAGTCCGCTCAAAGCCGGGCTGCGGAACAACCGTCACTCTTGAAAAACATATTCTCGGCAAAAGTACGGAGTAAAAGCCGAAAAAATAAAAAGTAACAAGTCAGGAGAGAGCCGCTTGGAAAACTCAACCGAAAAAAGGAACAGTCTTATCAACGACAACCTCGGTCTTGTTCACGCCTGCGCGAACAAATTCCGTTCACGCTCGGTGGACTATGAGGACCTGTTTCAGGCCGGCTGTGTCGGTCTTTGCAAAGCGGCAGACAATTTTGACGAAAACCGCGGCTTTGCCTTTTCAACCTATGCAGTGCCGGTCATTCTCGGTGAAATCCGCAGAATTTTCCGCGACGGCGGAACAGTCAAGGTCAGCCGTACTCTGAAAGAGCGCTCACGAGCCGCGCTGAAAGTTAAGCAGGAGCTTGAAAACGAGCTTTCCCGCGAGCCGACAATCAGCGAGCTTGCCGAAAAGCTCTCCGTTTCCGTTTCCGAAGCGGCTGAGCTTCTGACAGTGTCAATGCCTGTCATTTCTCTGACCTCGCAGGACGAAAGCACTTCGCGGCAGCTGGACATTCCGACCGAGGCACCGCAGGAAGCACTTTCAGAAAAGCTTGCGCTCAAAAAGGTCGTTTCACTCCTTGAAGAAAGGGACAGAAAGCTCATTGAGCTGCGGTATTTTGAAGGTATGACGCAGGTCAGAACCGCCCAGAGGCTCGGAATGTCTCAGGTTCAGGTTTCAAGGCGTGAAAAAGCCCTGCTGATTAAAATGAGAGAAAGTCTGCTCGGCTGAAAACAAAAGCAAAAGAAAACTGTTTTTTAATGCGGCAGTCCCAATTCTGTCTGAACATGCTTTCATAAGCCTCTTTCAATTATTGCTTCAAGAATATCCTTGTCCGCCGGGCAGAAATCATACTCCGGAATCTCAGCAGGAGTAATCCATTTGACGGCGTTGTGTTCAAGAAGTCTGATTTCGCCGCTTTCAATCTGTGCATTGAAAACAGTGAGCTCAACCGTCATATCCGGGTACTCGTGAACAAGCTCCATAAAAACGTCGCCGGGAAGAACTGTCACATCAAGCTCCTCGCGACATTCACGAATCAGTGCCTGCTGTTTTGTTTCGCCCTTTTCAAGCTTTCCTCCGACAAATTCCCAAAGCAAACCGCGCGCCTTGTGCGCCGGACGCTGACAGATCAGAAACTTTCCGTCCTTTTTAATCAATGCTGCTGCAACCTGAACCATAATAATCACCTTCCTGCTTTTTATTTTACCAGAGAGCGACAGAAAAAACAATGATAATTTTTGTTCTTACTCTTGAAAAAGCAGTCATTTAGTGTATAATGCTTGTGTCTGAAAAGACAACAATACTTACAGAAGAAGTGATTAAATATGTCAAAGATTTTCGGTCACAGAGGTTTTTCGGGAAAATATCCCGAAAACACAATGCTTGCCTTTGAAAAAGCCGTTGAAATCGGCTGCGACGGCATTGAGCTTGACGTCCACCTCACCAAGGACAATGTTCTTGTCATTATCCATGACGAGGACATCAAGCGCACGGCAAACGGTCAGGGACTTGTTAAGGATATGACCTTTGAGGAGCTGCGCAAGTTTGATTACTCCGCAGGCTTCAAGGGCGTTTACGGCTTCAACGCCATTCCCACCCTCAGAGAGTATTTTGATCTTGTTAAGGACAAGGACATCATCACAAACATCGAGCTTAAAACGGGAATTTACGAATACCCCTCAATTGAGGAACGCGTAATTGAAATGATCCGCGAATACGGCCTTGAAGACAAGATTATTCTTTCCTCTTTCAACCACTATTCCGTCAAGCGCTGTGAAAAGCTTGCTCCGGAAATCAAGCGCGGATTCCTTTCAGAAAGCTGGCTTATCAATTACGGCAAGTATACCGCCGAAAACGGCGTTCAGTGCTGCCACCCGATTCACTTCTTCCTCTCGGAAGAAACAGTCAGGGAAATGCATGACGCAGGCTGTGAAATCAACACCTGGACAGTCAATGAATATGAAGACATCAAACGCCTTGCAGCACTCGGCGTAGACAGCCTCATCGGCAACTTCCCCGACAGAATGATTGAAGTTCTCAGATAAATCTTTTTTCAAGACAGCCGCCGCAGCTTTATAACCGTCTTTCAACCGGTTATAAAGACTGCGGCGGTCGCCTTTGGGTGTGACTGCGTATATAAATAGAAGGACCTGTCATTTGTCTGAGACGGTGATTTTCCCGCGCTCTTTTCCGCGAACGGCTCTGTCGTCAAAAACCACACGGTCAACAGCGGCAAAATAACCACTGTTTTTATATTCCTCGGAATATTGCTCTTCAATTGTTTTTAGTGCTTCTTCAAGCACAACGGCAGCTGCAACGTCATGCTTGCAGATTCCGCTGTTCCAACAGCTGCAATTGAAATTTCCGATTTCGCCCGCCCTGTATTCGAACTCGACCTCATAAACATTCCTGCCGAGCACCAGCGCTCTGACTCTGTTGCGGTCAAGGCAAAGATAAGCCACACTGCGTTTGTTGCAGCATTCAATGCCGCGCTCAAAAATCTCCTTTGAAACGGCAGAAGGAAACAAGGCCTCAGTCGGAAAGAAAACGTCGTCTGTTCCTCTGACATACTCCTCTTCCTCTGCAACAGGCGGCAAGAACCATGATCTGACTTTTTCATATGGTATAACGCTCCGGTCAAAGGCAATGAACGAATCCTTGCCGAAAAACAGTTCGCCGTTTACATGAGTGTCGGCTTTTGCAATTACCTTTTTGTAATCGGAAAGCCTGATTTTAAAGCTGCGGTTCACTTCTTCAACCCTGCCGACGAGTCCTTCAAGCTTGCCCTCAACAAAAACAAGGTCTCCTCTGCTGAGACAAAAGCAATCGTTATAATATGAGCAGGAAAAACCCCTTGCCGGAAAAAACACACTGACAACCGAACGAACAGGCTCGTCGGTTTTTGAAGACTCGGCAGCTGTGGCGGTATCTTCCGCGCTGACTGCTTTTTCGCTTTCCCCCAACAAATCAAACCCGATTCTCACTTCTATTCCTCCTTTTTTGGGTGCTTCCTTTTAACTTTTACAGGCATATATTACCACAACCAAAGTCCAAAACATCGGACTTTGGTTGTGATTCTTAAAAAACGCAAAGAAAAAGGGGCTGTCGCATTTAGATGCAGAAAACGTTTTCTTCACCCCGAAGCTGTATATAGATACTGCGAGTGGGTGAAAAAACGGTTAAAAAAGAAAAATGCAACCATACAATTTTGCATTTCAGCATTTTTCTTTTTGTCCTGCGCTAAATGCGACAGCCCCTTCAATTTTTACAGACAGCAAAATCAGATTCCCTGCTCATTCTGAGCAAGCTTTTTGATTTCCTCAAGCACTTTTTGCTTTCTCTCGTCATGCAGAACTCTGAAATACATCAGAAGCTCTCTTTCACTTTTGTTGAGCAATGCGATCGGATCACCATTCAGGAGATTATCGCGCGAAAAATCGGCGCCGACCTCCCTTTTCAATTCCGGGTGATTATCTTCAACACCTATGAGGTATCCGACAGAAACATTGTATATCTGAGAAAGCTTGACCAGGGTTGCGGGTGAGGGCGTTGTTACTCCGGTTTCATAAACGGTGTAGGTGGTTCTGTCAATTCCCAGAACATCGGCAATATTCTGTTGCGTAAGCTTGTGTTCTGTCCTTATCCTTCTCAATCGTTCATTCAACATAAAATAACACCGTCCTTCCGAAGTATCATACCATAATGCTAGGATAAAATCAATATTATACTAAAAATATCTTTTATTGACGTTTTTTAACCTTTTTCGCATTATTTTCCGAAAAATAGCTGAATATTGCCGCTGCATCCTTTTCGCCGATTCCGTCAACGGCGGAAAGCTCCTCTGCGCTGGCCGCCCTGATTTTGGAAACGGATTTGAAATGCTTCAACAGTTTTTCCGCTTTCTTTTTTCCTATTCCGTCAATCTCCGTCAGCTTTGTTTCAAGTGCCGACCGCGAATGTTTTTCCTTGTGATAGGTTATTGCAAAGCGATGAACCTCCTCCTGAATTGAGGAAATCAGCGTAAAAACGCGTCTTCCGGAGCGAATTTCAATTTCCTGACCGTCCTTTGTGATTGCACGCGTTTTATGCTTGTTATCTTTGACCATTCCAAGAACGGGAATTTCAAGTCCGAAGGCTTCAACAACAGGTCTGACCGCATTGACCTGACCCGTTCCGCCGTCGAGCAGAATAAGGTCAGGCAATTTTCCGAAGCCTTCACCGCTTTCTTTTTCCTCCTCATAGCGGTTGAGACGGCGGCTGATGACCTCTTTCATTGAGCCGTAATCATCCTGACCGTCAAAGCCTTTGATTGAAAAACGCTTATATGCCTTTTTTAACGGGCGCGCATTTTTGAAAACCACCATTCCGGCAACATTGTCCGAGCCGGCGGTGTGTGAAATGTCGTACGCTTCAATATATTCCGGTGCTTTTGAAAGACCGAGCATTTTTGCCATTTCGTCAAGAACTGCTGTTTCCTCACCCTTTCTGCCAAGGTATTCCCCAAGCTTCTGAGAAGCATTGGCAAGGCACATCTGAGTAAGCTTCAGCCCCTCGCCTCTCTGCGGAACAAGCAGTTCAACCTTTTTTTGCCGCCTTTCTTCAAGAAAACGGACAAGAAGCTCCATGTCCTGCGCCTCGCCGTCAAGGAGAATTTTTGACGGAACGGGGCGATTCATTGAATAATAAGACAAAATCAGCGACCGGCGCATTTCTTCCAGCTCCTCGGAGCAATCAAAAATGAAATGCTCCGTTCTGCAAAGCAGACCATTCTGAAAATTCAGAACGGCAAGACACGCCTTATCCGCACTCTGCGCAACGGCAAAAACGTCCTGAACCGATTTTGAGGAAAGCACAACCTTCTGCTTTCCCGCAATGCGCTCAACAGCGCGGATTCTGTCGCGCAGCTTTGCAGCTTTTTCAAATTCAAGGTTTTCGGCCGCCTGCTCCATTTGGCTTTGAAGCTCCTTCAAAGCGGTTTTACTGCCGCCCTTAATGAACTCCACCGCCTCGTCAACGCTCTGTTCATACTCCGCCTGACTGATTTTTCCGGCGCAGGGAGCGCTGCATTTTGAAATGAAATAATTCAGGCATGGGCGGCTTTTTTTGATGTCGCGCGGAAAAACCTTTGAGCAGGTGGGGAGCTTAAAAATTTCCTTTGCCTGCTCAACCGCCTGCGTAACCGAAAAGTTTCCCGTATACGGACCGATGTAGCGCGCGTTTTTGTCATCCTTGCGGAAAACCGCGCTGATGTTGCCCCACGGGTGCGGCTTGATTTTGATATAGCTGTATCCCTTGTCATCTTTGAGCAGAATATTGTATTTCGGCATGTTCTGCTTGATAAGGCTGCATTCAAGAACAAGCGCTTCAAATTCACTGTCGGTGAGAATATAGTCAAAATCGGCAACGTTTTCAACCATTTTGCGCACCTTCGGAGCGTGGTTAGTCTGCGAGCCGAAATACTGACTGACTCGGTTTTTGAGTGCCTTGGCTTTGCCTATATATATGATTTTTCCGTTTTTGTTTTTCATGATATACACGCCCGGCGTGAGAGGAAGTTTCATTGCCTTGTCCCGCAAGGCGCGGAGTTTCGGGTCAATAGCCATTGTTTCACCGACTTTCACATTTTGATGTATCCGTTCATTTCTATTTTACCACCCGAAGCTCTGCCGCGCAACAGGAAAAATCACCGTTTTTCTTTTTTATGCTTTACATAGCTTTTGAGAATCTGTATAATCGTTATATACAGCTGTCTTACCGCAAGGAGGTTATGAAATGGACTTGAAACTTATTAAAGATCAGATCTGTGACGTGTGCCACAAAATGTGGCAGCTCGGCTGGGTGGCCGCCAACGACGGCAATGTCTCCGTAAAGCTTCCGGACGGAACAATACTTGCAACCCCGACCGGCATGAGCAAAAGCTTCATCACTCCCGACAAACTTGTGAGAATCAACGACAAAGGAGAAATTCTTGAAGGTGTAAAGGGGCTCAGACCGTCTTCCGAAATCAAGATGCACCTTTGCTGCTACCGTGAACGCGGGGATGTCGGCGCGGTTCTTCACGCACACCCGCCAACAGCAACCGGCTTTGCAATTGCCAACAAAGCTCTTGACGAATACACAATGATTGAATCTGTCATTGCAATCGGCTCTGTTCCCGTGACACCCTACGGCACTCCCTCAACTGATGAGGTCCCCGAAGCTATCACGCCTTACCTTCAGGAGCATGATGTAATGCTCCTTCAGAACCACGGCGCACTGACCGTCGGTTCAGACCTTATCACTGCCTATTACAGAATGGAAACTCTTGAGCTTTTTGCAAAAATTTCGCTCAACGCCCATCTTCTCGGCGGTGCTCAGGAGATTTCAAGGGAAAACATTGACAGACTCTGCTCCATGCGCGCCCAATACGGCGTAACAGGAAAGCACCCCGGCTACAAAAAATACCCGAACGGACAAAACTGAGCACAGGAGGTTCATTATGCTCAAACATATACCCCCCGTTTTATCTCCGGAACTTTTGAAGGTACTTATGGAAATGGGTCACGGCGATGAAATAGTCATTGCAGACGGCAACTTTCCCTCTGCCGCAATTGCACAAAGACTTATCCGTCTTGACGGCCACGGCGTTCCGGAGATTCTTGAAGCTGTCATGCGTTTTTTCCCGCTCGACTCGTACACCGAAAAGCCGGTTGCCCTCATGCAGGTTGTTCCCGGCGATCCGGCTGTGCCCGTAATCTGGGATGAATACCGCAGGATTCTCAGAAAGGCAGAGCCCGGAAACTGCGAAATTGAATTTGTTGAGCGTTTTGCATTCTATGAGAGGGCAAAAAAGGCGTACGCGGTTATTGCAACCGGAGAAACCGCAATTTACGCAAATGTTCTTCTCAAAAAGGGCGTTGTTCTGCCCGAATAAGACAGTAAATAATTATTTCAGAAAGTGAGTGAAACCTATGTATCCGAGAATCGGCATCAGACCCGTTATTGACGGAAGACAGTTCGGCGTCCGCGAAGACCTTGAAGAACAAACCATGAACATGGCGAACGCCGCAAAAAAGCTTATTGAAAAGAATCTGCGCTATTGTGACGGAACACCCGTTGAATGTGTAATTTCACCGACAACAATCGGCGGCGGCGCAGAAGCCTATGAGTGCGAAGCATTTTTCCGAACCCAAAATGTCTGCGCAACCCTTTCGGTCACTCCCTGCTGGTGCTACGGCAGCGAAACCATGGATCTCAACCCGCTGACCATAAAAGCCGTCTGGGGCTTTAACGGAACCGAACGTCCCGGTGCGGTTTATCTTGCCGCCTGCATGGCCGCACACGCGCAGCGCGGTCTTCCGGCGTTTTCAATCTACGGCAGAGACGTTCAGGACAGAGACTCAACCGAAGTACCCTCAGACGTCCGCGAAAAGATTCTCCGCTTTGCAAAATGCGCAATAGCTGTCGGAACAATGCGCGACAAAGCCTACGTCGGACTCGGAAGCGTTTCAATGGGCATTGCGGGCTCCTACTGCAACTCAGACTTTTTCCAGAACTATCTCGGCATCCGGGCGGAGTGGGTTGACCTGACCGAAATTCTCCGCCGGATACATCTTGGCATATACGACCATGAGGAATACGAAAAAGCTCTAAAATGGGTCAAGGAAAACTGCCGCGAGGGTTATGATGTGAACACGGAAGTTCCCGAGGACAATGAAATTGATCCTTTCGGAATCAAAAAGCCGCGCACCGCAGAGGAAAAGGCAAAGGAATGGGAATTCATCGTCAAATTCACTCTCATTGTTCAGGACATCTTCTTCGGCAACAAAAAGCTGCTTGAAATGGGCTGGAAAGAAGAAAGCCGCGGCAGAAACGCGGTTCTCGGCGGCTTTCAGGGTCAGCGAATGTGGACGGACTGGCTGCCGAACGGAGATTTCACCGAAGCAATTATGAATTCAAGCTTCAACTGGAACGGCAAAAAGGAGCCGGCAATTCTTGCAACCGAAAACGACGGACTCAACGGAACGGCAATGCTTTTCGGCAAGCTGCTGACCGGCGGCGCAACGGTTTTTGCAGATGTCCGCACCTATTGGAGCCCGGAAGCGGTCAAGCGTGTTACGGGTGTTGAACCGACAGGAAAAGCTGCAAACGGCTTTATTCACCTCATCAACAGCGGAGCTGCCGCTCTTGACGGTACGGGAGAAAGCTCCTATGACGGTGAACACGGCGTTATGAAACCCTGGTGGGACGTTACCGACAAAGACATCAGGGCAATGCTTGACGCAACTGACTGGGCACCGGCTAACCTCGGCTACTTCCGCGGCGGCGGTTTTTCCTCACATTTCCGCACCCGCGCCCAGATGCCTGTTACAATGATACGGGTCAACATTCTCAACGGCACACAGCCGCTGCTTCAGATTGCAGAAGGCTATACGGTTGACCTGCCGGACGAAATCCACAATCCGCTTGACGCAAGAACCGACAAAACCTGGCCGACAACATGGTTCGTTCCAAACCTCACCGGTGAAGGCGCGTTCAAAGATGTTTATCAGGTTATGGCAAACTGGGGTGCAAACCACGGCTGCCTCGCCTACGGTCACATCGGCGCCGACCTCATCACGCTCGCAAGTATGCTGAGAATTCCCGTTTCAATGCACAATGTTGATGAAAGCAGGATTTACCGTCCGCACACATGGAGTGCTTTCGGAACCAAGGACCTTGAAAGTGCAGACTACCGTGCCTGTGAAACCTATGGTCCGATGTACAAATAAATAAGCCTGACCCGATATATTTCTCTGACGCGTTTCAAGGCTCAGAAAAATATACCGGGTCTTTTTAAAAAGATTTATCGGCGTTTTGCTTTTTCAGCTATATGATTGCATTCGTGCAAAAAAAGAGCAGCCTATGAATCAAATAGTCAGCTTTTGAAAACTTAAAAATGATATTTTGGAA
>JAEDIL010000058.1 GCA_016292455.1 Clostridiaceae bacterium
CAGCACATCTCTGATTGCCTGTGAGTCGGTCATAAGCATTGCCATGCGGTCAATGCCAAAGCCGATTCCGCCTGTCGGCGGCATGCCGTATTCAAGCGCTGTGAGGAAATCCTCATCGGTGTGGTTCGCTTCTTCGTCGCCGGCGGCAAAAAGCTCGTCCTGCGCCTTGAAGCGTGCGCGCTGGTCAATCGGGTCATTAAGCTCGGAATATGCATTTGCAAGCTCCCAGCCGTTCATAAAGAATTCAAAGCGTTCAACATAATCCGGGTTTTCCGGCTTGCGCTTGGTGAGAGGAGAAATTTCAACCGGGTGATCCATAATGAATGTCGGCTGAACAAGGTGCTCTTCAACATATTCTTCAAAGAAAAGATTTAGAATGTCACCCTTTTTGTGGCGTTCTTCAAAGGCAATGCCCTTTTCCTTTGCAAGTGCCTTTGCTTCCTCATCGGTTCTGATTTCTGAAAAATCAACACCGGAATACTTTTTGACGGCCTCAACCATGGTCATACGCTCAAACGGCTTTGAAAGGTCCATTTCAATTCCGTTGTAAACAATCTTTTCCGTTCCGAGAACATTCCTCGCAACCGTGCGGTAAAGATTTTCGGTGAGATCCATCATGCCGTGATAATCGGTATATGCCTGATAGAGCTCCATGAGAGTGAACTCAGGGTTATGTCTTGTGTCAACGCCCTCGTTTCTGAAAACGCGACCGATTTCATAAACGCGTTCAAGTCCGCCGACGATGAGGCGTTTGAGATAAAGTTCAAGAGAAATTCTGAGCTTGAAGTTTTCGCTCAGGGCATTGGAATGGGTTTCAAACGGTCTTGCAGCGGCGCCGCCGGCGTTGGAAACAAGCATCGGTGTTTCAACTTCAAGAAAGCCCCGGGAGTCAAGAAAACGTCGGATCTCGCGGATAATGAGGGAACGCTTGATAAAGGTATCTTTTGATTCGGGATTAACGATAAGGTCAACATAACGCTGGCGATACCTTGAATCCGTGTTGGTCAGACCGTGGAACTTTTCAGGAAGCGGAAGAAGCGACTTTGAAAGCAGGCGGATATTCGTTGCATGAACGGAAATTTCTCCGCGTCTTGTTTTGAAAACAAAGCCCTTCACCTCAACAATATCGCCGATGTCCCACTTTTTGAACTCGCTGAATTCTTCTTCTCCGATTTCATTGACCCTGACGTAAACCTGAATTTTTTCGCTGCGGTCACTGAGAACAATGAAGTTTGCCTTGCCCATATCGCGCCATGCGATAATTCTTCCGCAGATTGAAACATCGGTGTTTTCAAGCTCTTCAAAGCGGGCCTTGATTTCGGCATTGGTTATGGTCTGCTCGGCCGTTGTGACCTCGAACGGGTCTTTGCCGGAATTCCGGAGTGCTTCAAGCTTCTGAACGCGGATTTGTCTGAGTTCGTTTACGTCCTCAGTTGCAGCTGCATTTTCAGCCTTTGTAATCTTTTCCTCTGACATACGTTTGTCCTTTCAGTTATACATAAAACATGAACCGTTATTTTGAAATTTCAACAACCTCATACTTGATTATACCGGCAGGAGCTTCAACTTCAACAACATCTCCGACCTTATGACCGATGAGTGCTTTTGCAACAGGCGACTCATCGCTTGTGAGGCAGTCATCACCCTTGTCCTTTGAAGTTGAGGTGGAGCTGATGATCTGATATTTATAAACATCGCCGAATTCAACATCGCGGATCTGAACCTTTGAGCCGAGCTGAATAATGTCTGTGCTCAATGCGTCCTCGTCAATGACCTTTGCCATTGAAAGAATTGCTTCAATTTCGCTGATTCTTGCTTCAAGCTTGCCCTGGTCGTTTCTTGCTTCTTCATATTCGCTGTTTTCCGAAAGGTCACCGAAGGAAAGAGCAACCTGAATCTTTTCTTTTATTTCCTGTCTACCGACAACTTTAAGGTGTTCAAGTTCGTCTTCAAGTTCTTTAATACCGGCTGAGGTAAGCAAAATTTCCTGTGCCATAAGATCATCCTTTCTGAATGAAACACCCTCGGCACCGCCGCGCGCAAAGCAGGCGGTAACTTCATGGCGTTTATTTTTCTGTCAGCTTGTTATTATATAATATTTCCGAGAGCTATGTCAAGGAAAAACGCAGGATAAAATCCCTTGTTTTGCGGCAAATTACGGCTTACATACCTTGCAAGGCTGCAAACCGACGCGTTTTGCTTCGCTGAGAGTAAGGGAAACGGCGCTGTTCTTAACATACCGGCAGCCTTTTCTGTGGTACCGGCTGCCGCTCGGCGTTCTGAAAACAACGTCCGATTCCTCTTCGCTATTCCCGGCTTGCGTCTTGTTTTCCGCTTCTGCCTTTTTTGTTGTCTCCTTTGCTGTCTCATTTTCGGCAGCCCGGTTTTTTGTTACCTGCGGCACTGTTTCCGTTTTTGCTTCGGTTGGTGATGTCAAGTCAGCAGAGCTTTCCGCCGTTTTTTCGTTCAGAACCGAAACGCAGACTGTGCGAGACACAGTTCTGCCGTTTTCATCAACAAGAACAATTTCGGCTTTTCCCTGCGACACACCGCAGATGCTGAGAAATATCTCTGTTTCGTCCGCACTCATAACTTTCGCTTCTGCTATACTTTCATCAGAAGAAACAGCCGAAAACTTCGTTTCACGTAAGTCAAGGCTGAGGTCCGACGGATAAAACGATACGTTTTCATATTTTTCACCGACGCATATATCAACCTGCGCAAAAGCGGTGTTTAGCTTAACCTGCCCGGGTTCGCGCGAAGAGCTGACAAGACGGGTAAACGCCGGAGAATCGATTATTACGGAAAGCCTTTCAGAAAGATAAGTAAAAAGCTCATTTTTGTTTTCGCTTGCACCGACTGTCATACCGAATACAAAAACAGCACAAAGAACAAGCAGCAAAAGCACCGCCTTTAAGACAGCAGCTGTGATTTTTCTGACCTTTTTCATGTTCACACTCCCCATTTAATCCTGCCCGTTGTGTTTTTCAGATTTTACCATATTCTGCACGATATGTAAACATTGCCGCGTTTTTTTTGCAAAGTCCGCATTGCAGGCAGGAATATCCGTATACACGCTCCGCACCGCCGGGTCATACGCTGCCGCAAGCTCACACTGCTGCGTTTTCATTTTGTTTCAAGGCTTGCCGACACTGCAAGGTTTCATTTTTCCCTCAAAACGCAACCGTAATTCTGCATTGTTCTTCCATTCGACAATTTTTACACAAAATTAAGAAATTTGTAAGAAACAGATTGCTTTCACTTATGGTATACTGACAAATAAAGTAAGTAAAATAACCGGAGAGTACAATGCAAATGAAAATACTCATTGTTGACGATGAAAAGGAAATTGCCGACCTCATAGAACTGTATCTGAAAAATGAAGGCTACGAAACCGTGAAATGCTTCACCGGCTCGCAGGCGCTCAAAGCCGTTGAAAACGAAGAATTTGACCTCGCAATCCTTGACCTCATGCTGCCGGACGTTGACGGCTTTTCCGTCTGTTCGTTCATCAGAAAAAGCTACAAATATCCCGTAATAATGCTCACGGCAAGAACACAGGACATTGACAAAATTACCGGTCTCACGCTCGGCGCCGACGATTACGTCACAAAGCCTTTCAATCCGCTTGAACTGACGGCAAGAGTCAAAGCCCACCTCAGAAGATACAAGCAATACAACGGCGAACCGGAAAACAAAAATGTTTTTGAAACCGGCGGTCTTAGGATTGAAAGCGACACACACAGATGCTTCCTTTTCAACGAGGAAATCCCTCTGACTCCGACAGAATTCGGAATTATTCTTCTCCTTTGCGAAAATGCAGGAAAAGTTGTTTCAACGGAAGATATTTTTGAAAAGGTCTGGGGCGAAAAATATCTTGACAGCAACAATACCGTTATGGTACATATCAGACGTATCAGAGAAAAGCTCCGCGAGCCTTCAAGGAATCCGCGCTATGTTAAAACAGTCTGGGGTGTTGGCTATAAAATCGACAAGGAATAACAAAAAACGCATATTGACAAACAAAGGAAAGCCGGGAAAGCAAAAGCAGAAAAGACCGCTTTCAACCGGAGAAAGAATGAGCTCAAAAATTGTCCATGATTTTTTCAGAAGCAACCTGCTTTTCCTTTCCGTACTTTTGTTTCTCTATGCCCTTTGCTATCTTGCTGCAATGCAGTACGGATCAATTTACGGCTTTTTTTCAGACATTATCAGGAATATTTTCGGGAAACCGGGAGAGAACGATCCTGCGCTTTTCGGCGCTCTTCTTCTTCTCGCAGCCTACGGCGCGTTCTTTCTTCTCAGCTGCCTTTATTACTCGGTTTCAACCCTTGTTAATTTTGACAAAATGTGGCTCAGTCTCTCCGCAATTACGACGGACGAAACTCAGATTAAAAAGTTTTCCAAAAACTTTTCTGACGTTGAAATTGCGCTCAAAGACATCAAGCTTGACGTTTTCAAAAACCAACAGCTTGCCGCGCAGGCAGAGTCAAAGAAAAACGACCTTGTCATGTACCTCGCCCATGATCTTAAAACACCGCTGACAAGCGTTATCGGCTACCTCGCCTTGCTTGATGAATGTCCGGAGCTGCCCGCCTCCCAGAAAGCAAAATATACCGGAATCGCGCTTGAAAAAGCATATCGGCTTGAACAGCTTATAAATGAGTTTTTTGAAATTACCCGCTTTAACCTCAACGAGATTACACTTCAAAAAAACAGAATCGACCTCGGTCTGATGCTTTCGCAGATTACAGAGGAATTTTACCCGATGTTTAAAGCCAAAAACCTTTCCTGCGAGCTTGACATACGAGAAAAAATCGTCATGTTTGCCGACTCAGACAAGCTTGCAAGAGTTTTTGACAATCTGCTGAAAAACGCCGTCAATTACAGCTATGAAAGCACTCCCGTCAGAATAGGTGCAAGAATCAAAAACGGCTTTGTAATAATCAAATTCCGCAACCTCTGCGATGAAATACCCGAAGAAACACTCGAAAGGCTTTTTGAAAAGTTCTTCCGTCTTGATTCCTCACGCGCCTCTTCAACGGGCGGTTCGGGACTCGGTCTTGCAATTTCAAAGCAGATTGTTGAACTCCACGGGGGAGTTATCAGAGCAAAAAGCACCGAAGACCATACCGATTTCACCGTCATTCTCCCCTACCGCAACGCTGCGCTCAGAGAGCCTGAAAGCGGTGAGAATGAAGACTGACGCTCTTTTGTAAGAATTTTGTAACTCCGGCGTAAGATGAAATTAAAACACTGAATATTATTAAAGCCTATAATTTTCACGGTTCAGAAATGAGCCGTGATTTTTTTATTAAAGGAGCAAAACAGATGAAAAAAGGAATAAGAATAGTTTCGGTAATACTTGCGGCAGTCATGATGTTTATTATTGCAGACCGCATACCGGCGATAACGGATTGGTTCTCAGCGAACACCACACGGGACTTGCCGTTGACCTTGCAATATATAACGTTGAGGACGGAAGCTCGGCTGATTTTGACGGAAAGGGAGAATACGAATGGTTTTTAAAAAATGCGCACAGTTTCGGCTTTATTCTCCGCTATCCAGAAGAAAAAGAAAGCATAACAGGCGTCGGCTACGAGCCGTGGCATTTTCGGTTTGTCGGTTTGCCCCATTCATATTACATTGAAGAAAACGGTCTTTCCCTTGAAGAATACATTGAACTGCTTCAAAGCAAAACCGAGTCAAAGGGGCTTGAAATTTCAGTCGGCAAAAAAACATATAAGGTCTGGCACAGCAAAAAAGAACCGAAGAATTGCAGCTTTTCCGGCGACAACTGCGGCGGATATATTGCGTGGAAACAATTGACCGGCAGCCGTTGATGTGGTATAGTTATCGGGATATTTATTCTTTTTACCCGTGGGGGTGCTGCTATGAACAAGAAGGTTATGGTCGGAATGAGCGGCGGAGTTGACAGTGCTGTCAGCGCATTTCTGCTTCTGAAAAACGGCTTTGAGCCGACCGGCGTCAACTGCCGCTTTTTTGACAACGATGACGCTTTCATTGCGGAAAAAACCTGCTGCTCGCTTGAAGATTCACAGGACGCGCGCAGCGTTGCATATAAGCTTGGAATTCCGTTCTATGTCTTTAACTTCACAGAGGATTTCAGAAAAAAAGTCATCGGCAATTTTATTGAGGTCTACACCGGCGGCGGGACGCCCAATCCCTGCATTGAGTGTAACCGGTATCTGAAATTTGACAAGCTTCTGAAGCGCGCGCTCGAGCTTGAACACAGCTTTGTTGCAACCGGCCATTACGCCAGAAACGAGTTTGACAAAGCAAGCGGAAGATACCTGCTCAGAAAGGGTGTTGACGAAACGAAAGACCAGAGCTATGTTTTATATATGCTCACGCAGTTTCAGCTTGAACACACTCTCTTTCCTCTCGGCGGTCTCAGAAAAACCGAAGTGCGCAAAATTGCGCAGGAGAACGGTTTTGTCAACGCCAAAAAGCACGAGAGCCAGGACATCTGCTTTGTTCCCGACGGAGACTATGCCGCTTTCATTGAAAAAAGCCTGGACAGAACTTTTCCGTCCGGCAGCTTTGTTGACCGCGAGGGGAACGTTCTCGGCACTCACAAGGGCATAATCCGCTATACCATAGGTCAGCGCAGAGGACTCGGTCTTTCCCTCAAAGCTCCCCTTTATGTTCTTGAAAAAGACGCCGAAAACAACCGCGTTGTTCTCGCTCCGGAGGAGTACCTTTTTTCAAAAGGACTTTTTGCAAAGAACATCAATCTGATTGCCGCCGAAAAACTTGACAAGCCCATTCGCGTCAAAGCGAAAGTAAGGTATAAGCAAGCAGAGCAATGGGCAACGGTTGAGCAGGTTTCCCAAAGCCGTTTTCACGTTGAGTTTGATTTTCCTCAGCGCGCCTTTGCAAAAGGTCAGGCTGTTGTTCTTTATGACGGCGACGTTGTTGTCGGCGGCGGAACAATTGAATGAGAAAAAAGGAAAGTACTTTGAACGCACCTGCGTCTGAACGGCGTTTTGGGCGTCTGTCCTTGTTTTCTGTTGTTTTGGACAAAAAAGAATTCCTGCTTTTGGTTAAAAGTCCGGTTGACAAATTTAGAAAAATAGCGTATCATATTGCCAATAGTAGGCAGAAAGGATTTTTCGATGGTCGATCTTTCCTCCTTTCCGGACGGTGAATTGGTTTCTCTTTGCCGGAATGAAAACGATGCCGGCGCGTGGAACGAGCTTTCAAAGCGGTATCTTCGCGTTGCAACTGCGGTTTCCGCCTCCTTCGGCAGCTCTCCCGTTGAGCGTGACGACCTGACTCAGGAGGGAATCATCGGTTTTCTTGCCGCCGTCTGTTCCTACGACGAAAAAAGCCAAACTCCGTTTTCGGTCTATGCCGGCGCATGCATCAGGAACCGCATGCTCACCGCTTTGGGTGCAGCCACAACCAAAAGGAGGATTCCTCCCTGTGCCGTTGTTCCGATTGAGGACGAAACCGGAATTGTTTCTGACGCACTTTCGCCCGAGGAAGCGCTCATTTCAAAAAATGAAGCCGCCCGCATTTCCGAGCTCATTTCTTCACAGCTTTCCGAAAGCGAAAGAGACGTTTTTTCTCTCCACCTTCTCGGCAACAGCTACCGCGAAATCGGCGAAAAAGCGGGACTGAGCGAAAAAGCGGTTGACGGCGCACTCCAAAGGGCGCGAAGAAAGCTTCGCAAGGCTCTTAACAATTGAAACAACCGGAGCAATGCTTCGGAAATATGCCCGATAGCTTAAAGTAGAGCGTTGATTTCAAAGGGACGGTGCAATTCCGGCGAGGGCAAAATTTTTATGCGAGGTAATCATCATGTACCAGGACAAAACAATCGTATGCAAAGAGTGCGGTAAGGAATTCGTTTTCACCGCCGGTGAACAGGAATTCTACGCAGAAAAAGGCTTTCAGAACGAGCCTCAGCGCTGCAAGGAATGCCGCAACGCCCGCAAGAACGCTGCCAAGCCCGAACGTGAAATGTTCACCGCAACCTGCGCAAGCTGCGGCGGAGAAGCAAAGGTTCCCTTTAAGCCCACCGAAGGCAGAGACGTTTATTGCAGCGAGTGCTTTGCAAAAATGAAGGAAGCAGACGCTGAATAATTTTTGCTGAAAACAGAAGCGGTTTCGGCGGAAAGGACCACCGTGTTTTTCGGTGAGCTTTTCCGACGAAGCCGCTTCTCTCTGTTCATTTTTATTCGGAGTGGTGTTCATGAATTCGGTAATTACCAAAGATATTTCAGCTCTTTCGGACAAGATAATCAAGCTCGTTTTCAGTGAAAAGAAAAAACCGGACTCTGAGTTTTCCAAGGTGAGTGTAAAGCCTTTTTCCTCAAAGAACGGCGTCAAATGGCAGCTTGAACAGTTCAGAGACGCGCAGGTGTTCCACAAAAATCTCAGCTTTGAGCAGTTCCTCTCATGGGTTGAGGAAACGGGCGAAAAAAACTTTCGTCAGGCTGTTCTCACTGCGCAGGGAACAAGCATTCATTACACAATTTTTCCCGACAAAACAAAACGCAGGGAAAGCGCCAACACTCTCAGAACGCAGAAAAGCGGACACAACCGCGAAAAAGCCTATCTCCTGCGCGAGGGAGAAAACATTCCGGCGCTCGTTGACCTCGGTGTTTTTTCAAAGGATTTTAAAATAATCAGGAGCAAATATGACAAATACAAGCAGATTAACCGCTTCGTTGAGCTTATTGACGACTGCTTTTCAAAAAGCAGCCTTGACGAAATAACAATTCTCGACTTCGGCTGCGGCAAGTCATATCTGACATTCATTGTCTACTACTATTTCACAAAAATCAGGAATATCAGGGCTCATGTGGTCGGTTTTGATTTAAAAAAGGACGTTGTTGAAAACTGCAACTCAATTGCAAAAAGATACGGCTACACAGACCTTGAATTCTTTGTCAACGACGTGACAAGCGACCGCGTTTTCAGCGGAAAAGCCGACATGATAATCACGCTCCACGCCTGCGACAAGGCAACGGACTACGCGCTCTTCTATGCAATTGAAAACAAAATCAAAAACATCTTTTCTGTCCCCTGCTGCCAGCATGAAATCAACTCGCAGATTAGAAAAGGCGGAGATTTTGACATTCTGCTTTCCCACGGACTTATCAGAGAGCGTTTCTGCGCGCTTCTGACAGATTCACTCCGGGCGGAAATTCTCCGTCGCTTCGGCTATGAAACCGATGTGATTGAATTCGTTGACTTTGAGCATTCGCCGAAGAACCTTATGCTGCGCTGTGAACTGAAAAAAGAAAAAATGCCTGAGCTTTCCGATCTTTCGGCGCTTTGCGAAAAATACGGAACAGCTCAGACATTACTGAGACTTTCAAAAGATTTTATTGAGAAAAAATAGCTTTATTTCAGATCAAAGTACGGCACGCGGCCGGAGAGTTTTTTCAATGCGAAAAAGAGCGCCGTTCCGGCTGTGAGCATGACCGCAAGTTCACCGAGGGCAACAAAGCCTCCCTGAGTCAGAAAGCTTCCGAAATGGAACGGCCCGTCAATGAAAAACACTTCAATTTCCGCTCCGATGATTATGCCGTTAAAAACCGCCGGCATCAAAAAAGAGAGAACCGGAAAGCCTTTGACGCGTACTTTGCTGAGCAAACGCATTGAGACAGCCGCAAGCAGCGTTGCAAGCGAACCGAAAATCATATCCACCGGAAGGGCCGACATAAAAAGAAAATTCGCCGCAAAACAGCCGAGCGTAATGCCGGGTACCGCCGCCGGAGTGAACAGGCAGAGAACCATCAGCGCTTCGGAAAGCCGGTACTGGACAGCCATTGACGCAGTTCCGGGAAGAACGAGCTGTTGAGCGAGCGTGAGCGCGGCATACATTGCCGCAAAGAGCGCCGCCTGCACAAGAAGCAGGGGTGCTTTTTTGTTTTTTGTGTTCATTTTCAATTGCTCCTTTAGTTTTGATTTAGAGAAACCGTTTTTCTCACCTTGGTTTCTCAAGTCAGGAAGGTCTCGAACTGACTGAGCGTATTGTAACACGGAACTGTACCTTCGTCAAGAATCAAAGTCCTGTTTTCATTCAAAAATTGTTAATATAACCGTTATATTTCCAATCAAGAGTTAACATCCTGTTAACATACTATATAATAAACCCAAGTTCATAAGCACTGACTTTCTGTCTTAACAAAAACTATGATTGGAGAACCGCCATGAACCTTTTTGACGCACTCAGGATTTACATGAAAAAAGCAGTTGCCCTTCTCATCTCAATCGGCATTTCGCTCGGTCTGCTTTCGTCCTTTGCAGCGGATACCGACCTTTCCTTCAAATCGCTCGTTGCGCGCGAGAGTATCCGGACGCTGATGCACACCATCGACCCCAAGGGCGGAGGAACGCTCTTCAAAAGCATTGCGGGAACAATTACAACCACGCCGAGCGTATATGTGCCGTCGAGCGGATATACCTATGAAAAACAAGAGCTTGAAAACTGCACTCTTGAAATAATCACCAAAAAAGACAGTGACAATGCCGACAAGGTGATTTATCAGATTCACGGCGGCGCATTTATTTTCGGTATGCAGGACCTTTACCGCTGGCAGGCAGAAACCTGGTCGGAAAACTGCGGCGGGGCAACAGTTGTTATGATTGACTACCGCCTTGCTCCGGAAACGGTGTTCCCCGGTGCGCTGGACGACGTTATTGACGGTTGGGAATGGATAAACTCAAACGGCTACTCCCCTGAAAATGTTGTTGTTACCGGCGACAGCGCAGGAGGAAACCTCACGCTGGGACTTATTCTTTCACTGAGAAACGAGGGTAGGCCTCTTCCGGCAGCAGCCGTCACAATGTCTCCCTGGTGCGACCTTGCCGCCGAGGGTGAATCTTACACAACAAACATTTACAAAGACCCGATGTTCGGAATCAAGGAAGGCAAGGAGGTTGAAATTGAAATCACCGGTCTTGCAAGTCTTTACGCCGCCGACACCGACCTTCACGATCCGTTGCTTTCCCCTGCTTATTCGGAGTTTTACGGCTTTTGTCCGACACTCATTCAAGTTGGCACCTACGAGGTGCTTAACAGCGATTCGGTAACCGTAAGCGAAAAGATGAGGAACGCCGGTGTTGACGTAACACTGACCGAATACAACGGAATGTGGCACGTTTTTCAACTGTTTGGTGACATGCTTCCCGAAGGCGAAGCGGCATGGAACGAAGCGTTTGCCTTTGCAAACAGCTACCTTTATAACTGAATCTTGGGGCTGCCGCATTTAGCGCAGGACAAAAAGAAAAATGCTGAAATGCAAAATTGTATGGTTGC
>JAEDIL010000147.1 GCA_016292455.1 Clostridiaceae bacterium
ACTTCGATCAAGATATTTGACATTCTTCACTTCGCCCCGAATATAGAATTCATTTTTCGGTCGTTCAAAACAACAGGTGTCAGGTAGTTTGATAATTCGGGTCACAAACAGCGTTGAAACATTCTTGTGTAGAGTTTTAATATATGACGATTGCGTTGATGTTTTTATTATTTGCTCTTGCACTCAGCGAGGCGGAAAAAATTATTGAAAAAGAACTCGACCGAGACTATGAAAAATGCGATCAGAAATTCATTTGACGATATGATTGATCTTATTGATACTTCCGATATCATGCTTGAAAAATCTTGAAAAGCTTGAAAATGAAAAAGCAGAAAAATGACTGAAAAACACCCTCCGGAGAACGACTCAACCGTTGAGACAATTCTTTCGGAGGCTTTTTATTATATAATAATGTGTTATTTTATGCAAACGCAGGAAGCTGAACAAACAAAAAAGCCGCCGGAAATCCCGGCAGCTTCGTCTTATTATGTATCCTTCTTTTTCAATCTCTCAAACAGCACGGGAGCGAACATATCAATCACTTCTTCCATAAACACCGGCTCTTTGAACAGCCGGACAAAGAATTCGTCATTCTGCTCGTACCGTTCCGATGCCTTGTCAAGGAAATTTCGCTTGAGCAGCATCAGGAATGTGCTGTAATTGTTGCTTTGAGCATAGCCCCGCCATTTCGGGTCGGCGGCATAGTCGTTTTCAAGCTGAAGCAGAACTTTATCCATTTCGGTAAACGTCGTTCCGTAATGCTCGTTGATTTTATCGATGATTACCGTCAGCGGATCTTTCTTTTTCTCCTTGCGTCCGGCGTCTCCGGTTATCGGCTTAAAGCCCTGCTCGGATTTTGTGAGCGTGATTTCGCCCTCGAAATCTTTTTCGAGCTTGTAATACTCCAAAAGAACTTTGTCGTCAATGTCAACCCTGTCCGTCGCATTTTTCGGCAGGAACTTATAAAGGAATTTCGCATACAGGCTGAACCGGTGAATGTCCTTGTCAAAAAGGCGGCACACCTGCGTAACAAAGGAATAAATGCGGTTGAAGCGGGCAAGCGTACTTCTGAACAGGTCTTTCCGCTCGTCCTCAAGAGCCTTGAAGCGGTCAAAGGCAGGCTTCATTTTCGCTTTCAGCTTGCCTAAATCGCCGTAAGCCTGTTCGGGATCTGAGTAAAACAGATCCGCAAAGGCTTTGACCTCGGCTTCGTCAAAAACGCAGAAGCCGTCAAGCGTGCTTTTCAGGTCGTAAATGACATTCGGGTCGGTTTCTTCTTCGAGCACAGTTTCCTCGTAATACGGCTCAAAGGCTTTTTGAATATCTTCGGCGGAGTTGACAAAGTCCAGCACAAAGGTGTCGGTTTTGCCTTTCGTGGTGCGGTTGAGCCTTGACAGCGTCTGAACGGCCTTGACGCCTGACAGCTGTTTATCCACAAACATTGTGTGCAAAAGCGGCTCATCAAAACCGGTCTGATACTTTTCGGCAACAATCAGCATTCCGAATTCGTCCGTATGGAATGTCTCCGGAAGAGCCTTTTCCTTAACTGTTTCGCCGTTCTTCGTTTTGTTCATCTTTTCTTCGGTGTATGCTTCGCCGCCGTCGTCCACCTCACCGGAGAAAGCGACAAGCACATCAAGATCGGTATAGCCTTTGGCTTCAATCTGACGCTTGAATTCCTTGAAGTACCGGACGGCGTGAAGTCTTGACGGCGTCACAATCATCGCCTTTGCCTTGCCGCCGATTTTTTTCATCGTAATGTTCCGGAAATGCTCAAGCATAACGGTTGTCTTCTGCGAAATATTATGCGGATGAAGCGTTTCAAAGCGTTTGATTGCGTTAAGACCTGCGGCGGTGTCAAGCTCCGGATTATCGTCGATGCTCTTGATGATTTTATAGTACATCTTGTATGTCATATAGTTTTTCAGAACGTCGAGAATGAAGCCCTCTTCAATCGCCTGCCGCATGGAGTAGATATGGAACGGATGATACCGCCCCTCGGCGTCACGGTTTCCGAACATCTGGAGCGTTTTGTCCTTCGGCGTTGCCGTAAAAGCGAAGAATGACAGGTTTTCATGAATGCCCTGAGAGGCAAGCTCATCAAGCAGTCTGTCTTCGCCGTCCTTGCGGTTTGATTCTTCGGCGGCCTCGGCTTCGGCATATTCTTTGAGGACTTCGTCGGTATCGGCAAGAGCACGTTTCAGCTTTTTGGCGGCGTCACCCGTCTGTGAAGAATGAGCCTCGTCAACAATGATTGCAAACCGCTTGGAGCCGGAATTGACCTCTTTGTAAATCACGGGGAATTTCTGAAGCGTGGTGATGATGATACCCGCCCCGGCTTCGATAGCTTCCTTGAGCTGTTTTGCGTTTTTGTCAATTTTCTGCACAACGCCCT
>JAEDIL010000059.1 GCA_016292455.1 Clostridiaceae bacterium
CGCAGAGCCGAGGAGGAACATGAAAATGTTTTTCGCCAACCCGGTTTTGTTGACCTCGCCCTCTTCTTCGCCCTCATCTGATTGCTTTTTTGCATAGATGATATTAAGAGCCATGAAAGATGCAAAGATGACAAAAAGAATGATTGCGCCGGCAATTTTGAGCTGACCGGGAATTGAAAAAACGAAAAGCACAGCCGCCGCGGCAATAAGCAGAAGCATCTGCTTCATATATTTCTTCCTCGGACACAGGAACGTCATTGCAATCATTCCGATTGCAAGAATCATAGACGTGTTGGCAGTAACAGAGCCGACTGCATTGCCGACCGCCATATCAACGCTGCCTTTGCTTGCAGCAATAGCCGAAACTATCATTTCCGGGAGTGTGGTGGCAACACTGACAATTGTTGCTCCGATTATAAAAGCAGGAATATGCAGCTTTCTTGCAATTTCACTTGCGGCGTCAACAAACCAATCGCCGCCCTTGATGACAAGCACAATTCCGATTCCAAACAAAAGCCACGTTGCAACCGGGTTGTTGCAAAATCCGATTATAGTTTCCATCATAAAACAAATCCCTCAATCTTTCTCTGACAAAAAACGAGACAAGGCGCAAGCCCTCATCCCGGACAGGGTATAATTCTATCACCAGAAAGACATAAAAGTCAACAAATATCCGGATATGTTGTATGATTCTGTCGAATTTTTGCGTATTGGCAAAGCCGCAGGCAGCCGGCAAGGACAATTGAACCCAGCACAGGAGAAGATGGCTGTTGCTTTTTTGTGGGTAATAAAAAAAGGGAGAGTCTGCAAAACAGCTCCACCCCCAAAAGCGTATAAACGTGAAATGACCCTTGACTGCTGCCTTTCTTTACAGGCTTTTGATGCAGTCAAGGGTCATTTCTGTGGATTCTTGGTATCTAACATCCTGGATACCTCTTCTTTCTTCGGATTTTCGATGTCGTTTCCTTCTCGTCTTCTGCAAAATGCATTTCTTTAATTTTGTTTTCCGTAAGCGGAATGGCTGATGATTTGCCGAATAGAATTTCGGTTGCGACATCCGGGGTTGATTTCGGTTTTGTCTTTTGATTTTCTGTAACGCTCAATCTATGTGACCTTTCGTCCGGCACCGTGAACATGAATTATTGGTTTTCTTCTGTTTCTTCTTTTTCCCGGCTTTTGATTGATTGCCAAATATTTTGTTTCTCTTTTGAAAAGCATCGTTTTGAGTATTCAGTATAAGCCGTTTTAATAAGTAAAAATTCAGTTCATCCGTAAGTTGTTCCCGAATGCGGGTTTCGAAAGCTCGTTGATTTTTGACCTTATTTTTTTAGGTTGTCAGATTTTCAGAGCATCAAAAGACATCCGAAGTTTTTACCTGTACACCGGTATCATTCCTTTCTTTCCGGTCGGGGCATCCCCTTTCCGGTGGTTCCCGGAGAATCGTTTTCCGGGTTAAGTGTTTACCTGTACATCGGTATCACCCTTTCTGTCTATAATATACCAGACACCTTCTTTGTTTTCAATACGCATTTTAAACGAATTAAAAACCGTCTTTTTGTGCTAAATGCTGAAAAGTTTTCAACAATATATTATTTTTATATATACTATTGACAATTGTCTTTTGGAGTGATAACATTAGAGTGTTGGGGTCTCGAAAAGCGGTGTCTTCCGCGCCACGAGACCTTTTTTTGCGCTTGATATGCCCTCATTATAAATAACGGTCAGAGCAGCTTTGAACCGCTTCTGACCGTTTTTTCTTCAGCCTATATTTCTCAGTGTTTCTCTGATAATTCCGAGCGCCGACTCCGGTTCGTCTGTGCCGCCGAGCGCCTGCTCAATCGGGCAGACGCCGTCTCCTTTGCGGTTCAGAATGGCCTCAACCGTCTGCGAGGCGAAAACAGTCACGCCGTTTTGTGAAAGCAGCTTTTTTGCACTTTCACTTATCACCGCAGTGAAAACCTCTTTCACGCCGAGCAGAACAAAAAGCACAGCCGCGCCTTTTCCGACCGCTTTGTCCGCCGCGCAGAACCCGGAAAGGTCTTTTTTTTCGTCTGCAAGTTTGAGGAGCCCTCTGACTCCCCTTTCGCAGCTTGTTATTGTTTCATCTGCACTGCAAAGAACCAGGGTGCTGTTGCTTTCTTCAAGCAATCGTCTGGCTTTTTCGGTTTCAGGTCTCATAAGGCTTTCACCCAAACTTTCTTGAAATTACATTATAAACTTATGAGGTTCAGCAAAAAGGAAGTCAAGAATCATTGCAAGCAAACCGGAAAGAAACCTTTTCTGCTGTTTTCACGGTATGTCCTTCTCAGATGTTTTCCTCGCGGAAATCAATCATCAGCTGCTCCCTGTTCATTGTAAGCTTTTTCAGCTTGATTCCGGCAGCATTGAACATCCGCTTTGAAGCAAGATTCATCGGCGTTCCGTCATACTTATCGGAAAGATAAACCACCTCGCGTATGCCGCTCTGAATGATTGCCTTTGCACATTCATTGCAGGGAAACAGCGCAACATAGATCCGGCAGCCGGCAAGCGGCGCTCCGGCATTGTTCAGAATTGCATTCAGCTCAGCGTGGCAGACATAAGGATACTTGGTGTTATAGGCTTCACCGTCACGTCCCCACGGAAAAGAATCGTCATCGCAGCCAACCGGCAGGCCGTTATATCCGACGGACATTATTCTGTTTTTATCGTTGACAATGCAGGCACCCACCTGCGTATTCGGGTCCTTGCTGCGGTAGGACGAAAGCACGGCAATTCCCATGAAGTATTCGTCCCAGGAAAGATAATCTTTTCTCTTTGGCATTTTTGTTCCACATCCTATCTGATATTTATTCAACGCCGCGATAAAACAAGCCGCGCGTGAAATTTCCCTTTGCGCCTTTTTCTTCCCGATAAGCGTCCAGAACAGCGTCAACATTTTTTGCACTTTCCTTTGAAAAGAGAAAAGTCAGAAAATCAATGTTTTTAATTTCGCTCTGTCTGTCCGCCATATATATCGGTCTTGAATTGAGTATCTCCTGATAGCTGCCGTGACAGAGCACCGGGAAGGAAACACCCATTCTATCCGTAAGCGAGCTTTTGCCCTTGCATTCGGCACAGCTTTTTACATTCTTCACCGGACAGTTACGGGTGAGCATCAGCGGCAGCTTTCCATAGGCAACAATACCCCTTTCAACGTCGCCGCCGAGCGCGGCGCACTGAGCAAGCGTAAGCTCCGGTGACAAGGTGATTGACTTTACACCAATGCGTTCAAATTCGGCAATGCTCAGACTGTTGAAAACGTTCATTGAAAAGCCGAGATGAGCTTCAAGTCCGCATTTTTCGGCAAGAGCCACCGCGTCCAAGCTGCCGCAAAGGGCGGCTTTAACGCCGATATTTTTCGCTTTTAGCAGAAGCTTTTCCACTCTCTCCTGCGCGCCGAAAAGTGCACGGGGAATGCTCACACCCACTGTAATCCCTTTGTTTTCAACGCTTTCAACATACTTTTCCTCAATTCCGAGAGGAAAATACAAGTTTTCAACATTCTCTGTATTCTCCGGAATCTGAGCCCCGTTTGAAAGAACAAGATGAAAGCTCATTTTTTCCCTCGCTTTATGAGACTCAATGTTGAAAACTCTATCTGTAAAGCTATGTGGCTTTACAGTCTTTAATTCATTTTCAAGTTTTTCAAGCGCTTCTCTTCTCAGTGCGTTGACCGCCGAAGAGGGTACGGAAAGTCCGTCTTCAAGCTCAAACTCAATTCTCTCCGGATAAAACGGCGTTGCACCGCACTTTGAAAGCCATGCGCTGAGCTGTTCGGCACAAACGGGAGAGCTGACCGCTTTTTGCGGGGCAAAATCGGACGAAACAAAAACTGTTTTGCCGCCGGAGCGTGCGGAAAGCGAAAGCTTTTCTCCCTCAATAACATTCAGAAAGAAGCTGACCGGAACGCGCGGCATTTCCTTTGAATAGAGATTTTTCAGCGAGGAAAGCACTTTTCCCGAAGCGGAAACAACGTCCTCCCTGCGCCGCGTTCCGAACATCAGCGAACCGCGGGCATTTTCAAAATAGCCGTCAGTGAAGCCGGAGCGCGAAAAAACGGCGCGAAGCTTTTCCTGCGTTTCCGAATTGTGTGCACCGCCCAGAGCCTCCCTTGCGCTTCTGACTGCGGCTGCAACATATTCGGGGCGTTTCATCCGCCCCTCGATTTTAAAGGAATCTATTCCGATTTCCGAAAGCTCTTCAAGGTGCGCCATTAACGAAAGGTCTTTCAGGCTCAGGTCATGCCTTCCCGCCTCTCCGGCTGAAAACGGAAGCCGGCAGGGCTGGGCGCAGAGTCCGCGGTTTCCGCTGCGCGAGCCGAGCATTGCGCTCATATAGCACTGGCCGGAAACACACATACAAAGCGCACCGTGAACAAACACTTCAAGCTCCATATCCGTTGAAGCGCGCAGACTGCAAATTTCTTCTTTTGTCAGCTCTCGGGGAAGAACGGCCCGCGAAAAACCGAGCCTTTGAAGCAGTTCAAGACCTGCCGCGGTCTGAACAGACATCTGGGTTGAAGCGTGGCGCAGAATATCCGGAGCACACTCACGGGCGAGCGCAGAAAGACCGACATCCTGCAAAATCAGCACGTCCGCGCCGAGGGTGCAAACGTGCTTTATTACGTCAAGAGCCGCCGGAAGTTCGTCGTCACGAACAAGGGTGTTGAGAACAATGTGAACCTTAACACCCCTCGCGCGGCAATATTCAATTGCTTTTTGAAGCTCTTCGTCGGAAAAGTTTTCGGCGCCCTTGCGCGCATTGAAAGCCTTTGTTCCGAGATATACTGCGTCAGCGCCGCTTCTTACGGCGCTGAGAACACATTCCGGTGAACCGGCGGGAGCAAGAATTTCCGTCCGTTCACTCATTTATTTTTTCCAAGCTGTTCAAGAACGGAAGCAAGCTGGGCTTTGAGACGTTCAATTTCAAGGTTGGCGTTTTCAAGCTCCCGCTTAACCTTTTCCGACTCGTGTCTGGCAAGGTCAGCCTTCGCTTTTGCACTTGAAGCGTCATCAAGATAATCCTTGATCTGTTCGCGCAGTCTGTCTGCCGAAACGGTGGCCTTTCTGCAATCGTCAGCATATTGAAGCGTTGTTAAAACAGCCGCCTGAGTTGTTGAAACTCTGGGGTTTTCTTTCATCGTCTTTGCAATTGCAAGGTCAACCTCTTTTCCGAGCTCGGCAACATAGCTGACCTCGTCTTCGGTGAGAATTGCATACTGCGCACCGGCGATTGAAAGCTTAACCTTATTCCTTACCATTGTGACATCCTTCCTTTCTGTCAAATCGCGGCTATTTTCTCTGCCGCGCAAAACGCCATCCCGGCGTTAAATGCTTACATACCGTTATATTATACATCAACCTGAAAACATAATCAAGTGGTTTAAGCAATACGAGTTACGGCCAGAGCTCCTCGGCAAGCTTTTCGAGCGCCGAAACTGTTTCCTCCTTAACGGCTGAACGAACAGTTACCGTATTTTCGCAGAAAACAAGATTTTTGCATTTTTCAAGGTCTGCTCTCATGTTCTTTGCAGCCATAGGTGCCCATGAGCCGTTTTCAATAAAAGCAACCGTTCTGTTCTGGAAGCTGTGTTCAACAAGGTGTTCAATAAAATGCTTCATAAACGGGAAATACATTCCGTTGTAGGTTGTTGTTGCAAGAACAAGCTTTCCGTGTCTGAATGCGTCTTCAACAGCTTCTGCCATGTCTTCTCTTGCGAGGTCAACGGTGAAAGCCTTGGGGCAGCCGCGCTTTTTCAGCATTTCGCAAAGCAGCTCTGCCGCCTTTCTTGTGTTGCCGTAAACAGAAGTATATGCAATCATGACGCCCTCTGTTTCAACGCGGTATGACGACCAGATGTCATATTTTTCAATGTAATGTGAAAGGTTTTCTTTGAGAATCGGGCCATGGAGCGGACAGATTGTCTGAATATCAAGAGCAGCTGCTTTTTTGAGAAGTGCCTGAACCTGTGCGCCGTATTTGCCGACAATTCCGATATAGTATCTTCTCGCTTCGCAGTCCCAGTCCTCCTGAGCATCGAGCGCGCCGAATTTTCCGAAAGCGTCAGCGGAGAAAAGAACCTTGTCCTTTGAATCAAAGCTGACCATTACCTCAGGCCAATGTACCATGGGCGCAAAAATGAATGTCAGGGTATGAGCGCCGAGGGAAAGTGTTTCGGAATCCTTGACAACAACCTTCCTCTCTTCAAGCTCAAAGGAAAAATAGTTCTGCATCATGGCAAACGCTTTTGCATTTGCAACAATTTTCGCTTCCGGATACTTTTCAACAAAGGCGGCAATGCTCGCGGAGTGATCCGGCTCCATGTGCTGAACAATAAGATAGTCGGGCTTTTTGCCTTCAAGCGCTTCGTCAATATTTGAAAGCCACTGTTTTGAAAATGCGCCGTCAACGCCGTCAAGGACAGCCGTTTTTTCGTCAAGAATCACATAGGAATTATATGCCATTCCGTTGGGCACAATGTACTGACCTTCAAAAAGGTCAAGCTCGTGGTCATTCACACCGACATACATAATATCTTTTGTTACGTTCATTTAAAAATCCTCCTGAAGCCGATATATATACTGCATTATACTTTGACAATGCAAGCTGTGTCAAGAGTGCATTTCGACTTTTGTTGTTGACTGCGCCTTTTTTGTGTGTTAAACTCTACCTGAAAGCACAGTATTGACCCCCGACATCAGATGTGCTTCAAGGAGACGGTAACAATGAAAAAAACAATCACGGCTGTGCTTGCGCTCACGATGGCACTCACCTGCCTTTGTTCCTGCGGTTCAGACGGCAAAGACAAATCGAATCTTTCCTCCGCCGAGTCACTCATCAGCTCTCAGGCGGGAAGCACAACGGCAAACCCGGAACAAAGCAAATCGGCCTTTCCCTCTTTCAAAGCAAAAGATGTGACGGGAAAAACCGTCACAAACAAGGTCTTTGCAAAAAAGAAACTGACCGTTGTCAATGTTTTTGCAACGTGGAGCGGCTCAAACGAGTTTGAGCTTCCGGCGTTGGCAAAGCTTTCAAAGTCTGAGGACATGAAGGACATCGGTTTTCTGGGAATTGTTCTTGACGTTGCGGAAAACGGAAAGGCAGACAAAAAGCTTCTTGAAAAGGCAAGGAAGCTTTATGAAAGCAACGGCAGTCCGTATCCTTATCTCGTCACGGACAGCGCCCTGAATGAGCTTTGCGAAAACATCAGCTTTCTTCCGGTGACATTTTTCGTTGACGAAAACGGCATGACGGTCGGAGATCCTGTGAACAACATTCTGACCGAAAGCAACTTCCGTCAGTTCATCAATCAGAAACTCGGCGGCTGAAAAACAGCAAAAACATTTTACAAAGAAAAACAGAGAAAACCAAAAGCAGGTCTGCGCTCATTTTGCAGACCTGCTTTTTCATTTTTGCTTTTCGCCCCGACTACTGCCATAAAACACGTTTTATAGCAATAGTCTTAGGGATAATTTTACTGAGATGCGCGGAAAATAATCAATAGTGGATTCTTCCGCAATCACACGCTTTTCCGATACCGAACAGCTTCCAGAAGAAGAGGAGAATCTTATACAGGAACTTCATAAGCGGGAAGTTCTTGTGGCAGATACAGCCGCAGTTAAGGTCAAGAGGATGATTGATTTCTGTTCCGCATTCGTCGCATTTTTTGTCGCCGTCAACGTCGCGGTGCGGTGCTGTTACAACGTTCTGCTCAGTGAAGACCTTTCCGCAACGTTCGCAGTGGCAGCCTTCGCTGAGTCCGGGAGCGTTGCAGGTTGCGGGAACGGCAGGATCAACAACTTTTTTATGACCGAGAGCTTCAATTTCTCTGGTAATTGTTTTGTCGCAGCGCGTGCAGGTTATGGTTTCGGAGCCTTTCTTTGTGCAGGTCGGTTCCTTGGTAACAACCCATTCGCCACTCCAATCGTGACCGAGAGCCTTGACTACGTCGCCCTGCTTTGTTGCGCCGCAATCTGCGCACTCAAAAACGCTGTAACCGTCGTCAATGCAGGTTACGCCGTAGACCTGAATGTTGTAATTATGCTCAAGCTTTGCAATAGTCTCTTCTTTGAAAATGTGGCCGCAGCCGCCGACACATTCAGTGTGTCTCGCGCCCTCTTCGGTGCAGGTGGGTTCTTTGTCAATTATCCACTCGCCCTCAACGTGGCTGAGCATACGAAGCTGCTTTTCAACCGAAAGGTCGCAGCGTGTGCACTTTCTGACAGCCTTACCGGTCGAAGTGCAGGTTGATTCAACAATAACTTCCCATTCGCCCCACTCGTGACCGAGAGCCGAACCGAGGTCTCTGACGGTCTTTGTTGCCGTGCAGCCCTCGCGGTCGCAGACAGCGGTTTTTTCTCCGTCCTTGGTGCAGGTTGCCTTTCCGTCCGGAACAAACTTTGTGAAGATGTGACCAAGGGAAGAGCCGGGGATTTCTCTGACGTTTTCGGCGTTGCCGCAAACTGCGCAGACTGACTTTTCGGTTGCGTTATCGGTGCAGGTTGCCACGCCAGAGGGAACATACTCGCTGAAAACGTGATTTGTTGTAATCTCGGTTTCGGTTCCTTCTTCAACAATCATGTCGCAGAGAGTACACTTACGGTCACCGGTGTAGCCCTTATCCTTGCAGGTTGCCGCAACAACGGTAGTTTCGTCAAGATAGGTGTCAATATGACCTGTCTTTTCGATTGTTTCATCGCTCAGAACATAGCCGCAGACGTCACATTCAACCTTTCTCTGTCCGTTGCTGATGCAGGTCGGAGCCTTGTCAACAGTCAGAACAAAGTGGTGGGCGCCGCCTTCAATTTCAATCGTTGAATCAGGTCTTTCTGCGCCGCAGACTGAGCAGACCTGGTGCTTTTTGTAGCCCCTTGTGCAGTCAGCCGGAAGCGTGTTGCCTTCTGAGTCTTTTTCTTCAACAATTACCCAAGTCCATGTGTGCGGATTTGCTCCAACTTCTTTTTCCTCCTTAGTAATCGGTTCTCCGTCCTCGCCAATGCAGCAGGCACGCAGACAATGGCGTTCCATCTGACCGCCCTTTGTACAGTCCGGGGCTGAGTCGACAAATGTCCAATCGCTCCATTCATGACCGAGAGCCGAGCCGATGTCGGTTACGCTGTCGGTTGCTGTGCAGCGAACCGTCGTGCCGTCGTCATTGCGGAAGCATCTTTCGCACTGAGCGGTTCTGACTCTGTCTGTTGTGCAGGTTGCTTCTGTTTCGGTATTGTAATCTCTGAACCAGTGGCCGAGTGCGCTGCCTTCATCGGGAACGTTTGTGAATTCCTTTCCGCAGCCGTATGCGCACAAGCCGTGCTTGGTTCCGTCCTCGGTGCAGGTTGCGTTGCCGTCTGAAATCCAGTTTGCAACGTAATGCTCCTTCTTTGAGTCCGGTTCAGCGACAGTAGTCTTTGCAATGTTACACATAGTGCAGTATGCACTCATTGTACCGTCGCGCTGACAGGTACCGTCATTGTTCGACCAGTATTCATCCCTAGCGGTTACCGGATCGGGGAAGCTGTGTTCAAGCTTGGTGCCGACAGCAGTTCTTTCAATACGGTTTCCGCATGCCCAGTTCTTGCCGTCAGCGTGAAAAGTTTCGTTGATGCAGTATGCTTCTTCTTTACCGTCATGCATACAGTTTGCAGAACCGGGAATGAAAGTATAAACGATGTTGCCCTCAGCATCGAGATCATAGGTATGGGGTGCGTAACAATCCGGTCTGTCCTCTTTTACGGTGTACACCGTGTCGCACCTTGTGCAGGTACCGGTCTTTGTGCCGAGGTCACAGCAGGTTTCGGTTCCTGCATCGTGAGTGAAGCTATCGCAGGTATGACCAAGCGCTGTGCCGTATTCACGGACATCTGTCTTTCCGCATCCGTTTTCGCATACAGCGGTTTCCTGAGGCTTATCAAGACAGGTTGCGTCCTTGCTCTTCTTATAGGTTTCAAATCTGTGTTTAAGGGCAGTTCCGAGAGCAGTTCTTGTGTCCGTTACAGGGCAGCGTGTGCATTGTGCGGTTTTGGTTCCGTCTATTTCGCACTTTGCATCGTAATTGAACTTGTAGTTTTCCTCGCGGAAATCGTGACCGAGGGCGGTATCCGGAATATCTATTGTATTGGTTTTTCCGCAGCCGTTGTCGCAAGAGGCGGTCTGCTTTGCGTTATCAACGCAGGTTGCGTCCTTGGTCTTTTCATAGTTGGTGAAGCTGTGTCCGGTCTTAGGAATTACTTCACTCTTAATTGACTCATGGCAGTGTCCGCAGTAGTATTCCTTCACGCCGTCGGTTTCGCAGGCTGCCTCGAGGGTTACCTTCCACTCACCGTTCACATAGTCATGACCGAGCTTTGTGAGAACCTGAACGGTCTGGCGGCTGTCGCAGCCTGAATGCTTGCAGGGGTGATATGTATATCCGTCCTTGGTGCAGGTTGCTTCAACGGTGCGTGTTATAGTCTGATCGTAATCGTGGCCAAGCTTTGGAATAGGCTGTCTTTCAAAGTGAGTTGCGTCGTTTTTACAGATACGCTTTTCAACGCCGTCCTCTTCGCAGGTGGCGGGCGTTTCAACAACCCAGTCGCCCCAGTTGTGACCTGTCGGGTCAAGATCAATTCCGTCACGATCGCCTCTGCTCGGGTCATACTTATCACACCAGATACACTGATAGGTTGCATGACCTTTTTCCGTGCAGGTCGGATCTTTGGTTATCGTCTCCTTGGTGTAGCTATGGTCAACCTTCGGAATGACCGTGCTTGATGTCACTGAGCAGCGCGAGCATTTATAATTGATAACGCCGGCCAGCTGGCAGGTGGCATCTTTGCGCGACGCCTCTTTCATATCGTGTCCGAGAGCCGGAAGCTTATCATCGATCGTTGTTGCGGGGCACTTTGAGCAGTAATACTCCGTCCAGCCGTCATCCAGGCAGGTGGGCGCATGAACGGTGCTCTTAACCCAGGTGTGCGGCTTTTTGTCAATGGTTACTTCTCTTGTGCTTACGCAATCGGAGCATTTCTGATATGATACGCCTTCTGCGGCGCAGGTTGAATCAATCTTTTTCGTCTCTGACCAATTATGAGGAACAAGT
>JAEDIL010000148.1 GCA_016292455.1 Clostridiaceae bacterium
GATTTTCTCCTCCATATTTACATGCCCTTTGTTCGGTTTTGAGGGTACAGAAAGTCAAAGTCTGCTCAATAGAGCGGGCTTTTTTTGTATAATCAGTGTCAATCTGCTTATCCGAAGTAGGATAACTTTGATTGTCAGAATTATAAACCAAATCGCAGACAATTCATTGAAAATTGCCGTTAACAGTGCTGTTCTTTGGCTTGAAAAGGAACAGTCGGTCTTAATCACGGTAAAACAGCCTCCACAAATATCATCGTGATTCCCAGCGGTAATAACAGAGTCTTGTTCAATTGGTTTTGGCAAAATTAGACGGCTATTTTTTTGCGGAGCACGTTTTCAATTCTCTTCTCTGCTTTGTCGCTGAGGTGAACAATGGCGGCTTGTGTCAGTTTTTTGTTAATTCAAGCTGTTAATGTGCTCCGTATATAAGTAGTGTGTTGGAAGCAGTCGGTGCAGCGGAAAGCAGTGTTCGACAGCTTCATTCTTGAAAACACATCGATGTCAATGACCTTTCTTCTTTTGCAATCAGCAGTATTGATGAATATGAATAACGGACAGAAATGTATAATTTTGATTCATTCGATGACAGATTTTATGATTATGATTGCCTTCATGAAAAGATGGTTTTGTTCGTAAGATAGAACATTGATGACTTGCTGAAATGAATGACCTTTATCAGTCTTGCGCCAATGTGCATATCTTATAGAGAATACGTAGTAACATTGTTCAGAGCTTTTGGAGTGTAATATGACTGCAATACTTGTTGTGATATATGTAATATTTATTTCCCTGGGACTGCCGGACTCCATGTTCGGAGTTGTGTGGCCGGTTCTCGGTTCCGATTTCGGGCTGCCCGAGGGCTTTGCATCGGTATATACCACCATTGTCGGGATTTGTACCGGAGGCGCGTCTTTCGTTGCCGGACCGTTGATCCGCCGTTTCGGTACTCCCTTGGTATCGTTGTTTTCAATCATTCTCACAGCAGTCGGTCTTATAGGCATCAGCTTTTCTCCTAATATATGGGTGATGATATTTTTCGCAGTTGTGCTCGGTTACGGTGCTGGCGCAATTGACACCGGACTTAACAATTATGTTTCGCTGCACTACAAAGCGCGTCACATGAGCTGGCTGCATTGTTTTTGGGGTGTTGGTGTAACAGCTTCTCCCATGATAATGTCGGTCTTTCTCAGCGGAAAACACGGAACATGGCGCAACGGCTATCAGACAATTGCATTGCTCGAACTTCTGATTGCGGCGCTTGTTGTTCTTGCACTCAGAAAATGGAGGGCATTTGATACCGGCACTCAGCCCGAAGCGGCACCAAAAGATGAAAATAAGGGAGAAAAGATTGTTTTCCTCAGAAAAAAGGGCATTTTCCCGAGTATTGCTTCGCTCGGATTCTATTGCTCGGCAGAGTTTCTGATCGGAACCTGGGGTGCAAGTTACCTTGTCAACGTGTTTTCAATGGGTGCAGATGCTGCGGCTAGATACGTTTCATTTTATTTTGGCGGCATCATGCTCGGCAGGCTCATCACCGGTTTTATATCAATTCGTCTTAATGATCGAACTATAATTCGCGGCGGTCTGGTAATTATGCTTGTCGGTATTTGTGTTCTTCTTGTACCGTCAAAGGTTGCTGTACTTCCCGGTTTCCTGCTTCTCGGTATGGGTTGCGGACCTATTTTTCCGAGTATTCTCCATTCTGTTCCGGAACGCTTCGGTGTTGAATTTTCGGCTGATATTACAGGTTTTCACATGGGCGGAGCGTATGCAATGGGCTTCACAGCGCAGATGATTTTCGGCTTTGCAGCGGCTGCAACAACATTCGTATATACGCCGTTTGTTCTGCTGCTGTTCTGCGGAATGGTTGTTTTCATGAACGAACTTGCAATTAAAAAGACAAGGAAATAATAAATCCAGTTTAATATTTGTTAACAACATAATGACACTGTTTACAAATTGATATAGTATCATAACCGCAAGCTTCGGAAGGAGGCTATGTTATGGACGATTTAAAGTTAAGGATTCAACAGGTAATAATGCTTGTAAAGCTACTGAAAGATGTTATTGGAATTGTCGCGAGTTTTCTGCCTGAGGGTGCCTTTGACTATGAGGAAAACAACGATGAATCTATTTTTTCGTTCCTCTTCAATTAAATTCATTTGCTGAATCTTCAATTTTTATTAAAAAAGGGATTGACAAACAAAGTTTTATTTGGTATAGTATGTTAGTCGCTGCAAGGCAAACAGCAGTTGATGTGGGAGCATAGCTCAGCTGGGAGAGCATCTGCCTTACAAGCAGAGGGTCAC
>JAEDIL010000149.1 GCA_016292455.1 Clostridiaceae bacterium
ACTCATGTCTGCCATATGCAGTCCTCCTCTTTTTGTCTTCAATTTAAGTTTCTGCGGAACAAAGGTAATTATTCGAAGCCCAATTCTGTTTTTTATTTTGTGCTTATTGAATTGCTCGGTAAAATATGTTACAATAATTATATAAAGAATTATGTGGAGAGGAAACTTTATGCTGAAAAAAATCAAAAAGGCCACTGCAATAATTCTTATTGCAGTATTTGCGGCAACTGTTCCCAATTCGCTCTATGCGGGAGCTATCGGCAGAGATATCTATATCACAGTGTCGGATTCCGCCGAGAACGACAGAATTTCAGCAATGGCGCAGCCCAAAGACAGAGGTCTTTGCCTTGCAAAAGACGGCAAAACCGACTATGTTCTCGTTTATTCCGCTTCGGTCGGAGAAAGACTTGAATATGCAGTTGAATTTTTTGCACGGACCTTTGAAACCATGACGGGTGCAAGGCTCGAAATCCGCACCGATGATAAACCGGAAACTGCAAAGGAAATTGTTATAGGAGAAACAAGCAGAGGTTCGTTTGCTCCTGAAAACGCCGGAGCGGACGGCTACCGTATCCTGACAAAAAACGAAAAGCTGTTCCTGTGCGGCGTCAACGAGCTTGGTTCAATGAACGCTGTCTACGGTTTTCTTGAGGATGAGCTCGGCTGCCTTTGGGCAACCGACAGGGAGGACTATATTCCCTATCAGCCGACGGTTTATATAAAAGCATATGACACGGTCGAAAAGCCCGCAATGGACTGGCGCAATGTATATTCTTATGAAACAGCTCAGCCGAACCGTTTCGAGAAGCTGCGTCTCAACGGGATAGGCTATTATCCGAACTCTGATAAGGTGAACCAATATAATCAGTGGGGAACATGGTGCCACAGCTTTCAGTTCTTCGTATCCGAGAAAGAATATTTTGATGAGCATCCGGAATATTTTGCAATGCTCAACGGCAAAAGAGCAAAAAGTGCCGACGGCTGTTCGGCTCAGCTTTGTCTGAGCAATCCGGACGTTCTGAAAATAGTCAGAGAAAAGCTGAACCGAATGATTGAGGAAAGTCCTGAACAGATATTTTGGGATTTCAGCATAATGGATAACCGCAACCGATGCACCTGCCACGAATGTCAGAAAGCCGACAATGCTGCCGGTGGCAGCGGAATGGGCAGCCTGCTCCCGTTTTTAAACGAGCTTGCAAAGGAGCACCCGGACAAGTATATTTCAACTCTCGCATACTTTTACACTGAGGATCCTCCTAAAAACATAAGGGCAGAGAGCAATATTGTTATAAAGCTTTGCGCCATGCCCGGAGATCAGGCTTGTTCATACGCCGATCTGACTTCGACCGGCGCCAGAGATTTCGGCATGAGGCTGAAGAAGTGGAAGAATTTCACGGATAACATCATTGTCTGGGATTATGTTGTTAATTTTTCGCATTTGCTTTTACCGTTCCCGAATTTCGGGGTTCAGCAGAGCAACCAAAAGTTCTATGAGGATAACAACGTGATGGGAATATTCCACCAGGCTTCGAGGGAGGTCGGAGGCGAGTTCACAAATCTGCGCGCCTATGTTCTGGCAAAGCTGATGTGGAAAGGCAGCGGTCTGAATGTTTCTTCGGTTATAGCCCGCTATCTTGAAATATATTACGGTTCCGCCGCAAGGTATATTGCCGAATATATGAACAGGTGCGCCTCGAGCCTAAAATACTCGGTAAGAGATCTCGGTCTTTACGATGAACCTTTTAAGCATCAGAGCGGATATCTTTCCGGCTGCAACATAGCGTATTATCAAAAATGCTTTGCAAAAGCCGAAAAAGCGGTTGAGGGAAACGCCGTCCTCACCGACAGAGTCAAAGAAGCAAAAATACCGGTTCTTTACGCTAAAATTAACGAGGATTCCTTTGATGAAAAGGGAAGAGCAAAAGCAGCCGATGAATTTTTTGAGCTTTGCGATCGTTTCGGAATAACTCAGCGCGGCGAAATAAACGCTTCAATAGAAGATTACAAAAACGGTGGTATGCAGGCTGCTGTCAAAGAGATCCACAAAAAGAGGATTATGCTTCAGGTCTCGGTCGTAGGTTCCCTTGGAGAAAAAGCAATAAAGATTGTCAGTGCTTTCTTCAGGATACTCTCGGAATTGTTCAGAATGATCAAATGAAAGCTGATAGGCGTTCGGGAATGCCCGGGCGCCTTGAATTTTTGTTAAAAAAGACACTAACGCTTTGTCTTAAAGGAAGAAATTTGTGGCAAAAAACTTCCCGTCCGTTGTTGACATAGCCTGTCCGATGTGATAAAATTT
>JAEDIL010000006.1 GCA_016292455.1 Clostridiaceae bacterium
TGCAAGTAAGATGTGCATCAAAGCGTATGCTGTGATTTATTCAGAGGTTCCTTAAGTATAAGTGCCACCGCACGACTGAAATGTTGCGCGGTGGTGCTGTTATTTCACTTCATAGGTTTCAATTTTCGTTTCAGAGGTTTCCGCCGCAGCGTCAAAAATTTCTCTTTCGCAAAGCAATACACCCTCAGAAAAAACTCAGCCAGACAAAAAAACAGCCGCAAACCCCAAAAAGGTTTGTCGGCCGTTCAAATTCTGTTCAGCGTTGAATTATAAATCAAAGAGCAATACTGACCTTGATTCCAAGCTTGAAAAGAATTTTTGCAATAACCTGCTTCAAACGTGCAATGAGTTCAACGAGCCAACCGGGAAGATTGTTTTCCTTTTCAGCTGAATCGTCAGCAGCGGCGGCTGTTGTTGTGACAACGTCCTCAGAAGCAGCAAAAACAGCAACACTCATAACCGAGAAGATCATGAGAGCAGCAAGAAGAACTGCCAAAAGCTTTTTCATCATCAAGCGCTCCTTTCATAGAATCAACCCATATTCATCCAAATCAGGCAGGAACAGGGTCAGCTTTATCATAATATACCGCAGTGCAAAAAGTCAATTAAAAGTAATAAAAAATCACACTGCACAATATCTGTCGGTTATCATGCAGAAAACAGCCGTCAACCGGATTCCGGAATCCTGCTGACGGCTGCGCTTTTGTTTATTCGGTTTTCTGCGCAAAAGCGCGTACCACAAATCGGTTATTACTCAGAACAGGATTTTCAGGCCGAGTTTAAGCAGAATCTTGCTGAATACAAAACCGAGGTGGGGAATAAGTTCAGCGAGCCATGACGGCATAACGTATCCACTCCTTAAATATTTTCAGAAGAACTTCTTCTGTCAGCTAAATAATACAACATTTGTCGGTTATTGTCAATAAAAAATGAACATTTTTTTAACAAATCACTTTAAACCAAGAAGCTTTCTGACAATTTCCATGAATATTGTGAAAAACGAAAGGATTTTTGAAAAATAGCCCGGTTCCTTGTTGGGTTCATCCTTAGAGGTGTCCGGTCTTGTGACAGCCGAAACCGCTTTTGTCGATTTGTCATACTTCATGAACTGCGGATACTTCGAATTGCTCAGAACAGTATACTGCGTTTTTGAGCCGAAAATTTTCATAATGAGCTTATTGACCGAAGCCGGGAAAGTCTCATGCCCCAGGTCTTTGATGAACCATGTATAGTCCGGGAAAACACAGGAGGACGCATCAACAATCAGATCAGGCGACAAATACTTATCCTTTCCTGCGTTTTCAAGGTAGGTGATATAGCCGGAGCTGAGTGTTTTTTCCATATTGGCGCAGGTTGCTCCCATGGATGCGCTTTCAACCTCAACCAGGTTATCAGCCTGTTTAAGACAGTTGGTGAAAAGCGGCGGCATAGCCTGATTATACTTTGTGATATTCACAATTTTCAGACCATTTTTCTTACATTTTTTCAGTGTCTGCGGAAGCTTTTTGAAAACCTTGTTATGATAGTTATCTATTTTGGCAATAAGCTTTTCATACTTCTGCATATTATCGCCGAAAAGAACCTTTTTTGCCTCTTCATAGTAATCATCGCGAATCATTGCCCAATATCCCGGGCAGGTTCCGTAAACAGCGAGAACAATGCGCGGATAAAGTGTTTTGGCAACGTTTGCATAAATCGAGCTGACGGTCTGGGTGCCCAGTTGAAATGTGCTTGTAACGTATGCAAGCTTTATCGCAAGTTTCATTATGTCTGAAAGCTCGTCTTCCATATCAGTCAGTGCATAGCGCTGCAAAGCGTCGCTGTCAAATTTAATGTCGCCGGCAAAAAAGCAGCTGATAGGAATAACGCCCTGGGCGGCAGAAGCGTAATAGAGCAGTGTGTCAACCTTGCTGCAACCGTATTTTGTCAGGAAGGCCGAAACGATTGTTCCGCCGAGACAACGACCGACAAGCTGAACTTTTTTCTTTCCGGTTGCGGCAAGAACCTTGTCTATGTATGAATTGAGCTTTTTCGCATTGACAAACGGGTCAATACGGCTGTCATAGTAGAAATAATAATCCGTCAAGGTGAAGCCGGAGGTCTTTTTCTTCGGCTCGTCATTTTCTCTTACATAGGAGCCGTTTGAAATTTCGCCGTTTTCATCAAGAGGAAAGTCCTTGAATTTTTGCAGAACAATGTTATATATTGCATCGCCGTAATGCGACCAGTTACCGCTTGCAACACTCAGTGCAAAGGATTTTGTGAGCTGATCCATGTTTTTTTCAATCAGCGTGTCAATACCGCCGGACGGGTGGATTTTTTTGCCGTTTTTATCGTATATCGGGCTGTTCTTACCGATAACGTAAATAATGGGCAGATCGTTGACGGTTGCAGCCGAAAACGACGGAACAAGAACAGCAGCAATCATGATGAAAGCAAGCATCAAGGAAAGAACACGTTTTAAAACCTTTTTCATAATTCTGACCTCCTATTCAGGCTATATTAACTAATAGCTACCCTTATACCAATCTATCCTAACACAAAAAACCGTTTTTTTCAAGTTTAGTGCGCAAAAAGGCAAAGAAGGGGGAACTTTAAAAAATCCCCCCTTAATAAAATGTGTGTAAAATTATGCATTCATGTATTTTTCAATGAGTTTGATAGTATCGCCGACAGTTTCAATTCCGAGAGCTTCACGGTCAGGAATTTCAACGCCGAACTCATCTTCAATGGCAACAGCCATATTGATAAGTTCAAGGGAGTTGAGACCGAGCTCGGTTCTGATGTTGGTTTCCTCCGTAATCTTTTCGGCAGGAATGTCAGCGTATTCGCAAATTACTTTTCTGAGTCTTTCAAGCATTGATAAGCATCTCCTTTAAATTATGTTATACTGTCGAGAAGTGTGCCGATTTTAATTTCAGGATTTTCAATGCCGGCAAGAACAACTCTGACAGCGTTTTCGTGAAGTCTATTGATGTCATCTGCGGTTGCAAGCTTTACGCGGTACATATATTCACACTTGATTCCCTGAGTTTCAGGGTCGGGATGAGTAATGACATAAAGCGGAGTGAAGTAGCGTCCGAGGTTATAGCCGCGGAAGTCAAACTTGAACGGAGCAACCGGACCTATCGGAACAGGTATCCACGAGAACATCATGCAGGCAGGGCCCTGGATCATGTTGTAGTTATAGATTTCTCTTGAAAGGTTGAGCGCAAGTCCGTAAGGATAGGCCGAATGGAGGAACAGCTTTGACCTTGTCTGAGTAATTTCATCAAGAGCCTGAGAAAAAGTGAAATCCTCGGGAATAATTGTTCTCAGCTGGAGCGGCTGAGTGATGCAGCCACCCATGTTCTTTTCCTTGTTCGTTGCACGCTTGCTGCAAAGTGACTGAATGAATACGTCCGGAGTTCTGTAATTGACAGCCGAGCAATATGTTCTCAGACCGAGCTGCAACAGGCTTTCCGGTGCAATCTTCTTTTCAAGGCAGTAATCAAAAATCTTCTTTGCGTCCTCGGCGGAGATTTGCCTGACTATCATGTCGCACTTGTCATAAAGCGGATTGTATGCCGGGGGGACACGAAGATCGGGGTTCTTTTTCTTCTTGCGGTATTTTTCAAGGAATTCCGGACCATGAACATTTGCATGGAACGGTTCGCCGCCTTTGAGGAAATAACGGGCGTAAAACTCCCGGTGCTTAGCCATTTTCTTTTTATCAGAAAGTCTGGCAAACTCTTCTTTTATGTAGTCTTCAAACTTATTTAGCGGAGCAGGCATCTCTGTGCCCTCAATAAGAGCCCTATAAACCCTGAAAAGGTCGGCAAGAGTGATAATGATTCCCATTGCGTCAAGATTCAGGTGGCTGACAACAAGGTAAATTCCGCTTCCGACGCCTTCGGTTTTGAAGAAGAATACCCTGAAAATTTCATCTTTCAGGAAATAGACCGGCTTCTGAGCGTCCTTTGAAAAGAAAGCCTCCTGCTCTTCAATATTCTTGAAGCGCTTGACCTCAATATTTTCAACGCAGAAGCTATCAAGAAAATACTGCTTAATCTGCTTGTCAACAACAGCAAAACGAATACGCAGACTGTCGTTGCGTTCAATTTCAATGTTAAACGCTCTTCTGAGAACATTAAAATCAAGATCTTTTTCAACCGAAAAAGAAATCGGTATCTGAGTGAGCTGCTTGTGAAAGCTGTATTTGACCATCATATACATCGTCTGCTGAGACGGAATGAGGTCATAAAGCTTTTCAGGAAGTTGTTTTTTTCCGTTTTTCATTGTTTTCACTTCTTTCAGAAATACTGTTACTGATATGATAGCACAGAGAAATAGTCAAGTCAACAAATGCGACCGACAAAAAAAACTGCGGAATGTAACAATTTCTGTCACTGTGTCACAAATCAAACGTCTTGTTCGATTGTGTGAAAATATCACTCATCTGACCTCAGCAGCAAGCTGTTCATAGCTATTCATAAGGAAAGAAGCGGTGTTCTTTCCGAGAGAAAGAGTCTCCTGATAATGGTTAAAGAAAAGCCCCATGCAGTAATCGTTATCCGGAACAATATAACCGATTGAATCATTGGCAAGGCCGAAAACAATTGCGTCTTTGCCGAAAAGCTCAAAGACGGTTTTTTCGCTGAAATCCTCTTTGTTTATTGAACCGTCCTTTGTGAGGGAAGCTCCACCGGCAACAAGGTCCTGACTGACTTCACCCGGCATCATCACAACCTTGTGAGAACCCAACTGAACATATCCGATTTCGGTCGGGAGGAAGTAGTTTTTTCCGTTTTTGATAAGCGTATGGTTAACAAGTCTTAGCTTTCCGGAAACAAGAACAACATTGTTCGTGACCGGAGTGATGATAGATTTGACTCTGACGTTGAGAAGAGGTTCAACCTTTTCTTCACTGACCGGCTGCCAGTTCTTATACCAAAGGGTGTAGTTTTCGGAATTCATCTGTTCCTCGGTGTCTCCTGTGGAAGAAAGGAACGGATCGGACTTGATTTCTTCCTCTGTCATATTCATGGCAAGCAGAATTCTGCCGATTTCTCTGCCATAGCGGATTGAAATATCAACGCGGCGCGGAAGATTGATTCCGTCGTTCGTCGGTGTTCTGCCGATATAGATTCCGCAGATTGCTCCGTTGAAGAACATGAAGTTATAGCCGGCTTTGTTCAGCGTTTCGCCGATGTAGTAAACATAGTCGCCGGAAAGAATCTGTCCGTTTGCGTCGTCGCCTTTGACAGGAAGACCGACAACGTCGGGATGAGCCGCCATATTGGCAATAATTGTAGGTGTTGAACCGTCATAGGGAGTGAAGGTGAACTTTGTCAGCTCGCTCAGAACGGCAGTTGCAGAAGTTCTGTTTTTGTTGTTGAAATATTCGCCGCCAAGATCCTTCCGGGAGAAAGTCAGCTCACCCGTTTTCATTGAAGAGACGGCTTCTTCAACAGAAAGAGCGACTCTTTCAAAAAGGAACTGCATATACTTTTCATCAACACCCTTCTGAACCTCGCCGAGTCCGGCGTAAGCAGAAAGGAGATTTCCCGGGATTCTTCTAAGCATCTGAGTCCACAGTCCCTGAGTGTCAATACAGGAATGGCAATGCGTTGAAAAAATATTGATTGAATTGATATTGTTCACGGCAGCAAAATCCGCAAGCCTTGCGCGGATTTCGCGGACGTCTGTATTGGACATTCCGATGCAGTCTATGGTTGCAAAAACCGAGGTTCCGCGACCGCTTCCGTCAGAAAGTGCAATTGTTCTGACTTTCATGTCGTCATAAACATCCTTGACCTTGTTTGAAAGTCCGTTGTCAAAAGACACAAAGCCGCCGAGATAAAGATTATATTCATCGCGGTTCTCGGGAACAAGACTCTGCGTGTCATAGCCGAGCGACCAGCATGCGCCCGCGGCAGGCTCGGAAAGGAATTCATCAGTTCCGGAAAAAAAGTCGCTGAGAACAAAATCGTTCATGTCAACAGCAACGCCCTTGTCCGTTATACTGCGGTTAATAAAGCCTGTCAGAGTTTCCATAACTGCGCCGATAACCTTGTTCAGAGCGTCTTTCATGTAACCGGTGAAAGCCTCTGATCCGTCAGCGGCAAATGCCGGTGTTGCTGTAACAGAGAACAGCATAACAACGGCAATCACAACTGATATGATTTTTTTCTTCGTCATTATATTCTCTCCTTGTCATAAAGACTGATTATATTATCTCACATAAGCACATTTTGTTGTTTTTCTATTGGAAAAATAAACAGATTTTCCCTCATTTTTGTTACATCTGAGGCAAAAAAGTTTTAATTTCACTTGTATAATAGCACTAAGCCAAAGAGTGTTAAGTCTTTATACCAAAAAGCATTTGTTCACAGGTCTCTTTTAAAACCGGGCAGAAAAAGCAAAAAAGTCAATCCCCCACCGTGTTGCCGCAATCAGGACAGCCTATGTACTTTTCAAGGCAGACCAGCCTGACATTTGGAATTCCGTTGAATTCGCAGGAAACAATTCCGATTTCCTCATACCCGAGCTTACGGTACATTGCCCTTGCGTTGAGATTCACCGCATTGGTGTCCATTCTCAGCTCGCGGCAGCCGTTTTTCTCTGCATAAGCTTCATAGAAAGCAACAAAACTCCTTCCGTAGCCCTTTCTTTTCTCCGACGGTTCAACAACAAGGGTGTGAAGCACCATGACTTCGTTTTTTTCCGCGCTGTGCTTCCACGCGGCTTCAATATAACACGGAACCTGAACCTTGTTGATTATTGCCGCGGCAACTGTTTTTCCCTCGTCCTGCATCACGAACAGATCGTTTCTCTCAAAAGAATCCGTGGCGGTTTTTCTGACCGGATAAATGTTTTTTATCCATCCGGTTGAAATTGCGCCTCTTTCTTCTTCGACGTGAATGTGCTCATAGATTTTTGCAACATCGTCAAGGTCTTCCTGCACCGCTTTTCTGACAACCACCATAAATTAACGCTCCTGTTTTAACTTGTTAATTATCCGACAAGCTCTTTAATTTTCACAAGCTCACAGCCCTTGCTCTCATAATAGCGCAGCATCTCTTCAATCTTTGTTTTATCGTAGCTTGTGACGCAGTCTGAAAGAACGTGAACCGCGTAGCCGGACTTCAATCGTTCGGGCTGTCTGCCTCGCAGAGCGCACATACAGGGCTTGCCCCTGTATAGAAGTACGCCCTTGTTACCAAGGGATTTTACTCCGCTTAACGAGAGAACGCAGGATTCTTAAATCCAATTTTTTCATCATCCCATATTAACGGTATTGCGCCCAAGCCCCCACGGGCATTTTTCTCTATAAAGCACCACGCTATGCTCCCGTCGGCGTCGGGATCATAGTATGCTTCACGGTACAGCAGAAGAATACTATCAGCAAAGGAGACAACGTTTTTGCAATACGGAATATCTTTAACAAGCGGAATATGTGCTTTTCGGCGCTCAACCTTTCTTGATAATTGCGTAAGTATCAGCATCGGTACATTCTTGTCTTTTGCCAGTTGTTTGAGTTCTTGCATAGTGACTTCAACTTGTTTTGAATTTTTAGTGCCCACCGGCTTAAAAGATTGCAGGCAGTCTATTATCAGAAAATCAACAGCATTGGCATTCAGTTCATTTCTTAATGTCTCGATACACAAAGCGTCTTCTGTCCATAATGCTATATTTTCATGGCAATCTGTATTCGCCCGCCGTTTGAGCCCCTCCAATATATTATTCACATTATCTGTCGGTGTAAATATCGCAACTCTTTTATTGGCTGTAGTGGCAAGGGCATATGCAACATCCAAGGCAAAGGCGGTCTTTCCCATAGCAACTCTTGCGCCTAAAATAATTACATCAGATCGATCTATGCCATCCAGAGTATCGTCTATGACAGCATACCCTGTTGAGATTCGCTGTGTACTCTCCGGCAGTATTGCTGCTTTCAAACGGAACATGATGTTTTCTACGGCATGTGCTTTCGGAAACAGATACTCTATTCTTTTACAACGATCCAACACCCATTTGTCACGGGAATGCTTCATTTCTTCCGTGATAACAGGCAAGTCCAATCCTTTGCGAACGTAATTCATTCCTCGCCATGCGTCCTTTTCCAAGAAACCATGTACTATGAGATAGTGGAATATATCATCACGAAAAGCAATCAGTTCCGACGGAGCATAATCTAGGTAACGATTCATAAAAGCTGCCTCATCGTCCCATGCCCCAGTTGCGTGAATAATACCTGAAAATGAAATCAAGTCAGCAAAAGTGTTCATGCCAAGAATACTCTGCTCATCATAAACATCATAGTAATTCAAAAGCGTTTGCCATGCGCTCAACGATATATTGACGCACGATGCATCCACTGTTTTGCTATGAAAAGTTTTATGAATAGACGAGCACTCCAAGCAAAACGCAAAGCTGATATTGGAAAGGGATGCCCTTAGTTTTTCAGAACTCATTTTCAGCGAAAAGGTATCATCTGATTCTTTTTTTCGCAGCCAGTGATTTTCCAATATAATGAGAAAATTATCACGCAGATTTTCTGGCAAGTCAATATCAAATACCGGAATATGCTCTCCATATCCCCATAGAGTCTGCCATGGAACATTGTGCCCATCCGGAATAAGAGTGGCTTTGTCCTGTTTGCAGACTTTGTTTTTCGGCAAATCAAAACCGTCAAGATAGTCTGTTTCCCACTGAATAGAATGACACACAGGACAATGGTAGTGGGGTGGAAGCGGATTGCCAAAGGTGATTCCCAAAAGATAGAGGATAAAGCTGGAGCCGGCACATCCACGCATCCAATATGGATGATTGTTCTTCTTGAGCCAGATAACAAGCTCGTATAAAGCGGCGACCTCAAGGACTGTGTTGCTGCGCTCCATAGCCGCCCATTCGTCGAGGATCCGCTTCTTAATCAGTTCATCAGGCTTGTCACCATATTTTTCATATAGGGCGTTATCAATAATCTGCCGGAGCTTATACTCAATTTCAAGTGCAGACAGGTCATTGAACACATATTCATATTTCATCTGCACGGCGATCACCACCATCAGCAGTATTCAAAAACATTTCCCTAATATGAAGCATATCCCGATACAGCGGTTCAAACAGTTTGTCGTGGCCTCTTGCACCTTGGAGGTTTGTTACTTGGGGATGGCAAAAGCTGATAATCGGAATCCGTTTCCCATTTATGACAGCCCTGTAGTAATACCATTCCCTGTCAAAGCTCTGAGAATGGAATGATTCCCAGCTTTCAACAAGTGTCAGAACCTGTTTTTCCTCCAGTAACACGGCGTTTCCTTTCATACCCGCACTGGATAATCCACAGCAAATGATAATATCTGGATTGCACAAGCAGATCTCCTCACGAATGAGATCGCACTGATCTTCCACCGCCTGCTCCAGTGCGCATCCATCTGTGCGACTGCCGCCCCCTTCTTTTTTCAGATTCATAACAGCCACACGGCTGATCTGCCGTATCCGTTCTTCTTTCGGAATAGATCGTGGATACGGTTCAGTGCCGTCCAGAAGCGCCTTTATCCATCTACCGATATTGTTCCAAGTTTTCCATCCGCTTCCGTCATTGCGCAGGTCGGCGCACAAATCCCGCTCGGATTGGCAGTTCATATCTCGAAGAACAAATAGAATATGCGGGCTATCGTAGTGTTCGGGATCGACAATCCCGTCCCGGATAAAAGCGTTGAAACCATGTTTTGTTTTCCATTCTGCAAACAGCGTATCAAAATCCATTGGGCAATTCCTCCTTTTCCATATAAACGGCTGCATTCACATTTAGACTCCTGTACTATTCATCTTTCAGATGATCACCGAACAAGATGGAAATACCATATTGAAGCCGCCACCCTCCTTTGTGAGTATCATACTCAATCCATTCGCCTGCTGCCTGTAAGGTGGAAATATACCGTTGAATCGTCCTCGTCGGTATCTCCAATTTGTCAACAAGATCCTGTGTCTTTATGCCGGGATGAGAACGAATCAGGGATAAAATCATCAAGCAGTCCGCCATTTTCTTGCTGAAATCTTTCGCTTTTTTAGATTTGCTGTGTGCCGATAAAAGGTGATATTTCAGATTAGTGGCAAGTTCTTCAAAATTTTCATAACACTTGAACTTTGCCCGCAGATGCCTTGGGGGCTTGGGATAACCAAGCCAGAATACGGTTTCATCAGTACAGCCTCCGATCTCCGTGTAATAATCAATAATCATTTCTTTGCTGTCTGAATCCAAGGCAGCTGCATTGATAATGAGCGCCGCCGCAGAGATGGCAATGAGATCAGTTGGAGCATCGGTGTCAAGCAGTTCGTACCCCTTTGCTGGCAAAGCGTTTTCCACCAATTTGTTTTGTTCTTCGCTGAGTCCGAATGTTGTCACTCTGCCATCCGGGACAGTGATATACTCCCCGTTCGGAGCAAGAAATGTTTTCATATGCCATCCTCCTGCTATGTGAATATATAGATTATATCATATCGTAACGACAACAGTGTGGCATGCTGAAAACTTTTTTGAAATTATAACCAATTTGCGGTGGCATTTCCGTTGTGCCTTTTAATTATTCCTTTTATGTCTATGCACACCCTCCAGGCCTTTCATTAAAAGGTTCATATCAAAACACAAACAGGCTCTACGGCGACCATGTCTCGGTTACCGTAGAGCAGCCTGCTTTTGTTAAATGGTATAGGAAAATCCTTGTAAACAGTGGCTTTTGCAAAAAGAAACTGGACACCCGCTTAGATACCCATTGTATCAAAACTGATGCCCAGTTATGGCGGAGAAGAGGAGACTCGAACTCCTGCGCCGGTTTCCCGACCTACGCCCTTAGCAGGGGCGCCTCGTCACCAACTTGAGTACTTCTCCGTAGGTGTCGATAAACAGAATATCTAAGATAAAAATGGCGGAGAGAGTGGGATTCGAACCCACGGTACGCAGGACGTACGACGGTTTTCAAGACCGTTCCGTTATGACCGCTTCGGTATCTCTCCGTTTGTGCCATGAAATATTATCATAATTCTCTGACATTGTCAAGACCTTTAAACAAAAAAGACAGGTTATCTCTTCAAAAAGCGAAAAATGGGGCTGTCCTTTCCGGACAGCCCTTAGCAGTTACATTGTTACTCAGCGGTCGGTTGAAACCTTTTCCTTTTCATACTTGGTAACATACTTATCCTGATAATAGTTTTCAAGCGAAACCGAAAGGTCGCCGTTTTCCGAAAGGGTAATAACGGTACAGCCGCGCTGTGCGCCTTTCTTGTCAATTCCCAAATATGCAAGGTAGTCAATGCTCATGCCGTAAATAAGATCAATGCCCTTATAGTTAAGAATTGCATTGTTTACATGGTCGTGACCAACGCAAATACCCTTTGTTGAGCCAAGTTCAAGAGCGGTTTCAAAAAGGTTGTCATCGCCGACGCCGCAGCAAACCTTCTCGTTACTTTCATAGTAACCGCCGGTGACGTACCTGACGTTTTCGGTATCCTTTGAACCGTTTGCTCTGTATTCTTTCCATGCATCATCAAACTCTTTGAGAGGAATGTGGAAGAACATAAGCGACGGGAACATCGGACAAGCAGGATCAATAGCCTTGTTGGCGGAGTCAATTGCAAGAACATTCTCCTTGTACCATTCGACCTGGTTCGGATGAATGTTGTCATACTGTCCCATAACTCCGAAAATATCAGCGCCGACATATTCGTTCGAGTCAAACATAAAGTATGCGTTCGTTACAATACCCTTTGAGTTCTTGACCTTGATGACGTGGTTGCCGAAACCGTCAACGTCTTCCGGTCCTTTCTGGAAGAGGCTGTATCTGAGAGACGGGTCAGCATATTTGTCGGCAATCTGCTCACGGGAATAGTTGCTGTATATTTCCGAGTCATGGTTGCCGAGGCAGACGGTATAATAGACGCCGAGGCTTTCAAAAAGGTCGATTACCATATCGGTTGCCATTCCGTTGTTGAAAGTACCTGCCTGGAAAGGTACGGGATAGACAAGGTCACCGGTTACAACAATAAGGTCGGGCTTTTCGGCGGTAACCATTGCAGCAACGGCATTGAGAGCCTTCTTGTCTTTCTTGACGGAAATTGCGCCGCCGCCGATGTGAACATCGGTAAGCTGAAGGATTTTGAGCGCTCTGTCGGTGGTGAACGTCCAATAGCCGTCAGCATCCTTTTCGGGAACAAGCTGTTCGCCTTCGGAATATGATACAGCGTCAAATGAGGAAGCAATTTCAAAGTTATCCTTGTTGACAAGGGCGGTCAATGAGGACATGCTCATTGAAATGGAAGTAATAACTCCGAGAACTAGACTTATTATCTTCATAAGGAAATCTGGCATTTTGTTTTCTCCTTTAAAACAGATTTGCAGGAAAATCCTGCCTTGCTCGTCAATTATATAGGTTTTTTACTGATTTTTCAAGCACTTTTTAAGTAAAAGTGTGAAAATGCCCAATATAATCGTCACCTTTGGAATTTAGTTTCTATTGTTCCTGTTAACCGTTTACATATCGGAAAAAATAAGATATAATAAAGTGATTCTACTGTGAAAAGGATAGTGTCTGATGTTTGGTTATGTCAAAACCGACAAGGGCGAGCTTCGCGTCCGTGAATATGAGCTTTACAAAGGACTTTACTGCTCGCTTTGCAGGGCTCTCGGAAAACGCTACGGCGTTTTTTCACGTCTCATTCTCAGCTACGACATGACGTTCCTTGTTCTGGTACGGTTCTGCGAAAAAGGCACTCCGCTTTCGTTCAAAAAAGGAAGGTGTCCTTTTAATCCGGCTAAAAAATGCAACTACTGTCAGAACGGTGAGGAGGTTTTTGACTTTGCCTGCGCCGCGGCAGTGTTGATGTTTTACCACAAGGTAAGGGATAATATTTCAGACAACCGGTTTTTCAAAACACTGCTTTTTTATCTGATTCTGCCGATTGCATCGCATTGGCGAAAAAAAGCGGCGCGGCTTTTTCCCGAGCTTGACAGCCTGATTTCAGACTGCATGGAAAAGCAGCGGAAAATTGAAAAGGAAAACATTGCCGTTCCCGACAAAGCCGCTCATCCCTCTGCCGACGCGCTCGGAAAAATTCTTTCTTTCGGCGCGCAAGAAAACAAAAACGGCCTTTACCGCTTCGGATACTTTGTCGGACGGTGGGTATATCTGCTCGACGCGCTTGACGACATTGAAAAGGACCTTAAAACCGGTTCGTTCAACGTTTTTGTCAACAGGTATTCGCTTTCATCAAAAGACCTTGAAGCAGATGTGCGCCATGAAATTGAAAGCACGCTCAATTCAAGCAGCGGCGAAGCGCTTTCGGCATTCAGAAGCTGCCGGTTCAAACACTCAAACGAAATAATTGAAAACATTCTCACCGGCGGAATGTACCGCTCGGCGATGAACGTTCTGAAAGGAAATAAAAACAATGAGAGATCCCTATGAAGTTCTCGGTGTTCCCAGAAATGCAAGTCAGGCTCAGGTGAAAAGCGCCTATCGACAGCTTGCAAAGAAATATCATCCGGATAATTTTTCAGGCAGTCCGCTTTCCGACGCCGCAAACGAAAAAATGCAGGAGCTGAACGAAGCCTATGACAGAATTATGGCGTCGTTTGAGTCCGGCGGTTCGTTTTCCTCGTCTCCGGACTATAATTACAGCTTCAATGAAAGTTACAGCAACTCCGGGAGCAATTCAGACAGAGCAAACGCTCAGCAGGCTGCAATTTATGTGAAAGTCCGCACCCTCATTGCGGAAAACCGCTTTGACGAAGCAGAACAGCTCCTTGAAAGCATGAATCCCGGCTCGCGTGACGCTCAGTGGTACTATCTTAAAGGTCAGGTCAACTACAACCGCGGCTGGATTGACCAGGCCTACACCTATTTCACCACAGCGCACAACATGGACCCGTCAAACGTTGAATACCGCCGCATTTATGAGAATCTGCGCAGCCAGAAAAGCGGCGGTTTCAGAACAAGCGAGCGGGGAAGCAACACCTCGGACTGCGATTTCTGCACCTGCTGCAACGGTTTGCTTTGCGCCGACTGCTGCTGTGAAAGCATGGGCGGCGACCTTGTTCCCTGCTGCTGAAACGGAGGGTTCAAAAAAATGAGCAAAGCCGGAAAAACCGCATTCGGCGGAATGGCAACTGCGCTTTCGGTTGTTCTTCTGCTTTTCACAACGCTCGATACCCTTTCAATTTCCGTTGCCGCTTTTGCCGGGCTTATCATTCTTGTCTGCGTTATTGAGCTTTCAAGAAGCTGGGCGTTCGGCGTCTGGGCAGCAACCTCAATAATCGGCTTTCTTGTTCTTCCGAACAAGGAGGGAGTTCTGCTTTACTTTGCCTTTTTCGGCTATTATCCGATTATAAAAGGTCTTATTGAAAGCAAGGTAAGAAACCGCGTTGCTGAATACGCAATCAAGCTGATTATTTACAACGCCGCCGTTTTTGCCTCGGAGTATGTTCTTTTCAAGGTGATGAACATTCCGCTGACGGAATTTCTTGACGTTAAAGAGGGAACATGGCTGGCGCAGTATATTATGCCTGTGCTCTTTGTCGCTCTCAACGTTGTTTTCTTCATTCTTGATTATTTCTTCACAATTTTTGCAACGATATATCTCAACCGCTGGCAGAAAAAGTTCAGAAAAATGTTCAGGTTCAGATAAAAAAACAGCTGTGAAAAAAGAACACTTTTGGCGCAGAACATCTTCTGCGGCTTTCTTCAATCGCCGTTGCAGTACGCAAAAGCGGCAACCGACAATAATAATAAAGGGACTGTCCAAGCGAGACAGTCCCTTTGATTATACTGTTTTTTGCACATTATCCGATATATTTTCAGACCGCCTTTTCTTCGGCTTCCTGCTCAATTGCTGCGCGGCGTTCGGTAAGCTCTGCCATCATTTCACTGTGCTTTTTGCCGGTGATTTTGTAGAAGTGCATCGGAACAAGCATAAGAAGATAGCCGACAACGGGAATGAGCGTGGTCATAATAAACAGCGCCCATCTTGTCATGTCGTTCTGAGCAACGGAACCTTCTTCGTGCTTGATATAGCCGGTTTTTGAAAGAACCCTGAGTCCGATTGAAGCGGAAAATGTGTTTTCAAGCTTTCCGGTGAACGACATTATTGAAAGCATTACGCCCTCAACGCGCGTTCCGGTTTTATATTCAACGTAATCAACGGTTTCCGCTTCCATTTCCTTTTGAATGAGGTTTTTGAATTCCAAAGGAATTGCCGAAAGACCGGTGAAAAGAACAATCATAATACCGATTAGCAGAGAAACGGAAGCCTGTGTGCCTTTGTTCATGAGTCCGTTATAAGTGACGGCGGCGAAAAGCAGATGAATACAGATTGCCGAAAGGCAGCATATTTGATAAAAGCGGCGTGAGTCAAGCTTTTCCCTGAATTTTCTGATTATTACGGGAACAAGAAGACCGGCAAGAAGTGAACCGGGAAATTTTATTATGTCAATGAAAATATTATATTTTCTGTTGAACATCAGATCAGAAACAAAATACGCCGAAACCTGCTCGGGTATTTTGCAGAAAACAAACGCAATGTTTGCAAGGAACAGCATCATCAGAGGCTGGTTTTTGAAAAGCAGAGAAAAGCAGGTTTTTACCGACGGCGTGTCCTCGTGGTGAACAACCCTTTCCCTTGTGTTTTTGTAAGTGAACCTTGTGAGAATGATTATTCCCGCAGCGGAAACAACGGCAGAAACCAGGTATGACTGCGCCGTATGGCTCTTGAAATACGGCAGAAGCGAAGCGCCCGCAACGAACACCATCGGAATTGCGCCGACAACCGAACGGACTATTGAACTGATTCCGAAAAGCTTTGTTCTTTCAACTCCGTCAGGTGTGATTGAAAAAGCAAGCGCACCCATCGGAATATCAAAAGCGGTATAGGTTACATCAAGTCCGACAAAAAGAATTGTGGTATACAGAATGTTAAGCCACAGCGGAGCATTGCCCGAACCGACAAAGAACATGACCATCACGGCGGCAACAAAAAACGGCGCCCACTTGATATACGGACGCATCTGACCGTTCTTTGTTCTCGTGCGGTCAACAACAACACCCATCACAGGGTCATTTATTGCATCGAAAATTCCGCAGAAGAATCGGATTTTTGACGCAACGTTCATTGCAGCCTGATCACCGAGGGCTTTGAAAAGAATATTCGTGATGAAAAAGTTGACATATTTTGAGCTGGTCATTCCGGTGCACATTCCCTGTGCTCCGCGACCGAGCGCATAGCTTACCGTTTCGCGCCAGGTGAGGCAGCCTTCTTCGCCCGTTTCAGTGTTTCTGATGATTTTTGTATTTAACAAATCTGCCAGCCTGCTCATGCAATTTCTCCGTTCATGAATATTTTATGAATACAATTATAAATGAACCGTCCCGAATTGTCAACAGAATATGCCACCCTGAGGAAATCATAAACTGATAAAAAAAGAAAAAGGCCACCCCTTCAGGCGACCTTCTCTTAAAAATAATTATTAATCAACAGGGCAGGTTTCTTCAGGATCGAGCGGAGTCTCATATCCGAAGTGGCTGAAGAACTTATAGATGTACTGCCAAAGAAGCTGCCAGAAATCTTCAAATTTTTCCCAAGTCATGATTATTCCTCCTTATAAATGATAACAAGTAACTCACAAGCGGCAGTGATTTGCCTCCTGATGGGTTTATTTTACAACAAAATTAACAATATGTCAATAATTTTCAAAAAAAATGAAGAAACAGAAAAAGCCGCCCGCTGTTGCGGACGGCTAATGAGGCATTCAATTATTCCTCGTCTGCTTAGTTTGCTTTAAGACCAGCAAGAACGGTGCTGTAAAGGAAATCCCAGATGATTTTCCAAATCTCTTCGAACTTTGCAAAGAAATCTGCCATGACAATTTCTCCTCCTTGTAATATTTTTCAGCGCTGAAAAAAGGAGTACCGACAAGAGTCAATAGACCTTGATTCATTGCCTATATACTACATCCACTTTTAAAAATTGTCAATAGTTTGTTCAAAAAATTTTAACTTTTAATTATTTTTAATGTTCGTCAGATTTCGCAAATACTCTGAAAAGCGGAAGACAAGCCGAAAAGAACGCTTTGTATGCCTCGCAATAATTCTCGCTGAGCTTCTGCCGCTTGCAGCCCTGAGCGCGACAGAGCGAGAAAAACCGGCATTGTCTGCATTCTTGCGGAACAACAAGACTCTCCCTGATAAACTCCGCCGCCTTTTTTCCGGTCAGAGCGTTTTCAACGGAGGTGTCCTCAATGTTTCCAAGCAGCCATTCATCGGTGCAGTAGAAATCACACGGATAAAGATTTCCGTTGCCTTCAACAACAAGCTGATGGGTGCAGTGACCGCAGAGAGAGCACTGCTCTGCCCGTTCTCCGAGATACATTCTTACATAATTGTCAAACTGTCGGACGCTGACATAGTTTCCTCGAACAAAGTCCTTGACATACAAATTGAAAATGCGGATCAGAAAATCAGCATACTGCCTGTTTGTCATATAAAGCTCGCTTTGCTCCTTGCTTTCAAACGGGCGCAGGCAAGGAATGAACTGCAAATAATGAAAACCATTATCCCGGAAGTATTTATATACCTTTTCGCATCTTTCGGCGCAGTCACCGGTCAGAACGGTCAGTATATTGAACTCCACCTCATGCTTCTTCAAAAGCTGCGCTGCTTTGAGAATTCTGAAATATGTGCTTTTTCCGTCGGCATCAACGCGGAAGCGGTTGCCCTCGCGGTCGCCGTCAAGACTCAGTCCGACAAGGAACTCATTCTCCCTGAAAAAGACGCACCATTCTTCGTCGAGCAGCGTTCCGTTAGTCTGAACGGAAAGGAAAACCCGTGAGTTTTTCCGGTTGTTCTCTTTCACATACTGCACAAAATTGCGGAAATACTCCAAGCCGGCAATCAGAGGTTCGCCGCCCTGAAAAGCAAAGGCAATACTTTCGCCGTCTGCAAACTCAAATGCACTTTTCACAAGCTTTTCTGCCGTCAGGGTTGTCATTACACCGAAGTTCGGAACGTCTCTGGTCTTCGCAACATCGCAATAAAAGCAATACTTACACCTCAGATTGCAAAGGCTTGAAGCCGGCTTGATCATTATTGAAAGCGGCGGCATTATTTACTTCATCAGTCCTCTCGGATTACTTTCAAAGCTCTTCTGAATTTCGTCAAGTCTTTCGTGCATTTCCGCTGCAGTTCCGGGATAGACGCCAGAGCGGTTATAGTTCTCACCCACGTCATCTGTCAGAATATGCAGCCAGTTTTTGCGGTACTTATCAAAGAAAGCAGAGTTATCATTCTGCACGCGGTCAAAATACTTGAAGGTAATGTAATCGTTATCGTTGAGCACAGGATATTCGTAATCGGTATACTGCTTTTTGACGTCCTCTGTGGCAACAGTATACTGGATAGCCTTGATGTCCTTACGTTTCATGTGAAGAATCGGGTGCTCCTCGGTATGGATTACGCCGTCATTTTCAATCAGCGGAAGCATTGAAACGCCGTCAATAACGCGGTCGGACGGAAGATAGTTTTCCTTTTCACTGCCGGTTATTTCGCAAAGTGAGATGAGAGTCGGGAAAAGGTCAACGAGCGTTGCAGACTGTTTTCTTGTTTCGCCGGAAGCGAAAATGCCGTTGTTGTTGTCCCAGCGCAGCATGAACGGAACCTTCTGTCCGCCTTCATAAGCGAGATATTTTCCTCCGCGGAGATCGTTGACCGAGCCTTCAAGCGCCGGACCGTTGTCGCTCGTGAAAACAATTATCGTATCTTCAAGAACGCCAAGCTCGTCGAGCGTGTTGAAAAGCTCTCCGAGATATGAGTCAAACTCATTGACGCAGTCAACGTAAGTACCCATTCCGGTTGAACCTTTGAAATCATCGCCGACAAATACGGGAGCATGCGGCCACGGAGAAGTATACACTGCAAAGAACGGTTCCTTGCTTTCGGTGACCGTTTCTGTGATCCAATCGGTTATTTCATCGTGAATCCATTTTGTTGCCTTTGACTGGTCTTTTAGCTCGTCAACTCCGTGAACTATTGTGTATTCTCCCTCAGTCTCTTTGACGTGATAGAACGGAGTCATATCGTTGACGTGGTGACTGCCGTAGAAATAATCAAAGCCCTGATTTGTCGGAAGATATTCGCCGTAATCGCCGAGGTGCCATTTGCCGAACAGACCGGTGTTATAGCCTGCCGCTTGGAAAACCTCTGCAATTGTGACCTCATCGCCGAGCATTCCGTCGGCGTTGTTGCCCATTTCAATACTGTTGAAAACGCGGGTCTGGGCAAAAGGAGCAACGGTTGATATTGTGGGATAAATTACGTTATCTGCGTAGCCTCTGTATGGATAGCGTCCGGTGAGCGCGGCAAAACGCGCCGGTGAGCAGACAGAGTAGCTTGAATAAAAGTTTTCAAAGTTGATTCCGTTTTCACCGATGGAGTCTATGTTCGGCGTTTGCCAGAGAGCGCCGTTGAGCGAAACATCTCCGTAGCCGAGGTCATCCATCATGATGAAAAGTACGTTGGGACTGCCCTCTTTGGCCTTGTCAACACCTTTGAGATATTCGTCCTGTCCGTCCCAGAGCCTCTTTGTGACCGGCTTTGTTCTCATGTTCATAAAGAGAACACTTGCAACCGAAGACGCAACAAGGAGAACGCTGAAAAGAGAGCAGAGAGCCTTTTTGAGCGATTCTTTTTTGAAAGATTTTTTTGCAAAAACAGCAAGCAGTACAAAGCTCACTATTACAGGCAAGGAAAGAAGAATATTGCCGGCAAGGCGCAAAAAGAAATTGCCCTCCCCTGCCGAAAGCGTATGCTCGGCGCTTGACCAGCCTGCAAGTCCGTTTGAAAACGCGCCGAAGCCCGCGTCAGCTCCAAAAATGATGTGGAAAAGGGTGAGACCGCCGAAAGAAAAGGCGTAGCCGATAAGCATTGGCAGATACACTTTCTTTTTGGCTATCAGAGAAAGCATAATTACCGCCGAAAGTATGCAGCAATAGCCGACGCTCAGAACGGCAACAAAGTTGAGCCTTGTTATGAGCTGGGCAAGCATGATGCCGATTCCGAGCACCATAAGAATGAGAGGAAAGACCTTTTTGCTTCTGTCGAATTCAATTGGTTTTTTCATCAACCGCACTCCTTTGTTTTGAAAACTCCTGAACTTAACTTTTATTATACAGTAAACAATTGCTTTTTTCAAGGGAAGGGACACGGGATACGCGCATAAAAATACCGCCCAGTTTTCATCGGACGGTATTTACTGCTATTATTTCATGTCTGCTTCAATGACACTTCCGGAAAGACCTTTTTTGTATGAGAACGACGCATTGTCTCCGACATTGAGAATAACCACAGCTTCATACTTTGAAGCAGCAACCTTAAAATAGGTCTTTTTGCCCTCAAGCTTTACAAAGTAATAGCTTTCGCCGCCCATAACGGCTGTTCTGATTTCTTCAACAACGCCCTTAACGGTAACGTTCTCCTCCACCGGAGGCTTTTCGTCTCCGGAGCCTGAATTGTCTGTTTCGTCCTTGATTTTGTCAATGTCAACCTTGATGTTGATATTGCTCTGGGCAAGAAGACGGACATAGTTTTCGGTGCATTCCGCAATGGTGCTTCCGATTGCAACAACCTGATAGTTCTGAACGTTTACCATTGCATAGTACTTGACAAGGCTTGCGTCATCTTTGAGCGACATAAAGTATGTCGGCTGTCCGCTGATATTGAGGAGAATCGGGAAAGTTGCCGACCATTTATAGTTCTGAACCTGACCTTCCGCCGATGCCATTGCGGAATATTCCTTCGCTCCCGAGATTTCGTAGAAGTTTGCTTCCTTTGTTCTCATGTTGACAAGAACAAAGCCGATTATTGCCTGGTCGTTGCTGACCGAGGTAACGCCGGTGTACATATAAACGTCATCGTTGAGTGCAAGGAAGTTTGAGCCCTCGGTGGCAACGCGGACACCCTCCTGACCGATAATTGAGTTAATGAAGCCGCCCGAATACTTGCCATAGTAATTATACTGTTCAACAAGAAGGCTGTCGGAGTAAATTCCGTCAATCCACTGGAACGCCTTGTCTTCCTTTATCGTGTCAAGCGAATACTCATTACATTCGCCGGTGATGGCGTCAACAATAACAACACCCTTGACATCTGTTCCGCCGAAAAGACCGATGGTCTTGTCAAGAACGGGGCAAAGCCAGAACGGTCGGCCGTTTTCATCAATTTCAAAATGCGGCTCATCAAAAAGATATGTCGGATACTCAAAACGTACATGACGCATTAGGTATTTGGAAAAGTGCTCCTCGGTTGAATAGCGGATATATTCTCCGGCTTTGAGCATTACAAGCTCCGTTTTCTGTGTCACCATGTCAACGATGATATATCCGGGCATACCCTCCTTGGTGTTCTTGAACCACTTGAAAATGTCGCCGTATGCAAGTGTTCCGACGCGGACGGGAGAGTTTTTATAGTTGATCTGCGTGAATTTCGGTGCAACTTCAAACTGCGATTCCTTGTTGATTGAAGCAAGGTCGCCGAGAGTGCGCGTTGCAAGAGCAACGGACGCCGCATTGTCAAGAACGGGTACGCTCTGGAAATCCGCTTTTTCAATGTCGCTTGAAAAAGTTTTGTTCTCGTCAACAGAAATTATTCTGCTGTATGAGGAAGCACGGAAAACAACGGAAGAAACGAGCAGTCCGATGCCGACAACGGCAACCAGAACTCCGATAACGGCAATCGGCACAATTGCCTGCTTTTTGACGTATTCAGCATACTCGGGCTTTTTGATTACACCGGAAAGAAGCGTCTGCAACGCAAGGTAAATAAAAACTACAACGCCGAGATAAAAATAAAGCTCGGTGCTTTTGAAATTGAGCGGCGGAAGCATGAAGTAATACGCAATTGCCGCACCGATTACTGTACCGATGATTGAAATAACGGTTTTAAGTCCGGTTTTTGAGGGAGAAAGATACGCGTCCTTTCCGCTTCCCCTTCCCTTTCCTGCACCGGAACCGCCGGTAAAATCGACCTTGATAGGCTCCATTGATTTACAACTCCTTATTCCGCAGCCTTCCTGACGGCTGCTTGGTATTCTTAATTATACAGATATACAACAAAAAAAGCAATTAAATTTTTCATGAATTTATTGGCTTTGCTCGTCAAGGCTCAGACTGAATGAGTCGAGGAATTCTTCGAGGAAAGCGTCGGCTTCGGGCAGCTGCATTTTTTCAATTGCAGCCCTCGTTGCTTCAAGCGCCTTTGAAAACTCCCGGTTGCCCGCCTTTTCCTCTTCAATGCATTTGATAAGCGCGGAAATTTTGTCCGCCGCCTTAACAATTTTCCAGAGATATTCATCACCCTCAGCTTTGAAAAAGAAAGGTGAATAGACTCCCTTCATGTCCTCGGGCAGCATTGAAACCAGGCGTCCGCATGCTTCGTCTTCAACTTCAAGAAAAGCGTTTCTCAGCGTTTCGCTGTGATATTTGACCGGGGTAGGCATATCCCCCGTAATAATTTCCGGCATATCGTGATACAGACCGAGCACCGCCGCGCGTTCTGCATTGACACTGCCGCCGAAGCGCAGATTTTTCAGAACGGCAATCGCGTGGGCAATTGCCGCAACGTCTGCGCTGTGCTCACAGAGGTTTTCGCTGCGGGTATTTTTCATCAGCGCCCAACGGTTGATATATTTCATTCTCGAATACATTGCAAAAAACTGTTTCATGTTTTTCCCCTTTGTCAAGCGTTTTCTCCGGCGGCGTAACAAACCGTCTGATACAAAAGCAAAAGCTATAAATCACTTAAAGCTCTGCTTTGCCGCTGAACGTGAATTATAGCTTTTTGTTTTAATTTAACTTTTCCGGGCCGGGAAATTATCCTTATTCGCCCCAGGTCATGTCAAAAAGTCTGAAAAAGTATTCAAAAATCAAGTTGATTCTGTCAAAGATTGACTGAACAAAATTCCAGAAAGTGAAAGTATCCTCAATAACATCTTCTGCGTAAACTGCGGTGTAAGTTACGTCCGCGGTTGCAATAGGAAGAGTTTTGGGGGCGTAAACAGTTGCTCCGTCGTCTGCCGACCAACCCTTGAAGATGTATTCAACTTCCTTGGTGTTTTCTCTTGACGGATTTTCAGGAGCGTCGACAACACCGTTTTCAACAATTTTTCTGGTTCCGAGAACGGTTCCGTCGTAGTCAAGAAAAGTAATTGTGTAATAAGTTTCGGGAGTTTCTTCTTCGGCAAAGCAAACAATGCTGAACGCCGAGAAAAGCATAAGTACAGAAAGTAAAACTGCAATGATTTTCTTCATAGTAGGTATCCTCCGTTTCATATGTTGCATTTGGTGACAATTACACCTGTACATTGGAATTATAATGTATCCGTGAATATTTGTCAATGAGATAGCAAAAAATTGTCACAATTTTATTTACAAATAATGAAATCTCGTCATTCAGCTTGTCGCCTGTTCCAACGGCGGACAAACTGAATGAATAAAGCTTATCTGACTCTTTCAACAAGCGAAGAGAAGGCTTCGGCAAGCGTTGAGCCGGCCTTGCGGGAAGAAGCGTTGATTTCCTCGTTCTCGGTGAACATTGAGCGAAAATCATTGTCGGCAAGAATATATCCTATCTGATCATTCGCAAGACCGAAGCAAAGCAGCTTCTGAACATTCGCGGTTTCGGCAAAGGACGGATAATTCCAGCTCTCGCCTTTCCACGTTTTGTCGCCGGAAATTACGCCGCCCCAGACAAGCTCGGGAGCAATTTCACCGGGAACAATAACAACGCCGACCTTGTTTCCGAGCTCCATATAGCCGAGTTCTGTTACAAGAGTGTATTCTCCCGGCTTTGTTTTTGCAATGACGGAGCTGACAAGACCTTCCCTGACGGCGAGTTCAAGAATTTCGTTTGTTTCTTCAATATATACGTTTTCAACCGCAATATTGAGAACGGGATCAAGGGCAACATCGTTGTCAATCGCGCTGACTTTTTTTGCAAGCGCCGAGCCGGCCGCGGCAACTCTCTCAAATCTGTCATCGCCCTCATAGTCAACATTTTCGTAGTTCACAGTGAGCGCAAGCTCTGCGCCCTGAATATAAACGGCGTCGGCGCCGGTATTTTCTTTGACGCTCTTTCTGAAATAATAGGGATAATCCGCGCTGATTACGGTTCCGGAAATTCCGACGCCGGTGGCGTGGATTCCGGCTTCGCAGATCCAGATTTCGTTTTTGTCTTCATCGTAGGGATCAAAGCGGAATCTGTGAATTTCGGAGTCGAAAACCTGCGGATCACGCTTGTCATAGACATATTCGGAAATATCCGCACTACCGTAATAAAGAGTACCCTTTTCCATGCTGCTGACAGCCTCGGTAACGGTCATGGCAACGGTATCATAGAGGTTCTCCATGAATTCCGCAGTCTTCCCGCCGGTATAGTCGCTGAGATCTCCGCCGATAATTGTAAGAAACGGGTTTATGAGAAGCGCAGGAACAAGCGGTGCGCCCATTCCGAGAATATCAATACACGAATGCTGATGAAGAACAGAAATATTGATAGAAATGATGTTATTTTCTTTTGCAAAAGCGGCAAGGCGGTTTCTGATTTTCAGCACGTCGCCGCTCGCAATACCGTAACCGTCAATAACGGCGTGAACAACGGTTCCGCTCGTTCCGTCAGAAAGAGCATAGGTGCATACCTGCTGATCATCGGCAATTTCCGTCGGCTGTCTGCCTTTTACCGGTTCAAGTGAGCCTGCCATGTTGACCTTTTTTCCGTTGAAGCGGTAAACACCGTCCTTAAATTCAAGGTCTTTGATGAGTGATGCGCTTGAATAGCCCGCACTCCACTCTGCGCCGGCGGCAACCTCAGACTCAAAATGATTCTCTCCGGGATAGAAATCTTCGCTCGGTTTAATATCAGACAGCTTCGGCCAGTTTTTTTCAATTCCCGGAATCACACGGTTGAAAACCGAAACAAGGAAGGATACAAGCTTGTCGGCCACCATGTAAAAATAGCTTTTCAGCTTATCGCCGGCGCTGCTGCCCGGGTCAACCTTGCTTGCAGCAAAAGCCGGAGTTGCGAGGCAGGAAAATGCCAGCAGCGAAGCAAGAAGCAACGCCAGAACTTTTTTCAGATTTTTCATCGTTTATTCTCCTTTTGAAATGTATAACCGAAAAGAAAAACGGTTTTCCGGTTTCAGCAGGTAGATTCTATCACATTTGCTTTGCTAAAACAAGGGAAAAATGTGAACACAACCTGCTCTGACAGTGAAAAGAATTGTAAAAAAACTGTGTCCGACGGCGGCAAAATACGGCAAAAGCCACAATTGAATAATGGTCAGGGTTATGGTATACTGAACAACATAATAATTTCTAAGGATGTGTACCCGATGATAAGCACGAACAATGTTACGCTTCAATACGGTTCAAGAGAGCTTTTCAAAAGCGTTTCAATGAATTTTACGAAAGGCAACTGCTATGGTCTCATCGGCGCAAACGGCGCCGGAAAATCAACCTTTCTGAAAGTACTTTCGGGAGAAATTGAGCCGAACAAGGGCTACGTCAGCATAACTCCCGGCGAGCGCCTCTCGGTTCTCAGACAGGATCACTACGCATATGACGATTTTGACGTTATCCGTACCGTTCTCATGGGCAACGCAAAGCTCATTGAAATCATGGACGCAAAGGAAGAGCTTTACGCCAAGGAAGAATTCACCGAAGAGGACGGAATCAGAATCAGTGAGCTTGAAGAAGAATTTGCCGAAATGGACGGCTGGAGCGCGGAAAGCGACGCGGAAATTCTCCTCAATGCCCTCGGAATCCACAACGAATTTCACAACAAGCTCATGCGCGAGCTGACCGGCGACCAGAAGGTAAAGGTTCTCCTTGCTCAGGCGCTTTTCGGCAACCCTGACATTCTCCTCATGGACGAGCCGACGAACCACCTTGACGTTGCCGCAATCAACTGGCTTGAAGACTTTTTGCTGAACTTTGAAAACACCGTTATTGTTGTCAGCCACGACAGACACTTCCTCAACAAAGTCTGCACCCATATTGCCGACGTTGACTTCGGAAAAATTTCGCTCTATGTCGGCAACTATGATTTCTGGTATGAATATACACAGATGGCTCAGCGACAGATGCGTGAGCAGAACAAAAAGAACGAAGCCAAGGTCAAAGAGCTCCAGGAATTCATTGCGCGCTTTTCCGCCAACGCTTCAAAGTCAAAGCAGGCAACAAGCCGCAAAAAGCTGCTTGAATCAATCGTCATTGAGGACATGCCCATTTCTTCAAGGCGTTTTCCGTTCATCGAATTCAAGCCCGACCGCGAAATCGGCAACGATATGCTCACCGTTGAACACCTTTCAAAAACGGTTGACGGAAGAAAGGTTCTTGACGACGTCTCCTTTACACTCAGACCAAACGAAAAAGTTGCCTTTGTCGGAACAGACGGCGTTGCAAAAACAACCCTTTTCAAAATTCTTACCGGAGAGCTTGAACCTGATGAGGGCTCTTTCAAGTGGGGCGTTACTACCTCTCAGGCGTATTTTCCCTCTGACAACTCTGCGTTTTTTGACGGCGTTGAGGATTCGCTGATTGACTGGGTCAGAAGATATTCCGACCTTCAGTTTGAAAGCGATGTCCGCGGCTGGCTGGGAAGACTCATGTTCTCCGGCGAAGAGGCAACAAAAAAGGCAAAGGTGCTTTCCGGCGGCGAAAGAGTGCGCTGTATGCTTTGCAAAATGATGCTTTCCGGTGCAAACGTTCTCATTCTTGACGAGCCCACTAACCACCTTGACCTTGAATCCATTACCTCGCTTAACAACGCGCTGATCAAGTTCAAGGGCTCTCTCCTCTTCACCTCGCACGACCACCAGTTTGTTCAGTCCGTTGCGGACAGAATTATTGAGCTTCGTCCCGGCGGAATCTATGACAAAAAAGAGACCTATGACGAATATCTTGAAAACAACGAGCTGCTTATCACGAAGTAATACTGCCGCAGCATTGTTTGCAGCGTAAGAGACGCAAACGGCGCACAGACAAAAGAGCAAAACAAAAACTCAAAAGACTATATTTCGCAACAAGCAACAAACCGAAGCTTTATGTGAAATATAGTCTTTGTTTTTTTTTGAGATTGAATAAATATCTCTGCTCTTTTAAGCGTTTTTATCCACGCGCAGCACCTTTTCTCAGCTTCAAGATAAAAAGAAAACGCTTTTCAATCCGAATGCTTCATTCCTTACTTTTTTACTGCGCGGAATCATCGTTCTGAGCTTCATCTTTTTCGCTTTCAACAGTTTTTCCGGCAGGAACTCTTTTAAAGCGCGCAAGAATCTTTTTTGCAAAGCCTTCGTCCTCATTTTTTCCGGCGGGCGAAACAGGTTTCCACAGATGAATTATTCCCTCATCGTTGAGAAGCTTTACCATGATTACGAGCATCGGGGAAACAAACATTCCGAGAACACCGAAAACTTTCAGCCCCAGGTAAAGAGCAATAATGGTAACAATCGGGGAAAGACCGAGCTGTTCGGCAACGAGCTTTGGCTCAATTATCTGACGGACAATGCTTATAACTACATAAATTGCAATAAGTCCTATTCCGAAGCCGATGTCTCCGGTGATAAGGGAATATGCAGCCCAAGGAATAATAACAGTACCAGTTCCCAGAACGGGAAGAATGTCAACAACAGACGTAACCGCGGCGATTATCACAATATATGAGGACTGATAAAGCTTCAGAATTCTGAGAACATACAAGCCGACGAGAATCTCGATAAAAGTGATGAACACAATCAGGAGATATGCTTTTGCCATTTTCACGAGAGATGAGGTCAGCAGAACCTTAGCTCTTGAAAGGTCGCTGCGTCTGTTTTCCGGGAACTGAGCTTTGATAAATCTTTTTATATCGTCAAATTCCGCAGTCATAAAGCAGCAGGCAATTATTGAAATCAACACAGCAACGAGAGCAGACGGCAGCAGCTTTGCGGTTGAAATTACGCCGCTTATAGGTCCTGTTATCCAAGAAAGGCTGAATTTTTCGCTGAGACCTTCACCGATCTGTTCTGTGAGCTTGCTGCTTTCGCCGGCAATATATTCACGCACATTCGTGAAGAAATCCGAAAGGCTTTCACCAAAAGACTTTTTAACAAATTCCGGTAAAGAATTTATCAGATTTGTCAGCCACGCCTCAATATTGTCTACAACCTGATTTGCGTTTTGCAGCTTCGTCATAATGTACCGGACAAAATCGCGTATTTCCTCAAAAGCGCGGACGCCGATAAGCACAACCAGAGCCAGAATAATTACTATCGCAAGCATTACACAGATTCCGGACGCGGCGCCGTTTTTCAAAAATGTTTTTCTGACAAGAAAGTTCTTGGGCTTTTGAAGAAGAGCCGCAAAAACAAAGGCAATCACAAACGGCAGACACACACCCAGAGCATAACGTATGACCAAAAGACTTATCGCGATAATCATTGCAAAATAAAGGACATTGATTATTGCACTGCGTCGTTTTTCGGTTTCACTCACAGGGAAACACCCTCTCTATGTATAAATTTCGATTTTCGACTAAACGGTTTGTAAAATATATATATTATATTACCCCAAAAACAGCTAAAAAATCAATGGATTTTACAAAATCTTTGAAAATTTGAAACAACGCTTTTCCTCATGGTCGAAATATGATATTATGTATTCACTTTATTTTCTGACCGAAAGGGTGAATGCTTTGAAAATCGCCATTATGGGATACGGTGTTGTCGGCTCCGGTGTTGCCGCTCTGCTCAAAAAGAACTCCGGAATAATCAGGGAAAACACCGGCGCAGAGCTTGAGCTTAAAAGAATTCTGGACATCAGGAACTTTGAAAACGATGAGTTCTCATGTCTGATGACAAAAGATTTTACCGACATTGAAAATGACGATGAAATTGATGTTGTTGTTGAAACAATGGGCGGACTCAACCCCGCATTTGACTTTGTTTCAAGGTGCCTGAAAAAGAAAAAGCACGTTGTTTCCTCAAACAAAGAGCTGGTTGCAGAAAAGGGCAGCGAGCTTCTTGCTCTTGCCGAAGAAGCCGGCGTCAATTTCCTTTTTGAGGCCAGTGTCGGCGGAGGTATTCCCATCATCCGTCCCCTTACCCGCTGCCTTGCCGGCAACCGCATCAGCGCCCTTGCCGGAATACTCAACGGAACAACAAACTTCATTATGACTAAAATGATAACGGAGAGGTCTGATTTCAGCGAAGCTCTCGCCCTCGCGCAGAAGCTCGGTTATGCCGAAAAAGATCCCACGGCAGACGTTGAGGGCATTGACGCTTGCCGCAAGATTTGTATTCTTGCTTCTCTTGCATTCGGCAGCCACATTTCGCCCTCATGCATCCACACCGAAGGCATCACCAAAATCACACTCTCAGACGTTGAGCTTGCAGAACGCTTCGGCTATGTTATAAAACTCATTGCCCAGGCAAAAATGCTTGAAAACTCAAAGGTTGCAATTATGGTTTCCCCGGCTCTTGTGAAAAAGAGCAGTATGCTTTCAATGGTCAATGATGTGTTCAACGCCTGCCTTGTCCGCGGCGACCAGACCGGAGACGTTCTCCTTTACGGAAAAGGCGCCGGAAAGAGCGCTACCGCCTCGGCAGTTGTCGGCGACATTATCGACTGCTCTGACAACAGCGAAAAGCGCAAGGTCTTCGGCTGGAAAAAAGAAGCCTGCGGTCTTGTTGAAGATTACCTCAACGTTCCGGTCAGACTTTTTGTCCGCACCGGAAACAGCGAAAAAGAAAAAATTCTTTCTGCCTTTAAAAACGCAGAGATTATCGAAAACTCAGACAAAAACGAGCTTGCTTTCATCACGGACGAAGCGGCTGAGGGAAAACTGAGAGATTCTCTTTCCGCTTCCGGTCTTGAAGTTCTTTCGGTACTGCGTGTTACCGATTATTGATTTTTAAAAAAGGAGGCAAATATGGCACTGATAGTACAAAAATTCGGCGGTTCCTCCGTTGCTGACGCCGAAAGAGTTATGAATGTTGCAAGAATAGTTACGGAAACCTATAAGCAGGGCAATGATGTTGCTGTTGTTGTTTCCGCCCAGGGCGACACAACCGACGACCTCATTGAAAAAGCAAAAGAAATCAACCCCGACGCTTCAAAAAGAGAAATGGATATGCTCCTGACCTCCGGCGAACAGATTTCAATTGCTCTGCTTGCAATGGCAATTGAAAAGCTCGGCTGCCCGGTTATTTCTCTCCTCGGCTGGCAAGCCGGTTTTCAGACAAACAGCGCTTACGGTTCGGCAAGAATTGAAAAAATCAAAACCGAGCGTATGCTCTCTGAGCTTGATAAAAAGAGAATAGTTATTGTTGCCGGCTTTCAGGGGCTGAACAAAGCCGACGACCTGACAACACTCGGCCGCGGCGGCTCGGACACCTCAGCAGTTGCGATTGCAGCCGCCCTCCACGCCGACCGCTGTCAGATTTTCACAGATGTTACCGGCGTTTTCACCGCTGACCCGAGGAAGGTTAAAAACGCAAGAAAGCTGAGTGACATTACCTATGACGAGATGCTTGAGCTTGCCACTCTTGGCGCTCAGGTTCTCAACAACCGTTCAGTTGAAATGGCAAAAAAATACGGCGTTGAGCTTGAAGTTCTTTCAAGCCTTGAAAGAGAAAGCGGAACAATAGTCAGGGAGGTTGCAAAAATGGAGAAAATGCTCATCAGAGGTGTAACAAAAGACACAAACGTTGCAAGAATTTCGGTTGTCGGAATGAAAGACGTTCCCGGCAATGCATTCAAAATGTTTTCTAAACTTGCCGCAAAAAAAATCAACATCGACGTTATTCTTCAATCCATCGGTCGTGACGGAACGAAGGACATTTCTTTCACTTGCAGCGAGGACAACTCAAAGCAGGCAGTTGCGCTGCTTGAAGAAATGTTTTCACAAGAGGGAGCCGTTGTCAATTGCAACAATTCAATTGCAAAGGTTTCAATAGTCGGCGCAGGAATGCAGACTCACTCCGGCGCTGCGGCAAAAATGTTCGGCGCTCTTTATGAAGCCGGAATCAACATCAACATGATTTCAACGAGTGAAATTACCATCTCCGTTATCATTGACAGAGAGTATGCGGATCAGGCGGTTTCTGCCGTTCATAAGGCATTCTTTGATTAAAAGACCGCCGGAAAAACAATTTTAACACGTAAGAAGAGGCTGTCGCATTTAGATGCAGAAACCGTTTTCTTCACCCTGAAGCTGTTGTCGGATTTCAAGCGCCTTTTGTGCAATATGGCGGGGAGTATGCAAGTAAGAAGTGCATCAAAGCGTATGCTGTGATTTATTCAGAGGTTCCTTAGCAATTATTAAAAGCTCCAAAATCTTTCCGGTTTGTATATGTAAACTGCCTAATAACTATGCGTGTTCTAACAAAAAGTTCTGAAAAAAGCAACCATGTTTATGAACACATAAAAAAGCTATAATCCGCTTTGCAGAGAGTGTTCCTCTCCGGATTCGCGGATTATAGCTTTATTTTTTTCTTACTCTGCTTTTCGTTCTGAGCCGTATACGGCGGCTTCTTGAAAAACAGTATCAGCCTTATCTGCCTATGAAGCCTGCAACGGATTCATAGCCTCTGATTGCAAAGTCATAGACGTCGTCTGCGGCATTCTGAAGGTCAGCAAAAAAGTCTCCCGAATATGCATTGAACTTTTCCTTTTCAAGCGGAATATAGCCGCCTTGGTTACCGTTGCCGTTTTCGTCAACAAAGTAATAAGCGGGAATATAAACAAAATACTCCGTTCCGGCGGTGAGCGCCTGACCGTAAAGCGTCAGCGCAACATTGGTCTTCTCGCTGTCAGCAGTAATTCCGAGACCGGAAAGACCGCCGAGAAGCGAGGAAATGTTGTCGCTCGCTTTGAGTTTCAGTTCGGTTGTTCCGGCAAACCAGACGTCAACCGCGCTCTTATCTACAGAATAGACCGAGGCGTAGGTTCCGTCGGCGTTCTTTGTGCAAATCAGAATACTGTCCGTTGTTTTGCCGTAGTCGGTGAACTTGTTGTCAAGACAAAAAGCAATTGCGCCCTTTCCGCTTCCGGAATTGTAGTAGGAATAATACACCCTGCTCTTTTCAACCGGAACAAGAGGGGTGGCGGCTGTGTCAACGGCTGAAACCGCAAGAGCACATGCAAAGCTCAGAACAAGGAAAACTGCTGTGATGATTACTGTTCTCTTCTTCATATAAATCACTCTTTCTTAAATAAATATTTTCAGCTTATGCCGTAATTGAAAATGGAGTCAAGTGTATTTTCAACAACGGGGCCGAATTTTTCAATAGCATTTTTCATGAATTCTTCTCCGGCCGCCTGACCTTTGAAAAGACGGATTATTACATAAAGCGCATTGGCCCAGCCAAAGAAAATTATCGCAAGGCCTGTTGTCATTTTTCCTGTCCTCCTCACTGCCCTATGCCCTGATCTCGGGCATATTTTTCATTTTCAGCGTTGCCGTATTTTTCGGCAATCTGCAAAACGCTGTTCCCGGCGGCATCGGTCGAGGAAAGGTCGGCGCCCTTTTCGCAAAATGCTTCAACAACATCGCTGTCGCAAAATGCTACGGAAAAGAAGAACGCAAGTTTTTCGCTCGGAGTCATGAGCATTTTGTCGCGTTTTTCAAGTTCTTCAAGCGCCTTTTCTGAGTTTCCGATGAGGGTGTTTTCCAGAAGAGGATCAAGCCCCGTTGAGCCGAAAACGTTTTTAACCGCAGCGGCAATCTCCTTAATAACCGTATACGACAGGAACGAGGTGCAATTTACGGCGTAGTTCAGAACATCGCTGCTGACAAAGACCTTACTGCCAAGCAGCTTTTCAATGAGGTTTTCGTCGCCCTTTGAAATTGCAAGCATCAGCGGATTGGTTTCACCGGAAGAAAGCGTCTGCGCCGGTTCGGTCTGAACAACGGCTTCCGGCTTTTCAAGCGTTCTGACTCCGACAACCGCACAAAGCAAAACAGCACAGAAGCAGGCGGCAAGAGCAAGAGCTTTGAAATAAAAGACCTTTCCTTTGCCGGGCTTTTTCAGACCGGCTTTTTTGAACGAGAGTGACCGCAGCTTCCGAAGCTCGCTTTCCGGCGCGGCTGTTTCAACATTTTCAAGCAGCTCTCCGAGCTCCTGAGGAGAAAGGGAACCGAACAATTCTTCAAACTCAGTCAAGCAGAACACCTTCCCGTGTAAGTTTGTTTTTCAGCTTTTCAAGCGCACGCTGAGCACGCTTCTGAACTGCGGCAGGAGCAAGAGAAAGCCTTCCGGCAATTTCCTTTGCGCTCTCACCGAGAAAGTATTTCCGCATCAGAATGGTACTGTCGGGTTCGCCGAGCGAACGGATCGCGGCGGCAATGAGTCGGCTTTTTTCTCTGTCCTCGCTTTTTTTAAAGGCAGACTCAGCCAAAGGCAGCTCATCTTCGCCGAGCAGATCAATCGGAGACGTTTTTCCGTTTTCCCTTTTCAATTTTCTATAACGGTCAATTGCGGCGTTTTTCGCACTGAAAGCAAGAAAACCTTTGAGCGAACAGCGCGACGGGTCAAAGCTTTCCCTGTTTTTATAGAAAGCAACAAAAACATCCGAAGCACATTCCTGCGCGTCCTCCTCTGTTCCGATGGAAAGAAGAACACGCCGACAGACATTGAGAACCGTAGCGGAATACTCTTTAAAAAGAAGGTCAAAGCCCTTTGACGGATTTTTATGAATTTCAAGAAGCAAGGCTTCGTCGGTCATCGGACTTTCCCCCTTTCACTTATATATACGGACAATACCTATAAAATCGGACATAAGGCGTCAAATATTTTCTTGACTTCCGATATATAACGGAATTATAGCACCAAAATCAAAAAACAAAAGCAACAATCTGTTAATTCACAAATGAAAAAGGGCTGTTCCGAAAACAAAATCGGCACAGTCCTTTTCGTTTGTTTCTGTAATCAGTCTCCCACAATTCTTGCAACGGTGTTTGCAATAACCTGCGGTTTCAGCGATACCGCGAGGTGACGAGCCTTGTCTCTTTTTACGTCGCGGTCTTTGAGCAGGTCATAAAGCGAACGGACCGAAAGGAAATCGGAAAGTCCGGCGCAGGGATTATACAGTTCAACCATTTTGCTTTCCCCGGCGCAAAGGTCAAAATAGTTATCCGAAAAATCCCCTCCCTCAGCCGCACAGGAAAGCTCAACATAACGGGCATATTTTTCTGCCGTAACCGTGATGAAAACACGTCCGGCTTTGAGCATTGTTTCAACCGAGAGGTTCGGCTCGCAGAGCGCAAGCTCATTGTTTTCGCAGAAAATTCTTCTGTCTTCGCTGAGAAGCATTCCGTTCCCGTCATAAAGGCGCATGACAAGAACGCTGTGCTTTTTCTCTGCCGCGTCAAGAGAAACTCTCATAACGCTCTCGCTTGAAAAAGCTCTGACGCAAACGCGCCTTTCCGCAAAACCGCTTCGCTTTGAATCGGTGCTTTCAAAAAACAGTTCCAGTCTGCCGCTTACGGGTTCACGCGTTTCGTTTGTTACAAAAACATTCGCTTCTCCCTTGCTTTCGGCGCAGCTTACATGAATGTTTTCATAAAAATGCTTTGTGGCAAACATAACCGCTTTTTTCTGTCCTTTTACGTCAACTCCCGCCCAGGAACAGCTTTGCCAGCAATCGTTGAGCTGCCAATACAAAAAGCCGTGGCAGCGGTCGCCGTTGCGGCGGAAATGCTCTGCGCCTTCTTTCATATATTCAAGCTGAAGAATCTGCGTAAGATAGCGACGCTCGTCCTCGCTTTTTCCGAGCGTGAGATGCTTTGAAAGATAAAAGTCAAGCCTCTCGTCTCCGAGGATACAGTATTGATTTGCGGTAACCGGACTGCACGGATAGCTTTGCATTCCAACCTCACTGCAAAAACGTGAAAAGCGCTTTGAATAATAGTCTTTCAGACGGAAGCCGTGCCATGTGTTCCAGATATGGCTGTCGCCGCTCTTGTCGCCCGAGGGATCTTTCATATATTCACCCGAAGCAGGGCTGCATTCATGGTACGGGGTTTCTCCGTCATAGCAGTTAATAAGCTCCGGCAGGGTTTTATAGAAGAACTCACCGGTGGCTCTGATAATGTCTCTTCTGTTTATCCACGCAAGCGACATGGACTCAATTTCATTGTTTCCGCACCAGAGGCAAAGCGAGGCGTGATGACGCAGGCGGGTGACGTTTTCGCGGATTTCCTGCGTGACCTCCGCCATGAAAGAGGTATCCATGAACGGATAGGCACAGCAGGCAAAGGCACAGTCCTGCCAGAGGAGAATTCCGAGCTCATCGCAGATGTCATAGAATTCATCGCTTTCATAAAATCCGCCGCCCCAGACGCGAAGCATGTTCATATTCGCTTCCCTGCACTTATGAAGGAGGGAATAAAGCTCATCGTGGGAAACACCTGTGTATATCATATGTATCGGAACATAGTTTGCGCCCTTGGCAAAAACAGGTTCGCCGTTGACAAAGAACTGAAAGTTGTTTCCGAATTTATCCTTTTTGCGGTCAAGCTCAATTGTCCTGAATCCGATACGCTTTTGCCTTGAATCAAGGCTCGTTCCGTCCTCGCCTACAACGGAAGCCGTAACCGTATAAAGCGGCTGTTCCCCCATTCCGCTGCAATACCACAGCTGAGGATTTTCAACGGTGAAAGAGGCTTTTCCGTTTTCATCGGCGGCCTTTTTCTTGGTTGTTCCGTCAGGATATTTGAGGGAAAAAATGACGCTGCTTTTTTTGCTCAGAACTGCTTCAACATTGATGGTTCCCTCTTTGCTCACAAGCTTCTGACGGACATCGAAATTTTTGATTATGCCGTGAGAATAAAAGCGAATCTCACTTTTGCCGGTGATTCCCTGAGCGCAGAGCGACGGCGCAAAGTCCCAGCCGAAGTGACTTCCGGGCTTTCTGACATGGGGATGGTTTTTGATTCCGTTTGAATTAGGAGGAAGCGGAGTTTCGCTCTGCTTTCCGGCAATGTATTTTCTCAGCGACAAAAACGAAACACTGACAGTATTGACTCCCTCTTTAAGATATTCCCTGATATGAAAGTCATAGCTTCTGTGGCAATTTTTGCAGAACGCAACGTGTTTGGAGTTGACATAAACATTGCAAAGCGTGTCAAGCCGGTCAAAATGAAGAACGGCATAGGTTTCTTCAAGCTCCTGCTCTGAAACGCTGAACCTTTTTTCAAGCGTGAACGCTTCGCTTTCACAAACGCAGACGCTCGCGGCGGCCTTTTCGGCACAGAGGACGGAAAAAAACTCTTCGTAATCCTTGCGCAGGACAAACAAGGACGGAACGGGATATTCCTTTCCGTTCATGCTCCATTTTCCGTCAAGTGACTTTGCGGTCATAACTTCAACTCCATTCACAGTAAAAGAAAAAAGCCGTTGCAAAAGGACTTCCTGCAACAGCTTCGTGGTGACCCGGACGAGAATCGAACTCGTGTTACCGCCGTGAAAGGGCGGTGTCTT
>JAEDIL010000007.1 GCA_016292455.1 Clostridiaceae bacterium
TCTGGTGAACATGATTTCAAAACTGTTTGTGTGATTTATTCCGTATATTGCCAGAACTGTGTGCTTGAAAAACTCCCGGATATAGTGTATAATGAATCTAAAACACACGTATGTGTCAGTGTTTAACTGAAATGCGGCGGATTGCCGCTTTGAGGGAGAGGAAAATAATGGGTGAAAGTGTTCTGATAATCGGTGCGGGCGCCGCCGGTCTGACCGCCGCGGCTTTTGCGGCTCAGGCCGGTGCAAAGGTCACGGTTGCCGAAAGAAACGAAAGACCGGCACGCAAGGTCATGATAACGGGCAAGGGACGCTGTAATGTCACTAATTCCTGCGCAATGCTCAACGACCTTGTCGCTTCTGTTCCGACAAACGGGCGGTTCCTCAACGGAGCGTTTTCACGTTTTATGCCGTCTGACACCATTGAGCTGTTCGAGTCGCTCGGTGTTGAGCTCAAAGTTGAACGCGGCAACCGAGTTTTCCCGGTTTCGGATAAAGCGGTTGACATTGTTGACGCTCTTGTTAAAAATGCTGTTCAGAGCGGGGCTGAGATAATTCACGAGAGGGTTTCTTCTCTTGTTATCAATGACGGGAAGCTTGAAGGCGCAGTTTTTGAAAGCGGTGAAAAGTTTTTCTGCCCGCGTGTGATTGTTGCCACCGGAGGACTTTCCTATCCGCAGACAGGCTCCACCGGCGACGGCTATGAGCTTGCAAGGCAGGCGGGGCACAGTATTGTTGAACCCCGCCCGTCGCTTGTCCCTCTCGTATGTCATGAGGGCTTCTGCTCCGACATTCAGGGACTTTCACTGCGCAACATAGAAATTACCGTAATCAACAGCGAAAACTACCGCGAGATTTATCGTGACTTCGGAGAAATGCTGTTCACTCATTACGGCGTATCCGGTCCGGTTGTCCTCAGCGCAAGCGCACACATGAAAGACATCACTCCCGGAAAGTACGAAATACACATCGACTTGAAGCCGGCGCTTACCCATGAACAGCTTGACGCAAGAGTTCAGCGCGATTTTCTTGAATGTGCGAACAAAAACTTTATCAATGCGCTGGACAGGCTGCTTCCGAAAAAACTGGTTCCGGTTATTGTCCGCCTGAGCAGAATCAAGCCGTCAACAAAGGTCAATCAGGTCACAAAGCAGCAGCGTGCACAGCTTGTTGCGCTGCTTAAAGACCTGAAAGTGACCGTGCTTCGGACAAGACCTGTTGAAGAAGCAATCATCACCTGCGGAGGTGTTGACACAAAGGAGATTGATCCGCGGACAATGCAGTCAAAGCTTTTGCCCGGTTTGTTTTTTGCAGGCGAAGTAATTGACGTTGATGCTTATACGGGCGGATTCAATTTGCAGATTGCGTTTTCTACCGGACGTCTTGCCGGTCTGAGCGCTGCCGAATAACAACAAAAAGGAGAAAAAACAATGATTAACGTTGCAATAGACGGTCCTGCAGGAGCAGGAAAAAGTACAATTTCAAGAGCGACCGCGAAGGAGCTGGGCTTCATTTATATTGATACCGGCGCGCTTTACCGCACGGTGGGGCTCAATGCGCTGAGAACCGGTGCAGACCTTGACAACGCCGAAAGCGTTGCCGCAACGCTCACTGATGATTTAAAGGTTGAGCTTCGCTTTATTGACGGCGAACAGAGAATGTTCCTCAATTCCGAGGATGTTTCGCTTGCAATTCGCACTCCCGAAGCTTCAATGGCGGCGTCAAAGGTTTCTGCGGTTCCTGCTGTGCGCGAATATCTTTTTGACCTCCAGAAAAAGCTTGCGCAGGAAAACAACTGCATAATGGACGGGCGCGACATCGGAACGGTTGTTCTGCCGGACGCCAAAGTCAAAATTTTTCTCACGGCTTCGCCTGAGTCCCGCGCAAAGCGCAGATATGATGAGCTTTGCGAAAAGGGAATGGACGTGAGCTTTGAGGACGTTCTTGCCGACATGAAACAGCGCGACTACAATGACTCTCACCGCGAGATTGCTCCGCTCAGACCTGCAAAGGACGCAATTTTGCTTGATACCAGCGGCTTTGAGCTTGAAAGGTCGGTTGCGCTCATAATTAAGACGATAAAGGACAATATATAACCGACCGGATAGCTTTTTCAGGTCAAAAGCTTGTCTTTTTAGGTGTGATAAAAATGAAATTCAACTTTTCTTCTCCGACAGAGGGTCGGCGGTATAATTTGCTTCGCCCGGCTGTCAGAGCACTTGTTTCAGCAAGGTTCAGAATCCGTTCTTTTGGCGAAGAAAACATTCCCGAAGAGGACGCGTTTATTCTTGCCGCAAACCACATTTTTGCCTTTGATCCGCTGATGATAATTTCCCGATGCCCCAGAACGGTTCACTTTATGGCAAAGGAAGAGCTTTTTAAAAATCCCGTTCTCGGTTCACTGCTGAAAAGCATGAATGCGTTTCCGGTCAAAAGGCAGAAAAGCGATAAAAGAGCATTGGAATTTGCAAAAAAGATTGTTTCGCGCGGTTGGGTGCTCGGAATTTTTCCGGAGGGCTCGCGTTCAAAGGACGCCTTGCCGAAAACGGCGAAAAACGGCGTTTCATATCTTGCCGCAAAAACCGGTGCAGACATTCTGCCCGTGAGCATTTATAAAACGCCGGGTGACAAACATCTGCGCCCGCTCGTCACGGTACGTTTCGGAAAGCTTATCAGAAACAGCGAGCTTGCTTTCGCGGGGGAGTATTCACCGCAAAGCCTTCGCAATTCGAGTGAAAGCATTATGCAAAGAATTGTTGAACTCTGGTCGTTGAAGCACGGAGAATAACAGATGAACAGAAAATACAGTATTGAGCTTGCGAAAACGGCAGGCTTCTGCTTTGGCGTTGACCGCGCCGTCAGCACGCTTTATAAAATGGTTGATGAGAATAAAAAGGTCTGTACACTCGGACCCATTATTCATAATCCGTTCGTTATTGAGGACCTTCGGAAGAGGGGAGTAGAAATTGTTGAAGCTCCCTCGCAGGCGCCGGAGGGTACCACGGTCGTTATCCGTACCCACGGTGTTGAAAGGTCTGTGATTGATGAACTGAAAAGCAAGGGAACGCAGTATATTGACCTTACCTGCCCGTTCGTCAGAAAGATTCAGAAGATTGTTGAAAGCCATTCGGGCGAAAACAGACTTCTGATTATTGCCGGAGACGAAAGCCATCCGGAAGTGCGCGGCTTCCGCAGCCATTGGGATTCGGAAAGCTTTGTTTATAGAAATGAGGCAGAACTTGAAAAACTGCTCGCGGAACATCCGGAAATCATGGATTCAGAGGTTTATATCGTTGCACAGACGACCTTTTCTGTAAAAGAATGGGAAAAAACCTCAAAAATTTTGAAAAAACTATGTACAAATGGTTTTTTCTTTGATACAATATGTAGTGCTACTAATGACAGACAGGAAGAGGCTTTTGAGCTTTCAAAGCGCAATGACGCAATGATTGTTGTCGGCGGGCGGTCAAGCTCAAACACCGCAAAGCTGAAAGCAGTATGTGAAAAAAATTGCCCGACCTTCCTTGTCGAATCGGCGCGGGAGCTGTTTTCTTATGACTTTTCCCGTTTCCGTTCAGTTGGGGTAACAGCAGGGGCTTCCACTCCTGCAGGTATTATAAAGGAGGTACTATCCACCATGTCCGAAATTTTAAACGAACAAACCAATTCTGAAGAAATGAGCTTTGAAGCCGCTTTGGAGGAGAATCTCAAGTCAATGAGCTCTGACCAAAAAGTGCGTGGCGTTGTTGTAGGTATTGCACCTAATGAAATACAGGTCGATATCGGCAGAAAATATGCTGGCTTCGTTCCCATTGAGGAGTACAGCAACGATCCTACTGCCGATCCGAAATCGGAACTCAAAATCGGTGATGAAATTGACCTCATCATCATGAAGACAAACGATTCCGAGGGAACCATGATGCTCTCCAAGCGCCGCTTTGACGCCATTGCCGCCTGGGATAACATCATGAAAGCCAAGGAGGACGAGGAAATCCTTGAGGGCGTTGTTGCCGAAGCAGTCAAGGGCGGCGTTCTTGTTTATTCGCAGGGCGTTCGCGTTTTCATTCCCGGCTCGCTCACCGGCCTGCCCAGAGAGGCTGACCTTTCCGAGCTTGTCAAAACCAAGGTAAGATTCCGCATCATTGATGTTGACAAGGCAAAGAAGCGCGCTGTCGGTTCAATCCGCTCAGTTGTCAGAGAAGAACGCAAGGCCGCAACCGAAGCTTTCTGGGCTCAGGTTGAAGAAGGTCAGGAATATACCGGCACCGTTAAGTCGCTCACAAGCTACGGCGCATTTGTCGATCTCGGCGGAGTTGACGGCATGGTACATATTTCAGAGCTTTCCTGGAAGCGTATCAAGCACCCGTCCGAGGTTGTCAAAGAGGGCGACGTTGTCAAGGTATATGTCAAGGCTCTTGACAGGGAAAACAGAAAGATTTCTCTTGGCTACAAGAGAGTTGAAGATAATCCGTGGGAGATTCTCAGGAGAGATTATCCGGTCGGCACCGTCTGCAAGGCTAAGGTTGTCGGTCTCACCACCTTTGGTGCTTTTGCAAACGTAATTGACGGCATTGACGGTCTTATTCACATTTCACAGATTGCTGATCGTCACATTGCTTCTCCGAAGGAGGTTCTTTCCATCGGTGATGAGGTTGATGTTAAGATTACCGACATCGACTTTGAAAAGAAACGCGTCAGCCTTTCAATCCGCGCTCTCATCGAGCCGCAGGAAGAGGTTGAAGAAGATGAAGCTGTCGAAGAGGTCGAAGAAGTTGAAGCAGTTGAAGCAGTTGAAGAAGCTGCTGAGGAAGACGCCGAATAATTTAATCAATGCTTTCCATGGGCTGTTCCGTCAGGAACAGCCCTTTTTTAGCTGAATTCAATGCCTGCAATATTGCAGGGCAGTGTTTCAATCTCAGTCAGGGCAAAAAAAATCGGCTGCCGTTTGGCAACCGCTTTTTTTGCTTTTATTATAAGGTGTTCATAAAATTTCAGAGTTGTTTGATTTTTACGCTGACAAGCCTGCTGCAATCGGAAGCAACGGCGGTTTTGCCGAATTTCTTGTCAGCTGTTTTCGGCGGCAATTCTGAAAGCGAGCCTTTTAAGCTCTTCAATTGAAGAAAGCGCGCCGACTTCGCGGCGGTAGGCTGCCGCGCCGTGCACGCCTCTAATGTACCAGGCGGCGTGTTTCCTTGCTTCTCTGATTCCTACCTTTTCTCCTTTGTAATCGCAGATTCTTCTTATGTGCCTGACCATAACGCTCATCTGTTCCGCAACCGGAGGCTCGGGCAGAATGGTTTCGTGTTTCAGATATGCGCTTATCTGACTGAACACCCACGGTCTGCCGAGCGCGCCTCTGCCGACAAGGATATAGTCGCAATTCGTTTCTTCAAGCATTTTTGCGGCAGAAATTCCGTCTGTGACATCGCCGTTTGCAATGACGGGAATTGAAACGCTCCTTTTGACTTCGGCAATTGTTTCAATATCCACCGGAGGTGCATACATCTGCATTTTTGTTCTTCCGTGAACGGTTATCGCCTGCGCTCCCGCGCTTTGGGCTCTTTTTGCAATTTCAACGGCATTTATGCTTTCAGAATCCCAGCCGGTACGGATCTTGACCGTTACGGGAATGTCTACCGCCTTAACAACGGCGCTGATAATTTCTTCTGCGAGAGCGGGGTTTTTCAAAAGTGCGCTGCCCCCTCCGTTGCCGGCAATTTTCGGCGCGGGACAGCCCATGTTGATGTCGATAACATCCGGTGAAAAAGCGAGACATTCCCTTGCGGATTCTGCCATTATCTGTGGGTCGCAGCCGAAAATCTGTGCCGCTGCCGGACGTTCCTTTTCTGAAAGAACAAGGAGCTTTTTGCTCTTTCTGTCGCACATTGTAAGTCCTTTTGAGCTGACCATTTCACTGACAACGAATGTTGCGCCGTATTCACAGCAAAGCTCCCGGAAAGCCATATCAGCAACTCCGGCCATTGGTGCAAGACCGGCTGAGCGCGGGTCAATTTCAATACTACCGATTTTCATTTCATCGTTCCTTTGTCTGGCTGTATTTAGATTATTTTATCATATATTTTTATTTTTTGCACCCTTTTGCGGGAAATTATGATATACTATTAGCGTAATTATTCTGCTACCGGGAGGAGAGCGTATGAAATTACTTGTTATTGACGGCAACAGCATTGTCAATCGTGCGTTTTATGCAATAAAGCTTCTGAGCACAAAAAGCGGACAGTTTACCAACGCAATATACGGCTTTATGAATATTCTTCTCAAATTGGAGGAGGAATGTGAACCGGACAGCGTTGCTGTTGCGTTCGACCTCAAAGCGCCGACTTTTCGCCACAAGATGTATGACGGATATAAGGCCGGCAGAAAGGGAATGCCTCCGGAGCTTGCCGGTCAGCTGCCGCTGCTTAAAAAGCTGCTGACTGCCCTTGGTTATACGCTGGTTGAAAAAGAGGGCTTTGAAGCGGACGATATTCTCGGAACACTCAGCGCAAATGTTCCTGCGGGCAGCGAGTGCTTTGTTGCAACCGGCGACCGCGACTCTCTTCAGCTTGTTTCCGACACAACGAAGGTTCTTCTTGCTTCAACAAAAATGGGCAAGCCGCAGACGGTCGTTTATGACAGGGAAAAGCTCATGGAAGAATACGGCGTTGAGCCGGAGGGCATGATTGAAATCAAGGCGCTCATGGGTGATTCATCGGATAATATACCGGGTGTTGCCGGAATAGGACAAAAAACCGCAGGCGAGCTTATCCGCCGTTTCGGTACAATTGAAAGAATCTATTCGCAGCTTGATTCGCTGGATATAAAAAAAGGCGTTCACGATAAGCTTGAAGCCGGGAAGGACAGCGCTTTCCTTTCAAAAACACTCGGAACAATCTGCCTTGACGCACCGATAGATACCGATTTGTCGCACTATCTGCGAAAGGAACCCGACCGGAAGGCGGCAATAAGTCTTCTTGTTTCTCTCGAAATGTTTTCAATGATTGAAAAGCTTGGGCTCACGCGCGAGGGCGCTGCGGAAGATGTTCAGGAGATAAGTGAGGAAAAAAGCACCGTATTCAGGGAAGAACGTGATTTGTGCGGACTTCTCGGAGAACTGAAAAATGAGGGTAGCGCCTTTTTTACCGCCGAGTATGAGGGCGGTGAACTTTCTGCACTGTATTTTGCTCTCGGAAGTGAAATACGCTTTGTTCAGTCAAACTGCTTTGACTTTGAAACGTTTGTCAGGTCTTTCCTTGAAAGTGAAACAAAAAAGTATACCTGTTCAAGCAAACAGCTTTACCGCTTTGCTCAGTCGAGGGGAATAGAAATCAGAAACCTTGTTTTTGACAGCGACCTTGCCGGATATATTCTCAATCCCTCGGCAAACAGCTATGACCCTTTGCGCCTTGCGGACACTTACTCTGTGCCTGTGCCGTCGCCCGATTGTCCGGAAAGCGTTCTCAAATATGTCCGCTGCACCGCAGTAATGAAAGAAGTATGCGAAAAATGTGCCGCCGAAATTGAAGAAAACGGGCAGGAGGAGCTGCTATACGGAATCGAACAGCCTCTTGCGCGCGTTCTGGCTTCAATGGAAAATACCGGCTTTCTTGTTGACAGAGACGAAATAGCCCGTTACGGGGAAGAGCTTCAGGAAAGAATCAACGAAGTGACGGAAAGCATTTTCAGTGCTGTCGGTTTCGAGTTCAATCTCAATTCGCCGAAGCAGCTCGGTGAGGCGCTTTTTGAAAAAATGGGCATTCCCGCAAAAAAGAAAACCAAAAGCGGATATTCAACAAGTGCCGAGGTGCTTGAAGAGCTTTCGTATGATTACCCGGTAGTCAAAGATATTCTTACCTACCGTATGCTTGCCAAGCTGAAATCAACCTATTGCGACGGACTTCTCAAACAGATTGAGCCGGACGGAAGAATACGTTCAACGCTCAACCAGACCGAAACCAGAACAGGAAGAATATCTTCGCTTGAACCGAATCTTCAGAATATTCCCGTCAGATACAAAGAGGGCAGGGAGCTGCGCCGCTTTTTCACTGCCGGTGAGGGCAGGGTTCTTGTTGACGCAGACTATTCGCAGATTGAGCTTCGTGTTCTTGCTGCAATTGCCGGAGACGAAACCATGCTGTCGGCTTTTGAAAACGGTGATGATATTCACACCATAACCGCTTCGCAGGTGTTCAATATGCCGCGTGAAATGGTTACTCCGCTGATGCGCAGCAGAGCAAAGGCGGTCAATTTCGGAATAGTTTACGGAATAGGCGCGTTTTCGCTTGCCAAGGACATCGGCGTAACGCGAAAGGAAGCTGACGCATATATCAAAGGTTATCTCCACCATTACAGCGGCATAGACCGCTATATGAAAGATGTTGTTCAGAAAGCGCGCGAGGACGGCTTTGCCCGGACGTATTTTGCCCGCCGGCGCTATCTTCCCGAGCTTACCGCCTCCAACAAAATGCTGCAAGCTTTCGGCGAAAGGGTGGCGCGCAATATGCCTGTTCAGGGAACTGCGGCGGATATAATCAAAATTGCAATGGTCAAGGTGTTTGAACGCCTTGAAAAAGAGTCAAACGGCGCAAAGCTGATTATGCAGGTACACGATGAACTGATTGTTGAATGCGACGAAAACGAAAAGGAAAAGGTTGCCGTCCTTTTGAAAGAGGAAATGGAAAACGCCTGCTCGCTTCGCGTAAAGCTTCTTGCCGAAGTTCATACCGGCAAGACATGGTATGAAGCCAAGGGCTGATTTTTCAACAGGTATTACATTATAATATATAATTATAAAAGCCGCGAAACGTGCTTTGGAGAAAGTTTCTCCGCAGTGCGCTTGGCGGCTTTTCTGCGTCATTATCAGAGCGGCGGAGAAACATGAAACAAGGCTGAATTTTTTGATTTTTATTTGTAAATTCACTTGACAAATCACATTAGTGTTAGTAAAATAATAGCACACGGTGGGAATTTGTGGAGATTTGGGTGTTCCCGGTGTTCTTTTTCAACCGATTTTTAAGAAAAGGAGGGCGACATGATGGGTTCTTTCGTAGGAACGTATGAGTATAATCTGGATTCGAAAAACAGATTGCTTGTTCCTGTGCCGTTCAAGGAGCTTATCGGGAACTCATTCATTGTCAGAGCCAAGCCCGGAAAATTCTCCCACATTGACTGCTTTTATCCCGACCGGTTTGAAGAAGCCGTTCAGAAAGAAATTGAAGAATACATCACACGCGGCATTGCTCCGGATATGGCGGCAGCAATGGCGAGAACCTGCTCGACCCTCGTTACCGTTGACGCTCACGGAAGAATAACCGTTCCCTCAAAGATTCTCGAAAGGGCGCATATTTCAAAGGAAAGCGTTTTTCAGGGTATGGGCGACAAGTTTGAAATATGGGATACCGAGCTGTATAAGGTATATAACGATATGCTTGATGAAGAAGCGGACAAGCTCTTTGCCGCTCAGATGGCAGAGAACGAGAAACGCTATGAATTCATGAGCGCCGGCTACATGATCCCCGTTCAGAACAACGGAATCGGATGAGCGGAGGACTGAAATGGAATTTTCTCATGTCAGCGTTCTGCTGAATGAAACGGTAGCTTCGCTCGGCGTCAGAGCCGACGGTGTTTACGTTGATTGCACCGCCGGAGGCGGAGGTCACAGCGCTGAAATTGCAAAACAACTTGAAAGCGGCAGGCTCTTTGCCCTTGACCAGGATCCGGAAGCGATTGAAACGCTCAGGGCGCGTTTTGACGGCAACAGCAATGTTACGGTTGTACATACCAATTTTGAAAATATAAAAAGTGTACTTTTTGAACACGGAATCGACGAGGTTGACGGAATCACGGCTGACCTTGGCGTCAGCTCTCATCAGCTCGATACCGCAGAAAGGGGCTTTTCCTTTCATAATGACGCACCGCTTGACATGAGAATGTCAAAGCAGGGCGTTTCGGCGGCGGATCTTGTAAACAACCTTGAACAAAAGGAGCTTGAAAGAATCATCCGCCGCAACGGAGAAGAAAAATTCGCTTCGCAGATTGCGAGAGCAATAGTCCGCGAACGGCAGAAGAAGCCCATTGAAAGAACGCTCGAACTTGCCGAAATTATTAAAAGCGCAATGCCGGCGGCAGCCCGCAGAAGTCCCGGCCACCCGGCGCGAAGAACGTTTCAGGCGCTGAGAATTGAAGTCAACGGCGAGCTTGTCAGGCTTGAAAACACGCTTGACGATATGTTCGGTCTTCTTAAAGTCGGCGGAAGACTTTCAATAATTACTTTTCATTCGCTGGAGGACAGAATAGTCAAGAAAAAATTTGCGTCCTACTGCACAGGCTGCACCTGCCCGCCGGACTTTCCGGTCTGTGTCTGCGGAAACAAACCGCGAGGAAAGCTTGTTTTCAGGTCGGTGCTTCCGTCGCAGGAGGAAACAGAAAATAATCCGCGTTCAAGGAGCGCGAGACTCAGAAGCATTGAAAAAATCAGATGACCGCCGGAAAGGGCGGAAGGCTTTTACGGCAGCCATCGTGCCGAATAAGGGGAGAAAGAGGAAAACGTCATGTCCGCTCAGTTTGCATACGATTATTATTTTGAGCCGATAGGATCGGCAGCACCGGCTTTTGAACCGGAACGCCGCAGAGAAAAGACGCCCGAAGAACAGTCCGGAACTGAACTTCGCCGTCTTAAAAAGCGCCGTCCGAGCGCAAGAGAGCGTGAACGCGCAAGCTATGTTTCCGTTGCCAAGGCTTTTGTCTGGATGGCTTTTGCAATTGCGCTTGTCGGAACTTTCTGTAACAGCCTTGTCGCCCGCAATGTCAGCCGAATTGAGCTGCAGAATGCGCAAAAGGAATTTGCAATGTATCAGGAGGAGACCGTTGTTCTGAAAGATAAGCTTGCAAAGCTTGTCAGCGCGAACAACATTGACAAAATTGCAGTTGAAAAGCTCGGTCTTGTCAAGGTTGCCTCTGCGAACGAAGTATACCTTGACACCGGAAAGGAAAACAAGGTTATCGTTTCCCAGAATCGTTGAAAGAACTGACCACGTTAAAATTGATATTTTCATTTTCTGATGAATATATATTTAAGGACCTAAGAAAAAGTTGTTTTCCATCCGGCTTTTTCTTCCAAAATCGGCGGACGCATTATCCAACGGGAAAAATGACGTCCGCCAAGTTTGGCATTTACGGGCTTTTTCAATTCATCATAAGGGAGGAAAGAATATGGCGGCGGGCGGAAAAATATTTGAAAAAGATAAGATAAAGAAGAGAAATAACCTTGCTCTGAAAAAAAGAGCAAGGAGTATTACTGCGTTTGTTCTTGCCGTGCTTGTTTTCCTGAGCCTCGGACGGGTTGGCTGGATCATGGGCGTTCACGGCGATGAATACCGCTCGAAGGCGGAACGCAATCAGCTTTATGATACCGAGCTGAAAGCTGTTCGCGGAACAATATATGACCGGAACATGACTCCGCTTGTCACAAGCTCCTCGGCGTGGATTTTTTGTGCAGATCCCTATGAAATAAAAAAATACTTTGCGTCCGAAAACGAAACGGAGCGTCTCTGGAAAGAATACGTTGAATATCTTTCAAAAAACATTGCTCAGATTCTTTCTCTTAAAAAGAAGGATGTTAAAAAATCACTTATTGACAGCGAAAAAAGCTATGTACGTCTTGCCAAAAAGGTTGACGCAAACCGACGCCTTGCACTTGATAAGTTCCTTGAAGAAAAGCACGTTTACGGCTATTATGACAGCGGCGAGGAAAAGACGGTCATTGCAAAGCCATTTTTTTCCTATGAAAACGATACACTCCGTCTTTATCCGGAAAACAACTTCGCTTCAACCATAATCGGAGTAACGGATTCGGACGGAAAAGGAATTTCCGGTGTTGAAATCTATTACAATGACCAACTCAGCGGACGCAACGGCCGTCAGGTCACAGCCAAAAACTCAATCGGTCAGGCGCTTGATTCAAGCTATGAAAGCGTTTTTGACGCTCAGCAGGGCAACGGCGTTGTTCTCACCATTGACTCGAATATTCAGTATTATCTTGAAAACGCGCTCAATCATGCTCTTGACAGCACAAAGGCAAAGGGTGTTTACGGAATAGTTATGGAGGTTGACACCGGCAGAGTCCTTGCAATGAGCAACAAGCCGGATTTTGACCTGAACGACCCGAGAAAGCTCGTTTCAAAGTCTGCAAGAAAGGACCTCAAAGAGCTGGAGGGCACGGAAAATTATGCCTCTAAGCTCACCGAAGAGCTTTTCAAGCAGTGGAACAGCTATTGCGTTACGAATAACTATGAGCCCGGTTCAACTTTCAAAATCTTTACTCTTGCCGCCGCTTTGGAGGAAGGTGCGGTCAATAAAAACACAACCTATACCTGCTGCGGATATTACCGCGTTGCGAATGACACGGTCATTCATTGCGCAAACACAGCCGGTCACGGCTTTCAGACGCTCACTCAGGGACTTATGAATTCCTGTAACCCGTTCTTCATCAATATCGGTCAGACGCTCGGAATTCAGACGTATTACAAATACTTTGAGGCCTTCGGCTTTACCGAAAGAACGGGAATAGATCTTACCGGTGAATCCTATCCCGTTTATCATCCGGCTGAAAAAAGAGGACTTGTTGAGCTTGCAAGTACTTCATACGGTCAGTCCTTCAGAGTAAGTCCGATTCAGATGATAACCGCCGCCTGCGCAATTGCCAACGGCGGAAAGCTGATGAAGCCTTATGTTGTTGACGGAATTGTTGACACTCAGGGCAACATCGTTTCAAAAAATGAGCCCACTGTCAGACGTCAGGTGGTTTCACAGTCAACTGCGGCGCAGGTCAGGGAAATGATGGAGGCCGTTGTTGAGGGCGGAACGGGTAAAAACGCATATATTGAAGGCTACCGGGTTGCCGGAAAGACTGCGACGAGCGAAAAGCTCGACACTACCGATGACCCGAACGATTACATTGCTTCTTTCCTTTGCTTTGCTCCGGCAAATGACCCGGAGGTTGCCGTTCTTGTCGGCGTTGACGAGCCTCCCGGAGTATACCGCGGCGGCGGTGTTCTTGCCGCTCCGATTGCAAAAGAGGTTCTTGAATCAACACTGAAATATCTGAATGTTGAGCCGCAGTATACCAAAGACGAGCTTGCAAGCATCAGCAGCAAAACGCCTGACCTTTGCAGTCAGGAAGTTTATTCGGCAAAGGTTGCAGCCGCAAACGAGGGATTCTCGGTCAAAATTGTCGGCAACGGAAACACAGTTGTTTCGCAGGTTCCGGCTGCCGGACAGTCGATCCCGGAGGGCGGCGTGATTGTGATTTATACAGAGGATAATTCCAAAACGCAGGTCGTTAAGGTTCCGTCCTTCATCGGCATGACAGCCGGTGAAGCGAACAGAACAGCAATTGCCAGCGGACTGAACATCGTCTTTTCGGGACCGTCACAGTCTGCCGGCGCAAAAGTGGTTAAGCAAAGCGTGGAAACCGGTACCGAGCTTGAAGCGGGCTCTTCAATTACCGTTGTTTTCCAGGCAACTGCAAATATGGACGACTGACGTTACGGAGGAAAACCATGAAGCTTTCGGCATTGTTTGAAAAAGCCGGATTACCCGGCGAAAACTGGGACGTTGAAATAAGCTTTATTACGGACGATTCAAGAAAGTGCCGCCCCGGTTCGGTTTTTGTCTGCCACAGCGGCGCAGAGCAGTATTCAAAAAGCGCAAGGGAAAAGGGCGCGGTCTGCGTTGTTTCGCAGAATAATGTTGAGGGAGCAGTGAGAGTTTCCGATTCAAGAAAAACATACAGCACTCTTTGCCGCGCTTTTTTCGGCTTCCCGGATAAAAGGCTGCGCCTTATCGGCGTTACGGGAACGAACGGAAAAACAACAACAGCTTCAATGCTTGCGTTCATTCTTGAGCTTTCCGGGAAAAAGACCGGTCTGATTTCTACGGTAGCCAACCGGATTGGCGCCGAGGAAAAAACCGAAATGACAACGCCGGACTGCTTTGAAATTTCAAGAATGCTTTTTTCGCTTGCCGAAGGCGGCGGTGAATTCTGCGTTATTGAGGCTTCGTCGCAGGGGCTTTTTCAGGAAAGGCTTTATGGCTTTGAATTTGAAACGGCGGTTTTCACAAATCTGACAGAGGATCATCTTGATTACCATAAAACGTTTGAGAACTATAAAAATGCAAAAAAAGAGCTTTTCCGTCATTGCAGAAATGCTGTTCTGAATTTTGATGACGGCGCGTTTTCAGAGTTTGCTGACTCGTGCGCCGGAAAGGTTCTGAGCTATTCTGCCGGAAGTAATGAAGCGGATTTCACTGCAAAGGATATACGCGCCTGCGAGCTTTCGCTCAGCTATGTGCTCGTTTCGGACAGTCTTATTCAGAGAATCAGGCTGAATCTTTGCGGTGATTTCAATGTTCATAATTCACTTGCCGCAATTGTTGCCGCATATACACTCGGAATCTCCGCCGAGCAGTCCGCGGCGGCGCTTAAAAACTATTTTCCTGAAAAAGGAAGAATGGAAATACTTGACACAGACACACCATACAGGGTTATAATAGACTATGCTCATACACCGGATTCGCTCAGACGTACCCTTTTGTCGCTGCGCCGCTTCTGCAAAGGAAGGCTGATTGTTCTTTTCGGCTGCGGCGGAGACAGGGAACGCGAAAAGCGGCCGCAGATGGGAAAAATTGCTTCTGAAAACGCAGACGTGGTTTTCGTCACAACCGATAATCCGCGAAGCGAGGCGGCAACGGATATTATTGACGATATTCTTTCCGGCGTGAGTAAGGGAAAAGCGTCCGTCTTTGTCTGTGAGGACAGAAAAGAAGCTATTGCCCTTGCGCTGAAAAAAGCAAAAAAGGGCGACACTGTTCTGCTTGCCGGAAAAGGTCACGAGGTTTTTCAGCAGGTCGGTGAAGAGAAAAGAGACTTTGACGAAAGGAAAATAGTGTCTTTTCTTCTCGAAAACCGCTCATGAACCGTTTTCAGGAGCCGGTTTTGCAGAAGTTTTGTTCCTGTTTACGGTTGCCTGAGTAATGAGTAATATTTTGGGGGATGTTATAAATATGAATAACACAACAGCGGTGCTTATCGCCGTAGGAGTTTCGTTTATTGTTACAGCTGTGCTTGGATTTGTTTTGATTCCGCTGCTTCACAAGCTGAAATTCGGTCAGAATATTCTGACTGATATAGGTCCGCGCTGGCATGCAAAAAAGCAGGGAACGCCTACAATGGGCGGTCTGATGTTTATCATCGGAATTGCAGTTGCGGTTCTTGTTGTTGCCCTGACGGGCAAGTTCACCGCGTTTTCGCTCTTTTCCGAAAACGATGTGCTTGCCGGTCAGGAAAAAATCAAGCTTTACGCGGGACTCCTGCTTGCGCTGTGCCTTTCCTTCGTCGGCTTTACCGACGACTATATCAAGGTCAAAAGGGGACGCAACCTCGGTCTGACGGAGATTCAGAAAACGATTCCCCAGGTGCTCATTATTGCCGGCTATCTGACAACAATGGTGATGTCAAACAACACCTCAATGATTATTCCGCTTATCGGCAGGGTGAGTCTTGACAGTGTTCCGGGAATAATCTTCTTTTATGCTTTCGGCGCATGCGTAATTTACGGAACTGCCAATGCAGTCAACTTCACCGACGGAGTGGACGGACTTTGCGGCAGTGTAACCGTTCCGGTCGGCGTTGCCTTTGCTGTTATCGGATACCTTGTTTCCAATACCTCGGCTTCGGTTCTCGGCGCCTGCCTCGCAGGAGCCTGCGCCGGATACCTTATCTGGAACCACTATCCGGCAAAGGTCATGATGGGTGACACCGGCTCGATGTTCCTCGGCGGTCTTGTTGCGGCTCTCGCGTTTTCGGTCAACTGTCCGCTTATTCTGATTCCGGTCGGAATAGTCTATGTTGTTGAAGCTCTCAGCGATATTCTTCAGATTGCTTCAATAAAGCTTCGTCACAAGAAAATTTTCAGAATGTCTCCGATTCATCATCACTTTGAAATGTGCGGTTGGAACGAGAAGAAAATTGTTGCTGTTTTCAGCGTTGTCAGCGTTGCCGGGGCAATCGTCGGAATTGTTCTGATGTGCTTTTCGGTTGTAAAATAAAACCATTCCTATTAAAAAGTTACAGGTTGAAAGGAGCGGAAATCTGTGTCCGAGAGAGTTCGAAAAATGCCGAAGGCTTCAAAGTCCTCCCCGGCGCTTGAATTCATCAAAAGAGCGTTTCATACCGGCGGTATTGACGTTGTTTTCTGCTGCCTTATCATGATTCTTTTTGCTTTCGGAATCACCATGATGTATTCTGCAAGCTATGCGTATGCAAGCGCATACGCTTCAAGTCCGAGCGCATATTTCAAAAGTCAGCTGTTTTATGGCGTTTTGGGCTTTATTATGATGGCTGTAATAAGTAAAATTGATTACAGAATCCTTAACAGCTTTCTGACAACGCTTGCTTTCTTCGGAACTGTCGGACTGCTCGGTCTGACAATCGTTCTCAATATCGGCAATCCGATCAAGCGCTGGATTTATATCGGCTCCCATCAGTTCCAGCCGTCGGAAATCAGTAAGTTTGTTCTCGTTCTTGTAATGGCATATCTTATCTGCATTTTCAACAATCCGCTGCACGCGGAAAAAGGAAAACGCGCCATGCCCTCAATCGGCAGACTGACAAAACCGGAAAAAATTATGCTCGGCTTTTTTGACACAAAGCTCAAATGCACCTTTGCGCTTGCCGCCGTTGTTGTAATTTTCTGCGGTCTTGTTATGCTTGAAAGCCACCTTTCCTGCACAATTCTGCTTTTCTGCATGGGCGTTTCAATGATGTGGCTCGCAGGAGTTGACAAAAAGTGGTTCGTTCTTCTCGGAATAGGGATTGTTCTTGTTCTCTTTTATGTTGTGTATGTCAACCCTGACATTGTCAAGAGCCTCAGCACCTACGGCTATGAAAGAATAATGACGTGGAAAACCAAAGAAGATTTCGGAAAAACCACGCGCTGGCAGACTGAGCAGGGACTTCTTGCAATCGGTTCGGGCGGTCCGTTCGGTGTCGGCTTCGGCAACTCAAAGCAAAAGCAGCTTTACATTCCAGAGCCGCAGAATGACTTCATCTTTTCAGTAATCTGCGAGGAGCTTGGCTTTTTCGGCGCGGCGATTGTTGTTTTGCTTTTTGCCGCTCTCGTCTGCCGCGGTTTTATGATTGCAACCAAGGCAAAGGACCTTTTCGGTTCTCTGCTTGTCATCGGCATAATGATGCAGATAGGCTTTCAGGTAATACTCAACATTGCAGTTGTTACGGATACTGTTCCGAACACGGGTATTGCTCTCCCGTTTTTCAGCTACGGCGGAACGGCGCTGGTTATCCTGATGTGTGAAATGGGCGTTGTTTTGTCCGTTTCAAGAACATGCAGGGCGGAAAAACGGTAACATCTGGCGAATATTCAGAAAGGAAGCGGTGCCGGCTTGTTGTGCCTGCGCCGCAAAGCTTTGCTATGAGAATAATTTTTGCTGCCGGCGGAACCGGCGGTCACATCAACCCGGCGCTTGCAGCCGCAGGCGAAATACAGGAAAGGTTTCCGGAAGCCGAAATTCTTTTTATCGGAACAAAGGATAAAATGGAAGCGCGGCTTGTTCCTGCCGCCGGATTTGATTTTAAAACGATTGAAATTTCCGGCTTCTATCGTCAGCTTACACCCGAGAATATCAAGCGTAACATAAAAACGCTTGCGCATCTGCTCAGTTCCTCAAAGCAGGCGAGAAAAATTATCTGCGATTTCAAACCGGACGTGGTTGTCGGCTTCGGCGGCTATGTCAGCGGTCCTGTTCTCAGGGAGGCGCAAAAGCTTTCTATTCCGACGGCAATTCATGAGCAGAACGCTTATCCCGGAATTACAAATAAGGCGCTTGCAAAGCGTGCAGACAAGGTTATGCTTGCGGTTGAAAAGGCGGCTCAGTTTCTTGAATGTAAAAACGAGCCGGTCGTAACCGGCCTGCCCGTCCGCGGAGAAATGCTCAAAGCAAATCGCACTCTCAGCCGCGAAGAACTCGGAGTGAAGGACGGTCAGACGCTCGTTCTTTCAATGGGCGGTTCGCTCGGCGCCGAAGCTGTAAACAAGGCAATGGTGGAGCTTATTGCCGCAAATTGCAGCAATAAAAACCTTTATTTTCTTCATGCAACCGGACAGTACGGTCTCTGGGTTCCCGATAAGCTGCGTGAAGCCGGTGTTGACCCGGATAAAACGGATAATGTTGAAATACGTGAATACATAAATGATATGGCACGCTGCATGAGCGCGGCAGACATTGTGATTTGCCGGGCCGGAGCAAGCTCGCTTTCTGAAATTGAAGCCCTCGGAAAGGCTTCTATTCTTGTTCCGTCGCCGAACGTTGCCGAAAACCACCAGTATCACAACGCAATGGCGCTTGTTGAAAAGAACGCCGCACTTCTGATTGAAGAAAAGGATCTGACCGTTTCGGCATTGCAGGAGGCTTTTGATTCACTCGCCGGAGACAGAGCAAAGCTTGAAGAAACGGCAAAAAATGCAAAAAGTCTCGCAATAGGCGATGCAAAGGAAAAAATTGCGGATATAATCGTGTCTCTTGCACAGTAATTGCCCTTTCGGCATAGGATAGGCTGACGGCGCCTTCCGTCGGAATATCCCCGAAAAGGTGTGATACTTGTGAGTGAGATTATTATAAAGGGTACAAATCGTCTCGGAGGAACGCTTGACGTTCAGGGTTCAAAAAACAGTTCGCTTCCCATTCTTGCCGCATGCGTTCTTGTTGACGGCGTGAGTGTGTTACATAATTGCCCTTTTCTTTCCGATGTTGACGCGGCAATTGCGATTCTTGAACACCTTGGATGTTCTGTGAAAAGGGAAGGTCATACGCTGACTGTTGATTCAAGGAACATTTCATGCTATAATATTCCCGAACAGCTGATGCGCGAAATGCGCTCGTCAATTGTTTTTCTCGGTTCGCTGGTCTCGCGCCTTGACCGCGCAAGGGTGTTTTCGCCGGGCGGCTGCGAAATCGGATTGCGGCCTATTGACCTGCATCTTTCATCTCTGCGTGCGCTCGGTCTTTCAATCGAGCAGCAGGAGGGCGCGCTGTTCTGCGAAGCAAAGAACGGACTTGAAGGCACGACCATAAGTCTTTCTTTCCCGAGCGTCGGAGCGACGGAGAACATTATTCTTGCCTCTGTTTTTGCAAAGGGAAGAACAACTGTTCTCAATGCCGCGAGAGAGCCGGAAATTGAGGATCTTGCCCGTTTTCTCAATGAGTGCGGCTGCAAGGTTTATGTCGGCTCTCACGGAACGGTTGTCGTTGACGGCGTGAAAAGGGCGCACGGAGCGGAACACACAATTATTCCGGACAGGATTGTTGCTCTGACATATATGTCGGCAGTTGCAGCCTGCGGCGGCGATGTTCAGTTCAGGAATGTGAATACATCACATTTCCGCTCGGTCAACAGCGTTTTTGAAGCTGCCGGCTGCCGGCTTGAAGACGAAGGAAAAACTCTCAGGCTTGTTTCGGACGGAATGCTGCGAGCAGTCCGCGACATCAGAACAATGCCTTACCCCGGCTTTCCTACCGACGCACAGGCGCCCGTTACGGCAATGCTCTGTACGGCAAAGGGAACGTCGGTCATAGTTGAAAATATATTTGAAAACCGGTTCAATCATGTCGGTGAGCTTGTGCGGATGGGCGCAGACATCAAGGTTGAGGGCAGGGTGGCGATTGTCAACGGCGTTTCTTCGCTTTGCGCAGCTCATGTTCTTGCCGTTGACCTGCGCGCCGGGAGCGCGCTCGTTGTTGCCGCGCTCAAAGCATACGGTGAAACCGTTATCAGCGGTGTGAAGCATATTGACCGGGGATATGAAAAGATTGAAGAATGTCTGAAAAAACTCGGTGCGAGTATTGAAAGGAGTGCCGAAAGTGGATAACAGCAAAAACAGCAATGCCGACCGCCCGTTCGGCACTTTTGACTGGACAAACCTTTCACCTGAACAGGTGAACAAACCCAAGGATATTACTTCGGATATGTGGACGCCGATAAGCGCCGGAAAGGTCTATTCACAGACTCCGCCGCCGTCCCGCCTTGACGACAGAGAAAAAGACGGACAAAAGAAGAAAACGGCGCCCCGTCAGACGGGAAATCATACCACGGCAAAAAAATCACCGTCTGCCGCCGGAAAGAAAACAGCCGCTCCGTCAAAGAAAGCGCCGCAGTCTCAGAAAAGAAAACCCGCCGGAAAAAGAGGGGAGCAGAGCGGTCGCACACCCGAACGCCCGGCTCAGACTGCGCGCAGAAGACCGCCGGAAAACCAAAGGGCAAGGACGCAAATTGAAGCACAGCGTGAACAGAAAAGGCTTGAAAACGATAGAAAACGCTATGAAAAATCAAGCCGTGAGTATAACAGACAGCGTTCAGCCGGAAAAGCCGGCGAGGAGATTACCAAAAAGCGAGCAAAGAAAAAGCGCCGCAGCAAGCATTTTTATGCTCTTGTTGTCACCGGAGTGACGCTTTTCGTCGCCGCGTGTGCGGCTTTGGTTTTTTGTTTTGCCGTCGGTTCGCCGATTGCACAGATAAACGTTGAGGGCGAGAGCATCTATTCCGCCGGAGAGATAATGAATTCCTGCGGCGTAGTTATCGGAGACAACATTTTCACGGTCAGCAGAAAGAGAGTCAACGAAGCTGTTTGCAGAGCTTTGCCGTATATCGGTTCGGTTGAGGTCAGGCGCTCTTTTCCGGATAAGCTCAGTCTGACTGTTCAGGCAACCGAAGATAAGTATCTCATAAAAACAAAGAATTCGTCATATATCTGCCTCGATGAGAACTGCAAGGTGCTTTCGGTCAAGAAAAAGAAAGTGAAAAAAGGCTCGTTCCGCTTTGACGGATTTGAAGGACAAACCGTTCAGACGGGCGCGCAATATACGCCCTGTGAGCAGGATGAGAGGCGCTTTGAAGTTGCAAAGCGCATTGTTGAAGCGCTTGAAAGCAACTCGCTGAAAGAAGCAAACGTAATTGATCTGACAGACCTTGACAAGCTTTCCGCAGTTTATGATTCACGCTATAAAATTATCATAGGAAGCACAGACAAGCTTGAAAGCAAGATTGCTCTTGCTGCGTCAACCCTCAGAAAAAGCGCTTCAAAAAAAGGAACGGGTTACGTTGATGTACGCTTCGAGGGAATGGCAGCTTTTGCCGAGGGAAATATGGATCCGCAGTGATTTATGGTCAAAAGGTCTAAAATCGGCAATAATTTTTATCAAAGATAAGCAATTTTGTTGTTGTCTTTTTTGAAAAAGCATGATATAATACCTTGAAACAATGATATTGGGCAATTGTCCCTGTGCCGGAGTGCTTCTGTGTGCTGCCCGGTACGGAAAAAACAGTGTGCACGCTTTTGTGCCTGAGCGGATTATACTATTATTTATCGGATAAATTTCAGACAGGAGGAAGTTTTATGGGCTTCATTATGGATAACGAAAACATTGCATATAACCAGATTAAGGTCGTCGGTGTCGGCGGCGGCGGCGGAAACGCCGTCAACAGCATGGTTGACGCCGGTGTGTTCGGCGTTGAATTCCTCACAATCAACACCGACCGTCAGATTCTTGAAGATTCAAAGGCAACTCATAAAATTCAGATTGGTGAAAAAGTCACCGGCTGCATGGGCGCAGGCGGCGATCCGGCGGTCGGCAGAAAGGCAGCCGAGGAGAGCCGCGATGTAATTGCAGACGCTCTGCGTTCAACGGACATGGTGTTCATCACCGCAGGCATGGGCGGCGGAACCGGAACCGGTGCTGCTCCCGTTGTTGCTGAGGTTGCAAGGGAGCTTGGCGCCCTCACCGTAGGTATTGTTACAAAACCCTTCAAGTTTGAGGGCAGAAGGCGTATGCAGCAGGCAGAGGACGGTATCCGCGAGCTTCAGAAGCACGTTGACAGCCTCATTGTTATTCCTAATGAAAGACTCAAACTTCTCGGCGATAAATCCCTGAGCATGAAAGATGCATTCGGAAAGGCAAACGAAGTTCTCTGGCAGGGTGTCAAGAGCATTTCAGACACTATTAAGGTTCCCGGCTATATCAACCTTGACTTCTCTGACATCAAGTCCGTCATGAAGGACGCAGGACGCGCCCACATGGGTATCGGACGCGGCAGAGGCGCAGACTGTGCTGCCGAAGCCACAAGGGAAGCAATCACGAGTCCGCTTCTTGAAACCGCGATTGACGGCGCAAGCGGCGTTATCATCAATGTTACCTGCTCCTCGGATATGTCTCTTGATATGATTGAACAGGCAGGCGACCTTATTACACAGGCAACGCATCCCGATGCAAATATTATCTTCGGTTCCGTTTTCGACGAGGAGATGGGCGACGAGATGCTTATTACCGTTATTGCAACCGGCTTTGGCTCACCTGATGAAAATGACGCTCAGAAGATGGGCGTTCCGGCTTCAAACGCAACCTCTCGTGTGGTTTCACAACCGTCGGCAGCACCTTCGGGACTCGGTTTCATCAGCCAGTCAACAAAGCCGAAGAGCGAAGGTACTTCAATTTTTACCTCAATGGACACAGCGTCTTCGGCAGACTTCAAGGCTACCGAATTCGGAAGAAGCTTTGTTGCTGCTTTTGAAAGCGCAAAGGAAAGTGCTTCTCAGTCCAAGTCCGCTCCTGCAACGGAAACCGCTGCTGCGGAAATGACAGACATTTCCTCCTTCTCAACTCCGTCTGCCGAAAGCGCGGTTCAGTCGTTTGACGTTATTGAGACTCCGAAAAAGAAGTCCGGCTCAATTTTTGACGATCCCGATGACGATGAAAGCGATGTTCTTCCGATTTTTAAGGGCAGAAACATCTTTTCAAACGGCAACAATTGATTTGCGGCAACTGAAAATATCCCCTGTGGCAACGGCTTCGGGGGATTTTCCTTTAAGCGGCTGAAATATTTTTTGAGTTCAATTGAGCGGGAAGGAGTTTCGTCTCCTTTGTTTTTCAACTGTTCATAAAAATCACTTGACCTTTTGGCTTTTTTTTGCTATTCTATTATACAGAATAACATGGGTCATTATATCTGATTGTTTGTCGGTTGAAGGGGCTGCTTAAAATTGCACTTTTGCCGGAAATAGTCTTTCTGACTTCCAAGGAGGAAATAAATTATGGGAAAGTCCAAATCGACCGTAATTGCACTTATTGCGCTTGTTGTTGTCTGCGCTGGCTCATTTCTTGGCGTGAAGGCACTCAACAACCGTACTCAGCCGAGTGCCCCTGTTGTAACAACTCAACAGGCGTTCACAACTGCTCCGGCAACAACCACAGCCGCTCAGACAACCGCTGAACAGACAACAGCCGCCCAGACAACTGCTGAGCAGACGACTGCCGCCCAGACCACAGCCGCTCAGACGGGCGAAAGCAGTCCGGACGCTCTGAGCACTACCGCAAGTCCGTTCACAACCTTTGCCGAAAGCAGTACCGCTCCCACATTATCAACAACGCGCCCGGCAACAACGCTTGTGCCGAACACAACTCAGACAACAAAGATTACTTCAACAACAAAGGCCTCCGCCGAATCACCGAGCGAGGTTATCAAGCAGGCTTCACTTTTTTCGGACGGTTTCCTCGGCTATAAATATGACGCCAACGGCGATGTTTACTATACCAACAGTGATCCCTGGCAAAGAAACTTCGGTTTCAACGAGCTTTATGATGTCGGAGCCGCGTTTATTGTTTTCTATTACGACACTTTCCGCTGTAAGTTCAATTACGCCAACAAGGATTGGATGATTCAGTTCTGGAAAGGTCAGTACGGCTTCGTGTTCATCGGCGCTGAAATCGGTATTTATAACAAGCCGGAGTCAAGAAAGGTTGAGCATTACGACTGTGCTTCCGATGAAGATGCTATCAAAATGTCCATGACCTGCTACCGCAAGGGAAAGGAGATTTTCTCGCGCAAGTACATGAGCTATTGGTGGTGCACCGGATTTGTTCCCGGAAAGCTTGAAAAGTTCTCTGACCGCAGCGAACTTTCCCTTAAAGCAAGACTCACTATGAAGGACTATAAGATGCTCATCGGCTTCTGCGGTGCTTTGAAGGAAAACGGCTTTGAGCTCGGAAAGAATTACACCACCTCCGGTCTTGATGTTTTCGTCAGCTGGTAAGCTTCGGAATAATTCCGGAAATGCGGTTTACACTTACTAATTTCTTAAAAATATTTTAAGAAACTATTGAATTTTTTATCGTCATATTGTATAATCAAGCGGTGAAAATTCTATCAATATGTATATTTTCGGCGAAAGCCGTAGATATAAATATTCAGAAAGGATTGATTGTCATGAAAAAGCTTTTAGGCGTTCTTGTCGTAGTTGCTCTTTGCATCTGCATGATCGTTCCGGCTGCAACAGCTAAGGGTACCGAGTCTCTCAGCGCTCTTCTTGAAGGCGTAGACGTCGGCTCACTCACTGATGGCGAACTTGCTTCGATTCTCAAAGGTCTTGACCTTGACGGAATTGACACCGATTCCCTCAAAGAAGCTCTCGGCGCTGACGGCTCAAAGATTGAAAGTGCTATCAAGAACCTTGACGCTGACGCAGGCGAAGGCGATGCCTCAGCTGACGCAGGTTCCGACGTTCTCGGCGGAATTTCAGGTCTTCTCGGCGGAATCGATCTTTCAAAGATCAGCGGAATGCTTTCAGATCCCAGCGCAATCACCGATATGTTCGGCGGTCTTCTCGGCGGCTCAGGTGATGCTTCCGGTGATTCGGCAGGCGGCTTTGACATTTCCTCCCTCATGGACACCATCTCCGGTGCTTTCGCAGGTGCAGGATTTGATCTTGGCTCACTGACAGAGGGCTTCGATATGGGTTCGTTTGACTTCGGCAGCATTCTCGGCGGTCTTACCGGCGGTTCAGAAGGCGGCGAATCAGGCACTCCGGGTCAGAGCTCAAACGGCGCAATGGACGCAATGTCAGGTATCATGGATACCCTCACCGGTGGTCTCGGCGCACTGGGCCTTGATACATCTGCTATCGAAGGTCTTCTTGATAACGAGCTTGTCAACTTCTTTGCTAACATGTACATTGGCCTTGGCGAAGTTGTAAAGCCCGAAGAGACAACAGAGGCTCCGACAAAGGCTCCGTCTACAACAAAGCCCCCGGTTGTTACAAAGGAAAACCCCAAGACCGGTGACACCGCAGACGTTTTCGTAGCACTCGGCGTTCTCACCGTTGCTTCGGCAGCTGCATTTGTATGCCTCAAAAAGAAGGAAAACTGATTTCTTCTTTTGCTGTTAACTTTTTTAAAAAAGCTAATTTAAAACGCTCCCGTTTTCCGGGGGCGTTTTTTTGCTTCAAATCAGCATTCATTGGTTCGCATTAGAAAAATGCAAGCTGTCGGTTCTGATAGGCCCAACAAAAAACGCAATATTTTTTGAAAAATGGTTGACATTTGGTCGCTTTTCGTCTATATTGATGAGGATGAATCTGTTAACGGCTGAGGAAAACCAGATTTTCCCGGCATAGTTCACCGTATGTTTTGTAGGTGCAGCGGTGCACCGGCTTAATATACCCGTGGTAACCGACGAGGGAACACGTCCGTCAGGCGGAAGTTCTCTCGGCGGTTATTTTTTTCGGTCTGAACCTGCTGTTTGCCGGAACATTTTCTGATAATAATTCGAGCGGGCATGGCAGGCGGAGGTCTTGCTATGCAGGGAAAGGGGTCTGTATCAACATGGAAGACAACGGCATTATCATTTCACTTGACAAAATCTCCAAAAAATTTGACGACGAGGTCATTCTTGATAATATTGATCTTGAAATCAGAGACAAGGAGTTCATCACCTTCCTCGGCCCGTCGGGCTGCGGAAAAACAACGATGCTGCGTATCATTGCCGGCTTTCTTGAAGCCGACAGCGGACGCGTTATGTTTGAAGGAAAGGACATCAACAGCTTGCCGCCGCATAAACGGCAGGTTAATACTATCTTCCAGCGATACCAGCTCTTTCCTCACCTGAATGTTTATGAGAATGTGGCTTTCGGTCTGCGTAACAAGCGCATGAAAGAAAAGGACATCAGCAAAAAGGTTGAAGAAATGCTTTCTCTCGTCAACCTCAAAGGCTTTCAGCGCCGCAATGTTGCTTCGCTTTCCGGCGGTCAGCAGCAGCGTGTGGCAATTGCGCGTGCTCTCGCCGTTGAGCCGAGGGTACTTCTTCTTGATGAACCGCTTGCCGCGCTTGACCTGAAGCTGCGCAAGGATATGCAGGTTGAGCTTAAAAATATTCAGAAGCGGCTTGGAATAACATTCATTTTTGTTACTCATGATCAGCAGGAAGCGCTTTCAATGTCCGACCGCGTTGTCGTTATGAATGAGGGTAAAATTCAGCAGATCGGTACTCCGCTTGATATATATAATGAGCCTAAAAACGCTTTTGTTGCTGATTTTATCGGTGAAAGTAACATTCTTGACGGTGTAATGCTTGATGACTTCAAAGCCAAGTTTTCCGGTGCTGTTTTCCAATGCCTTGATAAAGGCTTTGCCGTCAATGAGTCGGTTGATATTGTTATTCGTCCCGAAGACGTTGACGTTGTTCCGGTCAAGGAGGGTGCAATTCTCGGAACAATTACCTCAAATACTTTCAAGGGCGTTCATTTTGAAATGATCGTTGACATTCAGAACTTCAAGTGGATGATTCAGACAACGGATTATTACCCTGTCGGAACCAGAATCGGAATAGAAATTGAGCCGGACGCAATCCACGTTATGAAGAAGAGCGAATATTCCGGAATGTTCGGAGATTACAGCTCTTTCAGCGACGAGCTTGAAAAGCTTTCAGACGTTACGGAAGAGGAGGAGTGACAATGAACAAATCTTCTCTGACTAAAAAGGCGATTGCCTCTCCGTATATGCTCTGGTCGGTGATTTTTATCATCGTTCCGCTGATTTTTGTTGTCTATTATTCGGTTACGGATGCTGACGGTGCGTTCACTCTTGATTACGTCAGGAATATCGGGCACTACCGTGATATTATGCTCAACTCCATCTGGCTCGGCTTTGTTGCAACTGTCATCAGCCTTGTGATTGCATATCCGCTTGCCTATATCATGGCAAGAAGCTCGCTGAATGTTCAGCGCACCATGATGATGCTGGTTATGCTCCCGATGTGGATGAATCTGCTCATCAGAACCTATTCCTTGATGATAATTTTGCAGGATACCGGCATAATAAACACTGCTCTTTCTGCGATCGGACTGCCGAGACTAAAAATGATAAATACCGATGGCGCGGTCATTCTCGGAATGGTTTATAACTACATACCGTATATGATTCTGCCGCTTTATTCAATCATGGCAAAACTTGACCACGGACTTATTGAAGCCGCAGAGGACCTCGGTGCAAACAAGCTTCAGGTGCTCAGAAAGGTTGTTTTACCGCTGAGCCTTCCGGGAATTGCTTCGGGCTTCACAATGGTATTTGTTCCCTCGGTTTCAACGTTCTATATTTCGAAAAAGCTTGGCGGAAACACCGTTTCCCTCATCGGCGACATCATTGAAATGCAGTTCAAGTCGTCGAATAACTATAATCTCGGCGCGGCCCTTTCGCTTGTTCTGATGCTGATGATAGTTGTCTGCATGGCGGTCATGAACCGTTTTGCTTCTGACGATGATGACGGAGGTGTGCTGATATGAAAAGAAAAATGTCTCCGCTTGCAAAGCTTTATATTGCTCTCATCATTGTTTTCCTCTATGCGCCGATTGTTGTTATGATTGTTTTTTCGTTCAACTCTTCGGTCAGCACAAGCGTAATGAGCGGCTTTTCAACTCGCTGGTATACTTCGCTCTTCCATGATGAGGGAACAATGAAAGCGCTTGTCAACACTCTCATTCTTGCTGTATCCTCCTCGCTTATCGCAACGGTAATGGGCACTGCGGCGGCTGTGGGAATCAATGCAATGAAGAATAAGTGGATAAAGCGCACAACGATGAGTGTGACCAATATACCAATGATGAACCCGGAAATAGTTACCGGTATTTCGATGATGCTGCTCTTTGTTTTTGCGGCAAAGCTTCTCGGTATTGCCGATGCTCTTGGGTTCTGGACAATGCTTATCGCCCATGTCACCTTTAACCTGCCGTATGTTATTCTTTCGGTACTTCCAAAGCTGCGGCAGATGGATCCCAGGCTTCCCGAAGCCGCAATGGATCTCGGCTGCACACCGATTCAGGCGTTTTTTAAGGTTACTCTTCCGTCAATCATGACAGGCATAACCTCCGGTCTGATGATGTCGTTCACGCTTTCGCTTGACGACTTTGTAATCAGTTATTTCACTCAGGGACCGAGCTTTGAAACGCTTCCTATCCGCATTTTCTCAATGACAAAAAAAAGAGTCACGCCGGATATGTATGCGCTTTCAACCCTGATTTTCATAACGATTCTGTTTTTGCTTGTGCTTCTCAATGTTTTGCAGATCCGCGGCGAAAAGAAGCTCAAAAACAAGCTTGACAAGGGGGTGCGGTAATGAAAAAGCTTTTCTTTGCAGCTGCCTGCGCTCTTCTCTGTTGCGCTTTTGTCTTTTCATGCTCAGCCTATGAACATGAAGAATACTATAAGGGTGCAGAACCCGGAGAGGTTCTCAATGTTTTCAACTGGGGCGAGTATATCAGCGACAGTTATGAGGACGGAATGCTTGATGTCAACAAGGAATTTGAAAAGCTGACCGGAATTAAGGTCAACTATGTCACCTTTGAAAGCAACGAGGATATGTATGCGAAAATCAAAAACGGCGGAGCAAGCTATGATATTGTAGTGCCGTCCGATTACATGATTGAGCGTATGGCTGTTGAAGGTCTGCTTCAAAAATTTGACGTGGAGTCTCTTCCGAACTATCATTATATTGACGAAAAATACAGGAATATGTATTTTGACGAGAATAATGAATACTGCGTACCGTATAACGTCGGCTTGGTGGGACTTATCTATAACACAAAAATGGTTGAGGGTACTCCCGACAGCTGGAAAATCATGTGGGACGAAAAGTATGCCGGAAAAATTCTGATGATTGACAATCCGCGTGACGCTTTTGCAATTCCGCAGAAAATTTTCGGATACTCCCTCAATTCAACCGATGAAAAGGAGCTTTCCGACGTTGCCCAGATGCTGATTGACCAAAAGCCGCTGCTTCAAGGCTATGTTATGGATGAGGTTTATAACAAAATGGAATCGGGCGAGGCTGCAATGGTTCCGTACTATGTAGGCGACTTCATCACAATGCATGACGTTAACCCCGACCTTGCTTTTGTCTATCCGAAAGAGGGCGTGAACATTTTTGTTGACGCAATGTGCATTCCGGCGTGTGCGCAGAATGTTTCGGCGGCAAAGAAATATATAAACTTCATGCTTGACCCGGAAATCGGAATCTGCAATGCATGGTACATCGGCTATGCAAGTCCGAACACCGGCGTTGTCAACAATCCGGAATATTCAGACTATGCGGAAAACAAGCTGCTTTATCCCGATGAGGAGAGTATGCCGGATACGGAATACTTCCATAATCTGCCTCAGGAGACGCTCGATCGTTTTTCTGCTCTCTGGAGTGAGATAAAAGTTGCCGGAAGCAACAACACCCATATTTATGTCGGCTTTTCCGTTGTCGGCGCCATCTGCGTTTTCAGCGCAGTCTACTCGGCGGTCAGAAGGAAAAAGCGCGAGTATTGGTATGATTTTCCGAAGCAGTGAGAATTGAGCGAGCGTAAAATAGACTCGTGAGCAGAATTCAGGGCTTTTGAAGAAGCTGTCAGACTGCTTTTTGTGCTGCGTTGAGAATACTGCTTCCGGTTGGTGAAAAAATGAAAACGGCTGCAAACATGCTTTGTGTTTGCAGCCGATGCTTTTTATCTGAGCGCTTCTCCGGTCACGGCATTGACAATGTTTGTGAAAAGCGAAGCGTGCGTGTTTGAAATGAATTTGTCAAGATGAAGCGAGCCGAAGTACCAATGCTTGAATTCGCAGGTTTTGCCGACGTCTTCAAGATAGGTGTTGATTGCGGTGATTCCGGTTACGCTTTCGTTCTGAAGCAGGAGGAACTCTTTGATTTTTGCCGGCGGCTCGTGGGTGATTATGAGATCAACGCTTCCGCCGTACTTCTGGAGGTTGTCAACGCCCTCAACGAGCTCGTCGCGTGTGGGAATTTCCATTTCCGACCAGGTGTTCATTTCAAAGCGGATTTCAATGTCGGGACTTTCGCCTCCGCCCATTGTGAAAATTTTCTGGTTTTCAAGCTCAAAGACCTGACCGCGCATGAGATGGAGAATGTTGCCGGCAATCTGATGAACTTTTCCGCCGTGCCATTTTTTAACTTTGAGTTTCGAAAGCATATCAAAGTTTTCGTGTGTTCCGTCAACAAAGCAGATCATGTATTTCTTTTTTGCAAGTTTTTTGAGAACATTCATTTCTTCCTTTGAGCCGTCCCACAAAAAGCCGAAATCTCCGCAGACTATCAGCGTGTCTCCGCTTTTGAGTGAGCGCAGACGGGGGTCGTCAAAGCGAGAAAGAACACCGTGCATATCGCCAGTGACATATATCATGATTCGGGTCACCTTTCTTTTGAACGAAAACGGAAAATATTGTTAAATCGTCGAAATTTTCCGAAAACTGTTTATTTTGTGCAAAAAAATTGATATAATCAAGACCTATTCTAAAATGCATTCATAATATATCATATTTGAAAGAGTATTGCAATAGCTGATAATTTCCGGACGGCTCAATCGGAGAATGAATAGAATTCAAAAAAAGGGTGGTAGAATGAAAAAGTTTTTTTCAGTTTTTTCGGCGGCGGTGCTGCTGCTTTGTGTTTTTCCTCTGAGCGGTGTGAAGGCTGATTTCAAAAACGAAACCGAGGTAACAAAAAAGCTCTATTCGGACGTTTATTATATGACAAGCCTTGATGACGATTCAGTGATGTTCCGCAAGAATGAAACCAAAAAGGTTCAGCCGGCGGCTTTTGTCAAGATTCTCGCTTCAATTGTTGCAACCGAAAAATGGGGCAATCTTGATGAAACTGTTGAAATCACGGAAAAATCGCTTTCTCTTGTTGAATATGATTATGGTGTTCGGGTCGCTTCCCTAAAAGCCGGGGAAACCTACACAAAAAAACAGCTTATTGACTGTCTGATTATTTACGGCGCGAATGACGTTGCAAGCGTGATTGCCTATGAGCTTTCAAAAACCGAGGCGGCTTTTGTCAGCGAAATGCAGGCCCTTGCCGAAAAAATCGGCTGCAATAATACTGTTGTGAAAAACATCACCGGCTTCGATGCTGACGGACAGTATACAACCGCCGAAGATGTTACGACGCTCATCAGATACGCTCTGAATTATCCGTCATTTTCCGAGGCATTTTCGGCAAAGGAGATTGTTCTTCCGCAAACGGCCGAAAACGAAGAGAGAACCTTTTCAACGTCCAACAGGATGACCAATGCAACCATTTCCGATTATTATCACGCCTCCGTAACCGGCGGAAAGCAGACCTCAACGGACAAGGCGGGAGAGTGCATTGCCGTTGTGTCCTCTCAGGACGGCTATTCCTACCTGACTGTTGTTCTCGGCGGAAAGCTCAAAGATGTCGACAAGGATACTGTCAACGAAAACACCAGCATGACGGACGCACAACGTCTGCTTTCGTGGGTGTATGAGAATATACGTTTCAGAGTTGTTGCAACGGCGAATCAGACCGTGACCACAATCCCCGTTGTTGCAGGCCGCAGTGCAGACACTCTCCGCCTTATTCCTGCAAAGGAAACCTCGGCGCTTGTGCCGGCGGGAGCAACCAGCGATTCGGTTCTCATTGAGCCGATAGCGGACACGCTTCCCGAAAAGGTTACCGCTCCCGTCAAAGCGGGTGACGTGATTTGCAAGGCAAGGGTATGCTACGCCGGCGAGGAAATAATTACGATTGACCTTGTTGCGGCAAATGATGTCGGTCTGAGTGTTTTCCGTCTCATTATGACCGGCGTTGCTTCCGTAATTTCTTCAACATGGTTCATAGTTCTTGAAGTTGTTGCTCTTGCCGCTGTGATTGCTTATCTTGTATTGCAGATGAAAAAGAAGAGTCAGAAAAAGTCTGATAGTGGAGAAAATAAGACCTAAAAATGAACAAATAAATAATTTATGGTGTCAATTTCTGTGAAATATTGATTTTTTTGCCTAAATATATTATTATATAGTATGAAGAATTTTCATTGTGGGAGGCTTTTTGCTTTCTGCGGAAAAGGAGTTGCTATGAAGAAGGTTTTTAAGAGTTTTCTTGTTGCTCTTTTTGTTGTTTGTGCCGCTGTCTGCATTACTTTTTCTTCCTCTGCTCAGAGTGCTGAGGGCGGAAAGTGGATCAGCGCATGGGGAACTTCCCCGACCAAAATCGGAATAAAGGGATATGAAAATATTACCGCCTTTGTCGGAAAAGTTATGACCAGATCGGTAATTGTGTCTTCGGCAAGCGGAACAAAGGTCAGAATCCGCCTTTCAAATTACTACGGAACGACTCCGCTGACCATCAGCCGCGCCTCGGTTGCAAAGAGCACCGGCGGCTCTTCGATTGATGAAGAAACGGCGAAGCTCCTTTATTTTGACGGAAAAACCAAGGTTACCATTCCTGCCGGTGAAGAGGTTGTTTCCGACCCGGTTGATTTCAAGGTTGATGCGTTGGAAGAGCTTGCAGTCAGTCTTTTTGTTGACCGATTCAATGAGATTAAAACAATGGGTCTTTCCGGTTCAAGAACATATCTCGCGCTCGAATTGGACGGAAAAAATGTTGACGTACTCGGAGAAAACATGGGTATGAACAACATAATTGAAAATCCCGCAGTCCGTCAGATAATCAAGGCTGTTATCGGCCATGACCTTGACCTTCTTCTTTCATACAGCTTTATCAAGGTCACACCCTGCCTTGCGACTGTTGACGTTTATTCCGACAAGGACGCATATTCCGTTGTGGTTGTAGGTGACTCAACCGTTTCAAATGAATTTCCGCAGTACCTTGCCGAGCAGATCAACAAGCAGACCGAGGGCGAAGTGACGAATGTCGGCGTTGTCGGAAAAGGCATCATCGGCAATCGTCTCGGCGGCGAAGGTCTCGGCTACGGCGCTTACATTTTCGGCGACTCCATGATTGACAGACTTGACCGTGACGTAATCAGCCAGACCGGAATTAAATATGCCATTGTCAAGATTGGCGCGAACGATATTATGCATCCGGTCTGCAAAGATATTCAGCAGCAGTATCCCGGAATTACTCAGCCGACTGCTGAGGAGCTTATCGCGGACTTCAAAAAAGCATTCAACAAGCTTCACGATGAAGACATCAAGGTCATTGCTATCGGAATAACTCAATGGAAAGGCAATGACCGCGACTATCTCGGAACCGGCGCAAAATATGTACGCACCGACGAAGAATTCAAGCATGACTGGCAGATTGCGCTTGACGTCAACGAATGGCTTGAAACCACAGCCTCCATGGAGGGCTACCATGACGGCTACATCAGCTTCAACGAAGCTTCGGCAGACCCGAAGGATCCGGATGCCTTCCTGAAAGAATACACAATTGACGGCGCTCATCCGTCAGACAAGCTTCAGCATCTCTGGGCAGAGTGGTTCCCGCTCTCACTAATCGGAGTAACAAAGCACGTCGGTGCAGTCAGACTTGACCATGACCGTATAATCCTGAATGTCGGTCAGAAGGAAACAGTCAAAGCCAGTGTTATTCCTGCGGACGCACCGGATAAGACCGTTATCTGGAAGTCAACCGATGAAAAGGTTGCTGTTGTTGATGACAACGGCAAAATTACCGCAGTCGGCAACGGAAAGTGCGAAATTATCTGCACCAGCGTTGACAGAAACAGAACTGCAAAGTGCATTGTAATTGTCAATGTTCCCGTTACCGGAGTTCAAATGAGCGCCACAACGGCTGAGGTTTATACCACCAGAACAATCAAGCTTTCGGCAACCGTCAGCCCTGCTGATGCTTCAAACAAGAATCTCACATGGACGTCCTCCGACAAGAGAATTGCAACTGTCAGCTCAAAGGGTGTTGTCACCGGCGTTGGCTCGGGACAGGCGACGATCATCTGCAAGACGGTTGACGGAGGATACAGCGCAGGCTGCGTTGTTACCGTCAAACCGAAAGTTGAGGTTGAAAACATTGTTCTGAGCACAACAAAGAAGAATATCTGGGTTGCCGATACATTCGTTCTTTCTCCCTCAATTCTCCCTTCAAAAGCAACTTTCAAGGACGTCAAGTTCAAGTCGTCAAACACCAAGGTTGCTACGGTAACCTCTGAGGGCGTTGTCTACGGCGTTGCTCCGGGAACGGCAAACATCATTGTAACCTCGGTTGACAACAGCTTTGTCAGCCAGGTCTGCAAGGTTACTGTCCTCGTTAAAACAACGGCTGTAAAGCTTAACTATTCGTCAATGACCGTTTATATCGGAAGACAGAGAACTCTTGTTCCGACTGTTTTCCCGCTCAACGCAAGCAACAAGAACGTCAAGTGGAAATCCTCCGATTCCAAAGTTGCTTCCGTCAACAGCGACGGAACGGTAACCGGAAAGAAAGCCGGAAAGGTTGTTATCACCTGCACAACGGAAAGCGGAAGACGGACTGCCACCTGCACTGTAACGGTCAAAAAGTACATAAACACAAAGTCTGTTTCTCTCAACAAGCTGACTTGTTCGGTCTATGCCGGAAAGAAATATACTCTTGTTGCAACGGTTCTTCCGGAAAACGCAAGCAGCAAAAAGGTCAAATGGAAGTCCAGTAACACCAAGGTTGCAACAGTCGATTCAAAAGGCGTGGTAACCGGTGTGGCAAAGGGAACGGCGATCATTACCTGCACAACAAAGGACACAGGAAAGAAAACAACCTGCGAGGTCAATGTCAAGAACGTTGTTCCGCGCGCCATTCACCTTGATAAGAAAACGCTTTCGCTTTATGTCGACAAAACTGCAAAGCTGAAATACAGCATTATTCCCTCGGATTCAACTGTCAAGAAAGTCACCTGGAAGTCCAGCAACACCAAGGTTGCAACTGTTGACTCAAAAGGCAATATTAAGGCAAAAGCTCCCGGAACTGCAACAATTTCCTGCACAACCGTCAGCGGAAGCAAGGTTGCAAAATGTAAGGTTACGGTTGTCGTTCCGAAAGTGAAGAGCATCTCTTTCAAGCAGAAGACCATTGAACTCGCTCTCAACAAAACCTATACGCTGAAACCCGTTATCAAGCCCTCGGGCGCAAAAAAGGCAAAGCTTAAATGGGATTCAAGCAATACGAAGGTTGCAAAGGTTGACTCAACCGGAAAAATCAAAGCGGTCGGGGAGGGCTCGGCAATTATCACCTGCACGCCGGCTGACGGCGGAAGCGGAACGGGAAGCCTTGTTGTAATCAAGGTTAAAAAGAATCCGGTAATCGGCGTGAAGCTGAGCAAAAGCAATGTTCTGACGAGCGTCGGAAAAACGTTCAAACTCAAAGCTTCGGTTCTTCCTGCGGACGCTTCAATCAAAACCGTCAGATGGACAACGTCAAACAAAAAGGTTGCAACTGTTGACAGCAACGGTAACGTCAAGGCTGTCGGAAAGGGACTTTGCGAAATCAGAGTTATCACTACTGACGGAAACGCAATTGCAATCTGCACTGTCAGGGTTCTGTAAGCTCTGAGCATAATTAAAAGTTAAATAAGCGAGGCTGTTCCGGTTTGCTTCCGGAACAGCCTTGTTTTGTGCAATATCAAGTTTTTTTAATTTGCTTTTGTCTGCGCCTGATGTGCAGTTGCTTCTGACCTTATTCTTCCGGAGCTTCTTCCGGAGCTTCTTCCTCAGCTTCAACTTTAAGAATTTCGGTCTGATTCGTGAAGAACAAAAGCTCATCAATGTTCTTGTCAAATACTTTTTTGCAGGAAGCTGACATGAGAGGCATCATTTTTGATTCAACAACAGTATTGATGCAGGCAAAATCAATGAGAATCTTTATCTGATTTTTAATGAAGTCATCGTCCTTGTCATCAAAAAAGGAATCGTCAACCTCACCGATTTTTACTCCGCTGAGCTCCATGTCTCTTTCATAAAGCGCACCGTTTTTTTCAAAGCATTTCTGCATGAGCTCTTTCATCTGCTCAATGTTTCCGCTTTTTAGCGCATTTTGAAGCGAGGTGGATTTAAGCTTGAATTTGAACGAAGTCTTAGTTGCCTTGATGACGGAATTTGCGAGCCTTGTCAGCTGAGGGTTGATTGCCTCGGGAACGAACGGCTCATTGTCCTTGATGTAAAACTTACTCATTTACTGGTCCTCCGGATATAAAATTTACGTCAGCTATTCTATCACAATGTTCAGAAAAATTCAATCGGTATTTCTTCTGTCTTTTTCCTTCAAACACAATAAAAAAGGGGCTGTCACATTTAGATGCAGAAACCGTTTTCTTCACCCCGAAGCTGTATATAGATACTGCGAGTGGG
>JAEDIL010000150.1 GCA_016292455.1 Clostridiaceae bacterium
GCTACCACTGGAACCTGAATCCAGCGCGTCTGCCAATTCCGCCACCTCCGCGTGACTATTAAGTTGTTGAAAAAAAACAAATTGCCGAAAGCTGAGGGGACGCGCTTACGCGTGACTCTTGCGGTTCCCAAAATCATGCGGCGAAAAGCCTTTGAATTTTGACCGCTGCGCCATTTCGCCCTCGCTTCATCTGCCGCGGGCAGCGCTCGGGCTCAATGCTGCCAATTCCGCCACCTCCGCGTGACTATTAAGTTGTTGAAAAAAACAAATTGCCGAAAGCTGAGGGGACGCGCTTACGCGTGACTCTTGCGGTTCCCAAAATTCATGCGGCGAAAAGCCTTTGAATTTTGACCGCTGCGCCATTTCGCCACCTCCGCGTGACTATTGCGGTTTCACAAACAGCAGTAAAAAAAACACCTCAGTTTTTTTACACGGCGAGGCGACCGAGACGGAGCAAATGCGTAACCGTAATGTGGTGGAGATAAGCGGGATCGAACCGCTGACCTCTTGAATGCCATTCAAGCGCTCTCCCAGCTGAGCTATACCCCCATATTTGCTTTCAATCGTTCGACCGATTGACTTGTGTATAATACACTATTTTACGGTTGTTGTCAATAGTAAAAACTAAAATTTTTGTGTCGTTCTGTGATTGATTGCTTCTTATCCTGTTCCGGGCTGGTGAGCTTTTTCTGTACTGCCGAGGAAAGGTATGTACGGCTTGCCGGTATTGAACAAGCAAAGCAGATATGCTATAATCGGAAAAGCTTAATTTTTTGGTTCGGGAGGAGTGTCATGAGCGAGGACAGAATGTTCCTGTTGCTGACCGGAACAATAGATTCAAACGTGTATAACAACATAGGCAATATTATTACCGATATTGATTTAAGACGCAGTCAGTATGAGAATGCAATTTTCAGATATATTACCGAAACGCCGTTTACTGACATAGTTTTTATTGAAAATTCCGGTTTCGGATTTGACGGGGAAAAGTATAGAAACCTTGCAGCAAAGCACGGAAAAAGATTCGAGTTTGTCAACGGAAGTATATGCAGGGAGGAGATACTTAAATACGGTAAAAGCTTCGGCGACGCTTACCTGATAAGTGAAGCACTGCGCAAAAGTGAGCTTTTGCAGGAGTGCGAAACATTTTATAAGATTACAGGCAGAATCTTTTTGCTCAACTCAAAGAGAATTTGCAGAACGTACAAGAAGTCGAGAAACGAATTCATAATATATAACCGCATCGGCTGGTGCCTGACTAATATTTTTAAAGCAAACAAGGTCGACTACCTGAAAGTATTGGATACCGCTTATCTGGATTGCAATGAATCAACTGCAAATGATATTGAAATTGCGTTTTATAAAAGACTCGTGAGTTCGGATATAGAACTTGGCTCATTCAGAGCGTATCCGTATTTTGAAGGGAAAATGGGGGCTACCGGAAGGAATTACAGCGGTAATGTTACCGAAAGAGCTGTCAGAAATGTCTTTGCTTTTCTGAATGGTTTCAAATATGGTTCACCTATGTCAAAGCTGTTTGATCTGATAACCTGTATTATTAGAAGACAATCATACAAGGAAGAAAAATAAGTCATAATCTTAAAAAAATATTAAAAAACAGAGAACGTAGCATAATTATGAATAACTCTTGAACAAGCAATGAACGTCTGCTACAATAACAAAATGATACTATTCAGAGGTTATTGTATGAATAGGACGGTAAAAAAGTTGTCTCTCTCCTGATGCCTTCTTTGTGCGTCCCTGCTTCCGGTGCATTTGAAACGAATAATTATCCGACCGTCAGGACTGACGGAAGATATGGAGCGATACGGCTATTTTCAGTTCATGTCTATTCAGATGAAGCCGATTCACTTGCTGAGGTTGCCGGAGAGAGCGCTTTTGAAAAGCTTTTCACGAACGATTTCTTTGCCGTTGTTTTCAGCTTTCTTTCGGCTTTGCTCCGTTTGCTTGCAAAGGTCAGCACAGAAAAGGCTCAGTAAAAAATTGAATAACAGTATTGACATTTTGTTCATAATATGTTAATATTTGCTTGCAGTTGGTAAACTGACAAAAAAAAGGAGGAAAGAATTATGGAAAAGATTTTGGAATTTGTTCAGCAGCTTCTGGATATGCTCAGAGAGTTCAAGGCGTCTGAAATCATCAACATGATCAAGGAGTTCCTCAGCGGAAAACCGGAACAGGCTGAATAAGCTTTGTAAATTTGGTAAAGGAGCTGTAAAAAAACGAAAGTTTTTTTACAGCTCCTTTTTAGGGGCGTGAA
>JAEDIL010000151.1 GCA_016292455.1 Clostridiaceae bacterium
CGAGAGAATGGTTAAAGCATAAGCTTCTGCGCATTTTACTGCTCATTTACCATACCGTCGGGATCACAAGCATAGCGCTTATTCTGTTTGCCGTTTATCGCATGAAGGACGGCGTGCTGAGGGAAGTCATCATTTGGACGGAGACCTTCTATTTCACCTTAACAGTATTCGCCTTGCTTTTGTCCGCGGTGCGGTATTTCGGATTCGAGCTTGCCCGCCATTTCAGGCACCGGAAAATTCTGAAAATTCTAAGCAGTCAAACGGCGTTCTTCCTTGCAGCTATTTTGATTTCCGCGGCATATATGGTACCGTCCGTACATAACGCGACAACCCTGAGAACCGTTACCTATGACATTCAGGTGGATAAAACATGTGCAGCTGACACCCTTTCCGTTGCCGTTGTTTCGGATTTTCATATCGGAGCGGGTGCACGACACAGCGAGATGGATCAGATGGCGGAGCTGATTATGGCAGCAAAGCCGGATGTGATTTTAATTGATGGCGATATATGCGATTCTGCATCCTCTGTATATGATCTGGAATACATGGAAGAAACACTGAATAAATTGGATTGCCGATACGGTATGTTTTATGCCGAAGGAAACCATGAGGCAGAATGCAGGTTCAATCCGGATCCGTATTTGCGGCGGGCAGGCGTGACAATTCTCAGGGACGAGGGCGTGAAACTTGAAAACGGCGTGAATATTGTAGGGCGTAAAAATGCGCTTGAGGTAAGCGTCGAGCAGATTATGAAGGAATGCGGACTTGACTCTGACGCACCGACGGTTGTTCTGCAGCATCGGACAAAAGGACTCAGTCAATTGGATGGAGTTGCGGATCTTGCGATATGCGGGCATACGCATGGCCACCAATTTCCGTTTTTCGGCGTTCTGATGCCGTATCAGCGAGACATTTCATGCGGTCACAGGATGTACGGCAAGACCCATGCAATTGTTTCTGCCGGGGTTGCCGAGTGGGGCTATCGGACCAAGTGGCCGTCGCAAAGCGATGTCACCGTGATAAACATAAGTTTTAAGGGGGTGGGACAATGACTTGCAGAACATATACAAAAAAAGAAACGATTTTTCATATGTTTTATATTGCCTTTCTTTCTATCTGCGGTGCGCTGTCTGCGTATAGTGCCGTGTTTGGCGTTTTACATATCTGTTGTACTGAGGATAGGATCGCCTTATGTTTTACGATTTTCTTTACCTTGCTGATTCTCGCGGTAGATTTCTTTGAATGCAGGGCCATGGGAGCTCAACTTTATATGAATGAAGAAGAAATCGGCGTCAGGCGGTTCGGTAAAACGAAGGTCTTTATCAAATGGAACGAAATCAAAGAAGTAGGTACCGGAAATATTCCGACTCCCTTCGGCAGTAAAGAACGGGTTTATTTTTGCGACAGAGAACTGGACGAGAAAGAAAAATCCGATCTGATCATATTAAAATACCACACCGTTCATTTCTCTTATATTCCGAAAGAATGGTGCGAAAAAATAAGTGAACGGTTGCCTGTCCCGTTGGCGAAGGAGATAAAAGAAAAGTATGTCAGATAAAGCAAAAAAGGAAAAGGTAAGCGACGCACGGATTTTCTACATTGGGTTGATTGCCGCGGTAGCGGTGGTGCAGATCGTTTTGAAGGTGTTCACAACGCTCGTGCCGGATGCGCAAAGCCAGGTCTTATCTCGCATTACAGAGGGAATCATGCTGATTTTTGCAGTGATGTTTGCTCTGCGAACAACCTTTGTTCAGCCGTGGTTTGGGTTAAAGATAGAGAAATCGGACTATAAACGAACGGCTCTGACCTGCGTATTGCTTGCGTTGGGAATAATTGCCATTTTCATCCTTGCAAGGCTGGTGCTTCAGCAATTTTCGGCAGAAGTTGCCGAGCGACCGTTCTTTCGTACATACCTGAATATCAAGCACCGCAGGTATTATTTGATTTCTGTTTTGGTACAGGAGATTTTGGCAAAAGGCGTTTTGCAGTACGGAATAGAAAAAACAATGCCCGAGGACAAATGGTATATCGCATTGCCGGTATCGGCGCTTGTTTTCGGAATGCTACATATCTATCATTCGCTTTATTACATTCTCGGTGCTATTGGACTTGCCTTGATTTCCGGTATTCTGTATCACAGGCAAAAGAATCTATGGTCGAGTTTTGTATTGCATTTCTTGATTGCGTTTCTTCCGAGGTGCTTCGGGCTTAAATAAGCACGCTCC
>JAEDIL010000152.1 GCA_016292455.1 Clostridiaceae bacterium
AACAAATGCAAAAGGTTGCTATACTGAGCAAAAGCGCGCGGCAAAACTTGTTTTTAGCTCTTTCAGTATGGTATAATTCTTTCAGAAAGACGTAATATAGGAGTTTTCTGATTGCTGTCAACGAAATCTGCCCTTGCAAAAAGAAAAAGTGTGAACGCCACGGCAACTGCGATGAATGCAGAAAACATCATTCAGAGTCAAAGCGGCAAAGACCTGTTGCCTGTGAGAAAGAGAAAAAGGATCTGAAAACATTGCTGAACAAAAAACAAAATCAGGGAGAAAGTGAAAATGATCATTCTTGAAAAAGCAACAGCCGAAGAAGCGGCAATCTGCTATGAAATTATTGATTCCGGACGTAAATTTCAGCGACAGCAGGGCTTTATTCAGTGGGCTGATGATTACCCGAGCCCGGAAACTATACGGAACGATATTCTGAATCAAAAGGGGTATATTCTCAGAATTGACGGAAAAATCGCCGGATATATGTATATTGACTTTGACGGGGAGCCTGCCTATGAAAACATCAGGGGTGAATGGCGTTCTTATGAAAGCTATGCGGTTGTTCACAGGATGGCATTCTCTCCGGAGTACCGGGGAACGGGCTTGTCCTCAGCCGCATGGGAGCTGATTGAAAAGCTCTGCCTGAGCCGGGACATACACTATATCCGGGCTGATACGGATTTTAAGAACAAAAGAATGCAGCACGTTCTTGAAAAAAACGGATTTAAAAAATGCGGAATCATTTTCTTCGTTGACAGCGAGGAATTTGCATATGATAAACTTCTGAAATAATTTCATCAGAAGCTGAAAAAATACATAACGGGAGAAAAAATATGAATGAAGTCAGAGCCAGAGTAATTTCACAGGAAAAGGGTCTGTACAGAATTTCATGTGACGGACAGGAAAACTGGGCGGAAGTTTCCGGCAAATACAGATATGAAACCGAGACGGTTTCGGACTACCCGGCTGTCGGCGACTATGTTGTTGCTAGCTGGCCGACAGACGGAAGCAATTCAATAATTACAAGTCTCTTTCCCAGAAAGAGCGTTTTCATCAGAAAAGCCGCCGGAACAAACAATCAGGAGCAGGTTGTTGCCGCGAATGTTGACACGGTGTTTTTATGCATGTCGTTGAACAGCGACTTTAATCTGCGGCGGCTTGAACGGTATCTTGCAATGTCATGGGACTGCGGAGCGACACCCGTCGTTGTGCTGACAAAGGCAGACCTTTGTGAAAACGTCAACGAAAAAATTCTTGAAGTTGAGAAAATTGCGGCAGGCGTGGATATTATTACCGTCTCCTCGCAGAACGATGATTTTGACGCAGTGATGAAATATCTGACCGAGGGAAAAACAGTTGCTTTTCTCGGCTCGTCGGGCGTCGGAAAATCAACCCTGATAAACAAAATTCTCGGTGAGGACGTTATCCGCACCTCCGGAATCAGGAACGACGGCAAGGGACGGCACACCACAACCCACAGAGAACTGATTACACTCAAAAACAACTCTTTTGTTATTGACACTCCGGGAATGAGAGAGCTTGGAATGTGGAACAGCGAGAGCGGAATAGACGGCGTCTTTTCCGATATTGAAAAGCTGCTTTCAGAATGCCGCTTTTCAGACTGCACGCATAGCTGCGAACCCGGCTGCGCCGTTCTTGCCGCGTTAGGAAGCGGAGAATTATCGCAAGAGCGCTGGGATTCCTATCGGAAGCTGAAATCCGAGAACTCGTACGCATTAAATCAAAGCGAATATATGCAGGAAAAGAAAGCAAAATTCAAAGAAATTGCAAAAATCAACAAAGCGAGAAATCAGAAACGGTAATTACCTGCCCGCGCCGTTTTCGGGAACACGGGTTCAGAATCTGTTTATGGAGGAAATATGGAAAGACTTGAAGCATTTGAAAAAATGCTCTCTGACATCAGAAAGCGCGCTGAATATGAGTCGGAGCAAATGGAAAAGCTGAAAGCAGCCGGAAAGGATAAGTCCGCAACCTACCGTCAATATTTCGGGAACCGCATGCTCTATCAGATGATGCTGGAAAAATACAGAGAATACGGACTGATTGAATGACTGTTAATTACTCCGTAAATTACACCGGAGGTGCAAACACGCCTTTTGGTTTCAAAAAACAAATACAATGCGACAGATTACAACAATCCGAAAAGCAAAGGGGACTGTTCTGAAAACAAATCAGAACAGTCCCTGAATCTTTATTGAGTTTT
>JAEDIL010000060.1 GCA_016292455.1 Clostridiaceae bacterium
CCGGAACCGACCTTGAATGGTTCGATTATTGGCGCGCATTCTGCCGCGACTGGCTGTATTCACTCGGAATCAGCGAAGAAAATCTCCGCCTGCGCGACCACGACAAGGACGAGCTTTGCTTCTATTCCAAAGCCACAACCGACTTTGAATTCCTCTTCCCGTTCGGCTGGGGCGAGCTCTGGGGCGTTGCGGACAGAACCGATTATGACCTCACTCAGCACATCAAGACCAGCGGAAAGAGCCTTGATTACTTTGATCCGGCAACCGGCGAAAGATATATTCCCTATGTCATTGAACCGTCGCTCGGCGTTGAAAGGCTTTTCCTTGCGCTGCTCACTGAGGCTTATGACGAGCAGGTTGTTGACGCGGAAAAAAACGACACGAGAGTTGTTATGCACTTTCATCCGGCAATCGCACCGTTCAAAGCCGCCGTTCTTCCGCTTTCCAAAAAGCTTTCCGAAAAAGCCGGAGAGGTTCTTTCCATGCTTCAGAAGAAGTTCTGCGTTGATTTTGACGACGCAGGCTCAATCGGAAAGAGATACCGCCGTCAGGACGAAATCGGAACGCCGTTCTGCATTACATATGACTTTGAGTCCGAAGAGGACGGCTGCGTAACTGTCCGCGACCGCGACAGCATGGAGCAGATAAGACTTCCTGTAAGCGAGCTTTGCGCTTATATTGAAGAAAAGCTGGAATTCTGACTTACTACAATGAAAAACAAGCCCCGATAAATGCGTTCATTTTATCGGAGCTGTATAAACGGTTTTTTGTGACCGACATCACAGCCGCTATGAAAGGGGATTTTTTAAATGAGTTCAGCAGCAACTGCGATTTTCAGCAAGGTGCTTTCGTTCCTTGTGTCAATCATCTTCGCTGTATCAGGCGTTGTTTCACCCGTACTCTCCCAACAGGTAAAGCCGAAAGACGAAAAGTCGCTGCAACTTTCCTTTGCAACGCTTTCAGACACTCATATTAACGAAAGCGCCGCAAGAGCCGCAATGCTTTCCCAGGGCTTTCGCGACCTTGACGGAAACGTTGACGCAATAGTCGCCGTCGGCGACATGACCGATCACGGAGAAAGAGAACAGTTTCAGAGCTTTTATTCCTGCGTCAAAAAGGAAATTAAAAGCTCAACGTTCATTCCCGTTGTCGGAAACCATGACACATGGACGGAAGAAACAAAGGTGAAAAAGCCGACTTCCGAATTTATCAGAGCATACAACAGTTACAGTAAAAAGGACATCGAAAAGCCTTATTACACGCGGAAAATCAACGGCTACACCTTCATCACTATCTCCTCGGAGAAAGACGACGTTAAAGCATACATTTCAAAAACACAGATAAGCTGGCTTGACAAGGAGCTTAAAACAGCTTCCAAAAGCAAGAAACCCATCTTTGTTTTCTGCCACTGGCCGATCAACGGCGTCTGCGGACAGATGAAGATCGACCCGGATATGGCAATGGGCAAGCAGAGCAGCCAAATCAAGAAGATTCTTGAAAAATACAAGAACATCTTTTACTTCTGCGGCCATGTTCATGCCGGCTTGCGCGGAGAAATTTCGGAAAAGCTTTTCGGCAACAAGTCGATTGAAACAATCAACGGCGTTCATTACATCAACCTGCCGTCATACATGTTCTTCAACATCGACACCTGGAAGGCAAAGAGCGGCATAGACATAATTTCCGGCTGCGGCTACATTGCCGAAGTATATAAAAACGAGGTTGTTCTTCGCGCGAGGAACTATGCGCTCGGATACTATATACCGGTCTATGAAACAACAATTAAGCTTGTTAAATAAAAAATCTGAAACGGAGAGAATATAATGAAATATATCAACACATTTTTCGGCGCAGTGCTTGCCCTGCTCGCCGCAATTTCCATGGCCTTCTCAGGATATAACGACCCGAAGAACAACGCGCCTTTCAAGGCAAAAAGCGACGATGTCCTTTTCAACGCCACTTTGATTTCGGACGTCCACATTGATTACCGCGAGCTGTTTTTGCAGGCGTCTCTGCGCCTTGGCACATCAAGTCTGAAAAAGTCGCAAACCCCGATTGACGCGGTTGTTGTTTCAGGCGACCTGACAAATTACGGCGACAAAAAGTCTATGGAAGCAATGATTAAAACCCTTACCGAGTGTATTCCGGACTCGGCGCAGGCATTCATCACCACCGGAAACCATGACATCGGTCACACCTCTGAGCTGGGCATGACCGCAGATCAGGCAAGGCAGAACTTTATTGAACTGCACAACAAATATCTCGGCACTCAGATTGACCGGATTTATTACAGCAGAGTGATTGACGGCTATACCTTCATAAATCTCAGCGATGAATCCGACGATTCCTGGGATACACCCGAAATTTCCGACGAACAGGTTGCCTGGCTTGATTCCGAGCTTGAAAAAGCAACCGCCGCGAACGACAAAAAGCCCGTTTTCGTTGTGTGCCATTGGCCAATCAACGGAACAAACGGACAGCAGATCGTCTGGGAAAACGGCGCAATGAACGATTGCAGCGACAAGGTCAGAGCAGTTCTTGAAAAATACTCCGGCAAAAATGTTTTCTATATCAGCGGACACGTTCATACCGGCGTCAACAACGACGAGCTGCACAAGTATTTTGACGTGCATAACGTTGAAGAACAAAACGGAATTTTCTATGTAAACCTGCCTGCCTACGGCTCGCTCAACCGCTACGGCGTGCCATGGCCGGGAACGGGAATGCAGATGGAAGTCTATGAAAATGAAGTAATTTTCAGACCGCGCAACTATCTTTCAAACAAGTGGTACGGAAACCATGAATACTCCGTAACGCTTCATTGAGAAAATCAAAAGCACTGTTAAAATCGAAAAGGGGCTGCTCCTAACCATCGGAACAGCCCCTCTTTTCATGTTTTCAATGATAATTATTCATAGAGCGGATACTTTTTGCAAAGCGCAGCAACGGAAGCTTTGATTGCTTCGCGGCTGTTTTCAAAATCGGTTGCGGCAAGAAAAATCAGGTGTGCAAGTTCTTTCATATCCTCTTCAACAAGTCCTCTTGTTGTCACCGCCGCCGTTCCGAGCCTGACTCCGCTCGTTACCGAGGGCTTTTGCGGGTCGTTCGGAATTGAATTCTTGTTGGTTGTGATGTTCACAAGGTCAAGGCGTTCTTCAAGCTCCTTGCCCGTCACACCGAGCGAGCGCAGGTCAAGCAGGCAGAGGTGGTTGTCCGTTCCGCCCGAAACAAGGTCAACCCCCTCGCTCCTCAGAGCTTCGGCAAGCGCGGCGCAGTTTCTGACAATCTGCTTCTGATACTCTTTGAAGCTTTCCGAAAGCGCTTCTCCGAAGCAGACGGCTTTTGCGGCAATGACATGCATAAGCGGTCCTCCCTGACTGCCGGGGAAAACGGCCTTGTTGAGCGCCGCGGCGTGCTGCGCCTTTGCAAGAATCAGACCGCCGCGGGGACCGCGCAGAGTCTTGTGCGTTGTTGTTGTCACAACGTCTGCATAAGGAACGGGTGAAATGTGGAGTCCGGCGGCAACAAGACCGGCAATGTGTGCCATATCGACAAAATAAACCGCGCCGACCTTTGCGGCAATTTTTCCGATTCGCTCAAAGTCAATTTCGCGCGGATAGGCCGAAGCGCCGGCAACAATCATTTTCGGCTGACATTCAAGCGCAATTCTTTCAATTTCATCATAGTCAAGCAAGCCGTTTTCGTCAACGCCGTAGGAAACGAAGTTATAAAGCTTTCCGCTTGTGTTGACCGGTGAGCCATGGGTAAGGTGGCCGCCGTGGGAAAGTCCCATTCCGAGAACGGTGTCGCCGGGTTTCAGAAAGGCGGAGTAAACCGCAAGGTTCGCCTGCGAGCCGGAATGCGGCTGAACGTTGGCGTACTCTGCCGAGAAAAGCTCTTTTGCGCGTTCAATTGCAAGAGTTTCAACAATGTCCACACATTCACAGCCGCCGTAATACCTTTTTCCGGGGTACCCTTCTGCATATTTGTTGGTGAGCACACTGCCCGCCGCTGCCATAACGGCAGGAGAAACAATGTTTTCAGACGCAATAAGTTCAAGCTTTTCGCGCTGTCTTTTCAGTTCAAGCGCCATCGCCTCTGCAACGGCAGGGTCAGTTTTTTCAATGAGTCCGATGCTGTCAAGAATTTCGCTGTACATTTCTGCCTCCTATACTATCCGACCGTCCCCAAAACATTAAAGAGGACGGTCTATGCTCCTGTTTTTTATCTGATTATGTCAGTTCCCATATACGGACGAAGCACTTCGGGAACGGTTACGCTTCTGTCTGCATTCTGGAAGTTTTCAAGAATTGCGGCAACGGTTCTTCCGATTGCAACACCGGAGCCGTTGAGAGTATGGACAAGCCTTGCCTTGCTCTTTGAATCCTCTTTATAGCGGATTGAGGCGCGGCGGGCCTGGAAGTCCTCAAAGTTTGAGCAGGAAGAAATTTCAACATATCTTCCGTAAGACGGCATCCAGACTTCAATGTCATAGGTCTTTGCCGAGGAGAAGCCGATGTCGCCTGTGCTCAGGGCAACAACTCTGTACGGCAGACCGAGAAGTTTGAGAACCCTTTCTGCGTCGTTTGTGAGCTTTTCAAGCTCAGCATAGCTTTCTTCGGGCTTAACAAACTTAACAAGCTCAACCTTGTTGAACTGGTGCTGACGGATAAGACCTCTTGTGTCGCGGCCTGCGGAGCCGGCCTCGGCTCTGAAACAAGCGGAGTATGCGCAATACTTGATCGGAAGCTTTGCTCCGTCAAGAATCTCGTCTCTGTGCATGTTGGTAACGGGAACCTCTGCCGTGGGAATGAGGAAATAATCGTTGGTGAGTTTGAAAGCGTCCTCCTCAAACTTGGGAAGCTGACCTGTTCCGGTCATTGAAGCACGGTTGACCATGAACGGCGGGAAAATTTCCGTATAGCCATTTTCTGTGTGGGTATTAAGGAAGAAATTGATGATTGACCTTTCAAGCCTTGCGCCGAGTCCTCTGTAAAAGTGGAAGCGTGCGCCGGTAACCTTTGCGGCGGTCTCCGGGTCAAGAATTCCGAGGTTTGCGCCGATGTCCCAATGTGCAAGAGCTTCAAAATCAAACTTTCTCGGTTCTCCCCAACGGCGGATTTCAACGTTTTCGCTGTCGTCCTTTCCGAGAGGCGTACTTTCGCTGGGAACGTTCGGGAACTCATACATGATACTCTTCTGCTTGTTTTCAAGCGCAGTCAGCTCATCGTCGTCGGCCTTGATTGCATCCTTGACGGCGTTCATCTCAGCCATAAGCTCGCTGACGTCCTTGCCCTCCTTTTTGAGCGCGGGAATCATTTTTCCGGCGGCGTTCTGTCGGGCTTTGAGCTGGTCCCTTTTTGCGGAAAGCTCGCGGCGGCGCGCGTCAATTTCAAGAATTTCATCAACAAGGGCGTCCATGTCCTTGTTTCTCGTTTTCATAGCCTTTTTAACAAGGTCAGGGTTTTCCCTGATAAGCTTAATGTCAAGCATGGTTGTTTCTCCTTTGCTTTCTTGTTTGGATTTGTGCATATACGCATAGTATAGCACAGTCATAATAATTTTTAAAGGCTTAGAGCAAAAAATATTAAAATGGTGCTGTCCGAGCTTTCACTGTCTGTTATGCGCTGTTTCGTGCTGTCAACTTCGCCTGCCTGAGGTATTGCCAAGCCTGAAACGCAGGCAACGGATATTTATAAACAACTGAGCGATTACATATAAAAACGGGGGCAGCTTAGCATAGCCGCCCCCACAATCTTTGTGTGGTAATTACTTTATTTAATCACGAACAACATTTTAAGAACGGCGCGGATAATGTCGCCGAAAATTGCCGGCGTCATGAAATCCGAAACGTAGCGGTCAAACTTTTCTCCGACAATGTCGCAGTAATAAATTGAATGGGTTTCATAGTTTTCAACGTCATCTTCACTGATGTTGAAAACTCTCATCGATCTGTGGTCGCCCCTGCCGTATGCGCGGAAGCCGGTTCCGCCGTTGTAGCCGAGAACAATGCCCTCCTTTGTTCTGCCCATGAAGTTGTTGACATGGTCATGAGCAAAGAAAGCGCCGATAATGTCGCCCTTTTCAAGCCACGCTTCATACTGTCCGGTGGTGTGATCAAGCGGCTCCGAGCAGGGAGCTTCTCCCATAACATTGTCGTCTCCGATAAGACCTGAGTTTTCATTGAGCGAGTACCACTTACGGTCATCAATGCTCAGGCAGGCTCTGTCCGCTTCCTTATAGGTTACGCGGTCAACAAACTGATATATTTCCTTGACCGGAACATGCTGGAAAAGGAGCGAGGGAACAGCTTCTCCGCCGTTTGCGGCTTTAAGCTCGTCGCTCTTCTGCTTGTACCATTCAACCTGGGAGGGATATACTCCGCTGTAACCGGTGATGGTTCCGTTCTTGTTATTGGTGTCCATCATATAAATATTGAGCGCAATTCTGCTTTTGTCCTCTGAGGAATAAACGGGAACAGCATAGGAACCCGGGTCGCCCTCAGTTGTGCCGGCCTGAGAAACGCAATATTCAAACTGCCTGAAAACTTCCATCATTTCCGTTGTGGAAACCTTGTCTTCAAGGTCATGGTCATGATTGCCGAAGGTTACGGCAAAAGGAACCTTTGCGTCGTTGAACAAAGTGCCGAGAGAGGCGAGAGCCGCCCTGATTCTCTTCGGAGTTGCGCCGATGAACATGTCTGAAAGCATATCTCCGGGAACAACGATAAGGTCAGGCTGCTCCTTGGCAATTGCCGCTTTGATAAAGCTTTCGGTCTTTTTGTTCATTTTGTCAGTATCCTGCGTGTCGTTCAACTGAAGAATTTTAAAAGATCCGTCCGCGTTGAAGGTGAGCTTTTCCGGAGTACCCGCCGCAAAAGCCGACGGAAAAAGCGCAAAAACCATCAGAAGCGACAATACAAGGCTGAAAACTTTTTTCATCTTTTTGACCCCTTTTCTTTAATATACCGTAATTATATCAGATCTCCCGGAAAAATACAATATTAAAAAATCGCCAAAAATCAACCACAGGAGGAATGACCGCCGTCAACAACAATTGACGTTCCGGTGACGTAATCTGACATGCCGGAGGAAAGGAAGAGTACCGGTCCGACTATATCCTGCGGCTTCGCCAGTCTTCTTTGCGGAATACGAACATTCATATATGCGCACCAACGCTCATCTGCAAGCTGTTTTGCAATCAGCGGCGTTTCAACAAAGCCGGGGCAAACGCAGTTGACCTGAACGCCGAAGCGCGCCCATTCGCTCGCAAGGGATTTTGTCATCTGGAGAACGGCGCCCTTGCTTGCACTGTATGCAACGGCAGCCGGAACACCGAGATATGCGCTGAGCGATGACATGAACACAATTTTTCCGCCTTTCTTTTTTCCCCAGAAGCGGTTGAAGGTCTGCTGAGTGAAAAAGAACTGAGCGGTGAGGTTGATGTCAATAACTTTTCCCCAGTCCTTGCGCGTTTCATATATGCTGTAAACATCGTGAGCAACGCCGGCATTGTTGACAAGAACGTCAAGCGTTCCGAACTTTTCCGCGGTGTAATCAAGCACGGCGCTGATGTCCTCCTCTTTTGTCAGGTCGCCGCAGACTGTGAAAATTTCAGCGCCGGGGAATTCGCCGCGCAAAGCCGCTGCCGCCGCTTCAAGCGCCGACTTGTCAAAATCGCAGAGCATGACCGCCGCCCCGTTTTCAAGAAAACCCTTTGCACATTCACAGCCGATTCCGCCGGCAGCACCCGTTATAAGAACCTTTTTATTTTCAAGGTTAAGTGAATATTTCATTTTAACTTCCGTCCTTTCAAGTTCACAATTTGTTAATATAATACCACATTGCTTTGCATTATGCAAGCAGAAAAAAAAGAAAAAAATCCATTCCCGGCCGTCTGTTTTGATTGACTTTGCCGCGCTGCAATGATAAACTTTACACAACAGATTCTTTGTGGAGGATAAATTATGGGAAAAGAAAAAGGAACCTCTTCGCCGCCGCTTCCCCTTGGCGAAAGGGTAAAAAAAGCTATCGGAGTCAAAGGAGACTTTAAAACGGCAATCCTGCCGATGATAAATTACAGCTTTGCAAACATGTACATGGGCGGTGCAGGCTACATAATAAATATGTACTACATGGTCTTTCTGACCGATGTTGTTCACCTTGACATCAAGCTTGCCGGCGTTTCAATAATGATTGCTACTCTCTGGGACGCAGTGACTGACCCCATTATGGGGATCATTACAGACAGAACACGTTCAAAAACCGGAAGACACCGCCGCTATCTGCTTTTCGGACTTATTCCAATGGCAGTTTCCTACACTCTTTTGTGGAATGGCTTCGGTCTTGACGGCGCCGCCGCACCCGGAAAAGCAATGGTTTATTATACTGTTGTTTACATGGCATACAAAACGGCATACACCATAATAGGCGTTCCGCACACGGCAATGCTTCCGGAGCTTGCGCCGGAATATGACCTGAGGACACAGTATAACTCCATGGGCTATCTCTTCAACTCGGCAGGCATGGTGCCCTCGTTTGTTGCAACTGCCCTCATTCTTGCTCTTTTCGGCTGCAACAGCAACCTCAATTCCTCCGCAAAAACGCCGATGCTTATTGTCGGAATTGTTCTTTCGCTGTTCTATTGCATTGCGGTCTGGCTGACCTATCACAACGTCAGAGAGAAATCTTCGCTCGACATGGTGAATCCTCCGCTCGACGTCAGGGCAATCATCAACGAATACATTCAGGTTTTCCGCAGCAAGTCGTTCAGGGAATACTTCTTCATGAGCGTTGCATATCAGTTTTCAACCGGCTTTTATTCAAACACCAAGGTATATTACATCAAATACCTTGCGAACCAATACGCCTTTTACGCAATCCACAACGCCATTGCCGGCGTTGCCGAAGCGGCAGCCTTCCCCCTCAACTATGCGCTGACAATGAAGCACGGCAAGAAAAAATGCGGCAGCATCGTCACTCCTCTCATGGTTGCCGGTCTTGCGCTCGGATTTTTCATGCAGCCGGCAGGAACGGGCGTGTCAAAATATATCTGGCTGGGAGTTATGATTCTCAGCATGCTCCTCTACCCGTTCGGAATGAGCGGACTCGGCTTTGTTTCAACCAACGTTTTCCCCGACCTCACCGACGTTGACGAAGCAATAACCGGCAGACGCAGAGAGGGCGTTCTTTCAACCTTCAACACCTTCATCAAAAAGAGCATCGGCGGCGTTATGACCGCGCTTGTCGGCTTTGCCCTCGGCGGCTTCGGTCTTGTTACCGGAGAAGAGGTTGAAAAATATGAAAAAGCAAACAACGCACTTTTCCCTCAGACGGACACAGCCATACTCGGCGTCAGAATCTGCGTTGCGCTGGTTCCCATAGTTGCGGCGCTGGTTGCCCTCTTCCTGCTCAACCGCTTCAAAATGACAAAGGAAGACCACGTCATTGTCCGCGCGGCTGTTGCAGCAAAGCACAAATACGGTGCAGTTGCGCTGAGCGCGGAAGAAAAGGAAGCAATTGAAAAAATTACCGGACAGAAAATGGAAAAAATGTGGCTCGGACAAAACGATGACGGTTCTCAGCCGCACAGCCTTGAGAAAAACGAAAACGGCGAATACGTCATTTTGCTTGAACTTGAAGAGGAGCGAAAAGCCTTCCTTGAACAGCAGAAAGCACTTGACGAGGAAAGAAAAGCCGCCGCGAAATCATAATAGCACAAGGGAGAATACAGCATGGAAAAGAAAATTGACATCACACAAAAAGCACCCGCAAAAAAAGAAAAGAATTTCAAAAACAACCTCAAAAAGTTCCTGTTTTATTTTGTTCAGTGGACATGGGGACTTCCGGTCAACCTTGTTGGCGTAATTGTTTTTCTCATCTGCACCAAGGGGCTTAAAAGAAGGTATCAGAAATTCGGCTACGCAAGAATCACCTATCTTCCGTGGAAGCAGGGCGGTCTTTCGCTCGGTCTGTTCATCTTTATGCGTGACCAGCACCCCAGCCGCAAGTGGACCTACAACACCCGTATTCATGAATACGGTCACACCTGGCAGTGCCTCCTCCTCGGTCCGCTCTATTACATTGTGATTGCTCTCCCCTCGGCAATCTGGTGCAACTTCTTTGCCGGCTACCGCAAAAAACACAACGTTTCCTATTACAAGCTCTATTGCGAGGGCTGGGCAAACGCCTGGGGACAGAAAGCCACCGGAATGAAAATGACCGACCTTGCAAATTAAGACACCGCTAAACATACCGAACAACAACAGCAAGGAGCTGTCGCATTTAGCGCAGAGTAAAAAGAAAAATGCTGAAATACAAAATTGTATGGTTGCTTTTTTCTTTTTTAACCGTTTTTTCACCCACTCGCAGTATCTATATACAGCTTCGGGGTGAAGAAAACGATTTCTGCATCTAAATGCAACAGCTCCTTCTCATTTTTCTTTGCGTCTGTTACCGCGCTGCAAACACCGCGTTCTCCTACGATGAACCTGCTCTTTTGCAGTTCCGACAGCATCAAAGCCCTCAGAGGCGGA
>JAEDIL010000061.1 GCA_016292455.1 Clostridiaceae bacterium
TCGCTGACCCGCGGCAACACACGATAGCCGCACGAACAAAAGGTGCGTCCGAGCGGAATGATTTCTCCGCATTTATCACAGACCAGCGGAAAAAAGACTCTTTTGATTGTGCTCAGGTTCATTTTCAACATCCTTCGTCAAAAAGTGCTTCAACGCCGTATATCTTCTTGTTCTGCGGTCGTTAGCTACCATTGAAAACAATTCATTTTTGCTTCCGACAATTATCATCAGGCTTTTAGCTCTTGTAACGGCTGTATAAAGCAGGTTTCTGTATTTCAGTTGTTCAACAACGCCGCAGACCGGCATAATTACCGCTTCAAATTCACAGCCCTGACTCTTGTGCACTGTAACAGCATAAGCATGTTCAAGTTCCTTTGCGTTTTCAAACGGATAAAGTGCAGTTTTATCATCAAACTGAATTTTCATAAATCGGCTGTTGTGGTTCACTGTCTGAACTATTCCGATGTCGCCGTTAAAAATACCGCTTGAAGTTGTTTTTCCTTTGGTCCAGACAATGTCATAATTATTTTTTATCTGCATCACCTTGTCGCCCTCGCGTATTATTCGTCCGGCGCTTTGAAGCTCGTCCTTTTCCTTGGACGGCGGATTGAGAAGCTGTTGAAGAGAACGGTTGAGATTAACTGTTCCGAGCTCACCCTTTCGTGAGGGACAGATTATCTGAATATCATTGATACTGTCATAGCCGTATGCGTTTGTAAGTCTTTTTGTATACAAATCGACAACCGTTGAAGCGGCAGAAAACAGATTTTCCCGGGAAAGGAAAAAGAAATCTTTGCCCTTGTCATCAATAACAGGGTTTTCGCCGCGTACAATTCTGTGTGCATTTTTAACTATAAGACTTTCCATAGCTTGCCTGAACACACGATTCAGAGCAACAACCGGCAAAAGTCCGGAGTCTATGATGTCATGAAGAATATTGCCCGCTCCGACAGCGGGAAGCTGGTCGCTGTCACCAACCATAATCAGCCGGCAGCCGAGCGGCAAAGCGTCAAGCAATCCCCAGAACAGTTGAACGTCAACCATTGAAAGCTCATCAACAATAACAGCATCACATTCAAGGGGATTATCAACATTTCTTGAAAAATGCTGTCTTTCGTTTTCTCCCCACACAACTTCAAGCAAGCGATGAAGCGTCTTTGCCTCGCGGCCTGTGACCTCGCTCATCCGTTTTGCGGCCCGTCCCGTAGGCGCGGCAAGAAGAACACGGAGATTTCGCTTTTCAAACATCTCAATAATGCCGTTAAGGGTTGTAGTCTTTCCCGTACCCGGTCCACCGGTCAGGACAAGAAGTCCTTTTTTGACTGCTGTCATTATCGCCTGACGCTGAAGCTCTTCAAATTTTATGCCCTGTTTTTCCTCAAGACGGTCAATGTCATTTTCAACCGGTCTTCCCGGCGGTGGAGGAAAGCGGAGCATAACCTTGATTCTGTCAGCAATTCTTTTTTCATTCAGGTACATATACGGAAGAAACAAAAACTCCCTGCCGTTTATATCCTCGGTAACAAGGTCCTTGTCCTCGATGAGAGCGTCGATTATTCTGTTGATTTCATCGCTGTCTTTTTCAAGAAGAACACCGGCAGGCTCAATAATCCTTTCCCTGGGCAGGCAGGTGTGCCCGTTCATCAGGTTGTGACTGATTATGTGAATGATACCTGCCCGTTCTCTGTAAACGGGATTGACACCGGAAAAGGCGGCGGCAATTTCGTCGGCTCTTGTAAAGCTCAGACCAATCTGACCTGAACAAAGCAGATATGGATTCTCGGTTATTCTTTCAACGGCATTTGAGCCGAGTGCCTTATATACGCTGAGACATTCAGACGGGCTCATCCCGTATTTTTCAAGATAAATCATTACTTCACGGACGGCAAACTGATTTTTGAAGCAAGCACTCATCTCTTTTGCCCGTTCCTCTGAAATACCCTTGATCTGAGCGAGCAGGTGAGGGGAGTTTTCAAGAATTTCAAACGACTCATTGCCGAACCGTTCAACAATTTTTTTAGCTGTTGCCGGTCCGATTCCTTTTACTGCTCCGGAGGAAAGGTATCGGAGCATATCACCGGCAGATTTTGGAATTTTACGCTCGCAGGCACTTACCTTGAACTGCCTGCCGAATGTCGGATGAACGACCCATTCTCCGCGCATTGAAAGCTCTTCACCAACGTCAACGCAACTGAGAGCACCAACGGCAGTTATCAGCTTTCCGTCATGGCTGATGTCCAGAACGCTGTATCCGTTTTCGGCGTTGCGATATACAATGCCTTCGACAACACCGTTAATTACATCAGCTGCCGTTTCCATGTTCGTTCCTCCTTTGCATAAACTACGCCAGTTATTATACTACTTTTTTTTACTCCTTTCAACAAATAGTTTTTCAATTTCATCCGGTTTGCAAAAAACTACTGTTGCATTGCCCTCAACAATTTCGGAACAGGTTTTCCGCTCATATTCATCAATGCCAAGGTCAAGAACAATTACTTCATTCTTCTTTGAGAAGGTAAAAAGATTGGCACGAACAAATGCAGAATATACTGTGGACGGAAGCGTGCTGTCTCCATGGAACGCAGGAACGATGGGATAGTAATTGTCGCTTTCTTTCGGAAGAACTATTTTATCGAACAGCAGCAGAAAAAGAAAAAATAAACCGCACAGAATAAAAATGAGCGCAAAGGCATAAACAATGCTTTCAAACACAAAAATCACCTCATTTCATCATATGAAAGAGGCAATTTTGTGTTATTGTCGTCAACTCCGTTAGTTATAAGAGCGGCGCATTTCTTTATCATGAAAGCGAGTAAATCTGTAAGCCGAGTTCTGTCATTTAAGGCAATCATCTTTCTTGGCGTGCAGTTACCTGCACGCTCCAGCCACCCGTTGAATATACGCCCAGCTGACGCGCCTTTCGGCATTCGGTCGGTGTTGCTTCGGATAGGGTTTACAGGGCCACACAGTCTCCTGTGCGCCGGTGAGCTCTTACCTCGCCTTTCCATCCTTACCTGAAAACTCAGGCGGTTTATTTCTGTTGCACTTTCCCTAAGGTCGCCCTCGGCGGCTGTTAGCCGTTATCCTGCTGTTCGAAGCTCGGACTTTCCTCAAAGCTTTCCGCTTCGCGACTGCCCAATTTACTCGCTCATGGTATTTTACACGAACGCGCAAAAAAAGTCAAATTTGTTTTGTGATTTTTTTGATAAGCTTTCCGAGTCTTTCAAGCAGCAAAAAAATGAATATCAGATGAACAACCGCATAACCAAGACTTTGCGGCCATCGCGTAGCAAGCATCGGGAGAAACTCTGTGCCGCAAGTATACGAAATCCAGAATGAATTAAGGAGAAAGGAACAGAACAACTGAACAATCAGAACAGCCGAAATCGACTTTAAAGGCTTGACCTTTTTATACAGCAACAGTCCCCAGACAAGACCAGAAAGCACGGCTGTGAGCGTATAACCCGGAAAATAGGCCCCATGCGGAAAAATCAGCGCGCCGATAATATCGCCGACACCGTATACACAGGCCGCTCCGACAGGTCCGTAGAGATATGCCGCAAGCATAACGGGAACAAACGAAAAACCGAATTTCAGGTTCCACAGCTGAACCGAAAGGAAACGGGAAAGCACGACCTGCGCTGCCGTTAAAACAGCAATGCAGACGAGAGCTTCAAGAGTGAAAACACTTTTCTTTTTCATAGAAAAAACCTCCTTTATTCTCTCGCTGTCAAGGAATAAAGGAAGCAATTGCAAAAAGAACGCACTCCGATATAGCAACAGCGGGATGCGGTCGCTTTACCGCAAGGCAAAGCCTGTTTCGTCCCCGAGACAACTCCCCGTTCTCAGGGCACTGAACGCAAAACGACCTACTCTGTTTTGTGTTTAATACGATAGCATAAATGGATTTCTTTGTCAACGATATTACAGAAAAACTATTCTTTTTTATATATACCGAGAATAAATTCAATTTCTGTTTCAAGGCTCTGAGTTTTCATGAGCTTTTCAATTCCGCCTCTTGGAGTATGATAATAATACGGAGTCATTTTAAAAAGCGACATAATGTCTTCGCTGTCTGAAAGGGTAATCCTGTCTCTGACTGTCAGTGTGTCAAAGAGCTTCAGTCCTTCCGACTCAGGGAGAGTCACCTCGTTTTGATACGGTGTGCTGTAAACCGTTTCTTTGAGCTGCCAGAGGTGGCGTTCTCCCGGCACGGCAGTCACAAGCAAACCGTTTTCGCTAAGAATCCGGGAAAACTCGTTTTTATGAAACGGTGCAAACAGGTGAAACGCAAAATCAATGCTTTTGTCAAAAACCGGAATATCGGATAGATTTGCAACAAAAAACTGTGCATTCAGATTTCTTTTTGAAGCAAGACGGACCATATTCTTTGAAATATCAAAACCATATAACTCACAGTCATTTTCGTTCTGAATGTACTGCGAATAATATCCCTCGCCGCAGCAGATGTCAAGGACTGTCGGCCGGATAAAATCAGACTCTTTCAGGAGTTTAGAAATTGAAGCAGCAAGAGAGCAATAATAACCTTTTTCTAGAAACAAACGCCGGGAAAGAGCCATTTCCTTGTTATCACCGACAAGGTCACCCTTTTTATGTGAGCCGCACAACAGGTTAACATAGCCCTCTCTGGCAATGTCAAAACAATGGTTGTTAACACAGATGAAAGAACTATCATTTTCATCCAATTGTGACTTACATACCGGACAGCAAAGTACCGTGCCTTTTCTCAAATATATCACCGACCTTGAATTTGACTCTTTTTTATGCTATTATATATTGCATACAGATAACAGTCAATAAAATAATTACAGGAGTTCACTGAGTTTTCAGTGAGAGTATTCAAAGTGGCAAAAGATAAGAACACGAAAACAAATGCTATGCGCATTTTAGACAGGAACAAAATCAAATATAAAGTCAATTACTATGACTGCGATGAATTCATTGACGGAATTCATATTGCAAAAATGCTTTCTCAGCCGTATGACAAAACATTCAAAACACTTGTTACAAAAGGCAAAAGCGGTGAATACTATGTGTTCGTGATTCCAATTGAAAAGGAGCTTTCGCTCAAAGCTGCTGCAAAGTCAGTCGGAGAAAAGAACATTGAAATGGTTCATGTCAAGGATATACGCTCCGTTACCGGATATATCCGCGGAGGATGCACAGCAATAGGAATGAAAAAGCAGTTTGTAACTGTTGTTGATTCTTCGGCTGAAAATTTTGTTGAGATTATTATCAGCGGCGGGGCATTGGGAACACAGATTTTTCTTTCTCCCGCTGACCTTGTCAGTGTAACCCAAGCAAAAGTTGCAGATATTACAGAATAAAAATGCAGAGGATTGTTTCATGAAACGGTTAGCAGTGACAATTGCACTCATTTTACTCTTTCTGGCATTTTTTTGCGGCTGTGGAGCCAAAAAAATGCCGAAAACATTGTATATTTCAGAAGCTATGAGCAATAACAAGTCAGTTCTCGCTGACGAAAACGGAAATTTCTGCGATTGGATTGAAATATGCAATCCAACCTCGGCAGATATAAACCTCAAAGGCTACACACTCACAGATGACAGCACAGACATTGAAAAGTTTGTTTTCGATTCATTTGAAATCAAAAGCGGAGATTATATTACCGTTTTTGCTGACGGAACCAACAGCTTTGACTCAAAAACAGGCGTTGTTCACGTGCCGTTTAAACTAAACAGTCAAAAAGGGGAGAGCGTCCGGCTTTATGACAACCGGCGTAACCTTGTTTCCTCTTTGAGCTTGCCGGTTCTTGAAGAGAATTTTTCATTCGGCATCGGTGAAAACGGTGAAGCAACTGTTTTTTCAGAACCCACTCCCGGAAAGGCTAATTTCAAGAGCAACAATTCGGACTCAGTCAGTACGTCTGACAAAAAGAACAAATCACCCGAAATAATTATAAATGAATACTCAACAAACAAAACCCAGACACTGACAGATAAAGACGGTGATTTTGTAAGTTGGGTTGAGCTTTTTAACAAAGGGAAGCGGAATATTGACCTAAGCTTCTACTGTCTGACAGATTCACAGGAAAATATTGACAAATGGGTTTTTCCCCCCGGCTCAAAGCTGAAAAGGGGAGACTACCTTATTGTGTACCTTTCAGGAAACGAAATTGAATATGACGGAAAAAATGAACTTCACGCTTCTTTCAAGCTGAGTGGCACTGAGGAGAGGCTGTGCCTTTATTCACCTGAGTATTCGCTCATAGATTCTATCCGCGTTTTTGATTTGTTTTCAAACCTTTCATGCGGAATCAACAACCGCGGCAAAACGGTTTTCTTTTCAAAAGCGACCCCCGGCAAAGAAAACACTGCTTCCGGTTTCAGCAGTATTGACAGCGCGGGGCTGTCTGAAAGCAAAGAACTTGTCATATCGGAAGTTTCGGCGGTAAACATGAGTAAAAAAGCTCCGGACGGTGAATTCCGTGATTACGTTGAGCTGTACAATACAACCCGAAAGCCGATTGATCTGAAAAACTACAAGCTCTCCGATTCAAAAAAAGCGGAGGGCTTTCAAGTATTGCCCCAATATATTGTTGAACCCGGCAAATATGCAGTTCTGTGGTGTGCGGACAATCCCGGTGTGTCGGGAAATAACGTGTATGTTGACATCAGTCTCGGCAGATACGGCGACACAGTGTATCTCAGCGATATGAACGGTTTTATTGTAGACAGTCTCACATATTCACGGCTTTCAGACGGATACGTATGCAGCAGAGAAATTGACGCGTCTGATTCACCGGTGTATTTTTCTTCATACACTCCCGGCAAGGCTAACCCACGCTCATCGCTGAAAAAACCGCTTTCCGATCCGATTTTCTCAAAAAGCAGCACCTACATTGATAAAGGTGAAAAAATTGCCATTTCCTCAAATGACGGCGAAATACGCTACACAACAGACGGGAGTACGCCGACAATAGAATCAGAATTGTATTCAGAGCCTATTTCTATTGATAAAACTACGGTTATCCGCGCGAAGTGCTTTAAAAGCGGTTCTGTTCCGTCAGATACCGTCAGCGCAACATATCTGGTCGAAAGAAAAAGCACGCTTGACGTTGTTTTTCTGACAACCGACAACAATAATCTTTATGATTACAATACCGGTATCTGGGCTGACGGCCCGGGTTACACCGAGGAGTTTCCGCACGAGGGAGCAAACTACTGGAAGGATTGGGAACGTCCGGTCACTTTTGAATACATGACGAGCGACGGACAATCGCAGGTGTGCTTTAACGCGGGACTTTCCGTTTTCGGTCAGTTCAGCAGAGCTATTGAGCAAAAAAGCGTTGAAATAAAGCTTCGCGATAAATACGGACCGAAAGAAATATGCTACCCGTTCTTTGATAACAATGACACAAATGTTTTCTCGTCCCTTGTTCTGAGAAACAGCGGGCAGGACTTTCATTATGCACATTTACGCGATGCTTTTTGTTCTCAGGTGATTAAAGGCAGTATTGACGTTGATTTTATGGACTACAAACCGGTAGTTTGCTATGTAAACGGAAAATACCATGGAATTTATGATCTTCGCGAAAAAATTGACGAAGATTACCTGAAAAATCATCACGGAGTCGATGCAAAAACCGTTGACCTTATAAAGGGCAACAATATTATCAACAACGGCTCGATTGATGAATACAAAAAACTGATTGATTATATCAAAACCCATGACGTAACCGATGAAAATGCGTATGATTATATTTGCAGTCAGATTGATATTGATGAACTGATTTCATATTGGCTGTGTGAATCATTTTTCACAAATACTGATACCGGAAATATCCGCTTCTATAAAGACAAAACAAAAAACTCCAAGTGGCGCTGGGTTTTCTTTGATGCAGATTGGGCGCTGTTTCCGTCAACCTATAAGCAAAACTATATTGAAAACTATCTCAATCCGGCAGGTCACGGAGTTTCGCAGGCTTTCAGCACAACGATAATGTGTAATCTGATAAAAAACAAGAAATTCAGAAGCCGGCTGATTCAAATCCATGCAAAGCACTTGAAAACAACTTTCAGTACAGAGCGGATGCTAAGCATCTATGACAAAATGGTAGATGAAATTGATGACGAAATGAAGTATCACACAAAACGTTGGAATTCCGTAAATTATGATAGCTGGAAAAGCAGCGTAAATGAACTGCGAGGCATTATTGAGCAAAAGCGGTCAATTTTCATTGAAGACATGATAGAGACTTTTAATCTGAGTAAAAGTGAAATAGCCCTGATTAAAGGTGAATAAGTACAAAACCGGTGAAGTTTTTTTGCTCCACCGGTTTTACTTGTTAGAAATACTCAGCCTTCAAAAGTTCCGTTTTCAATTGACGTAATCTGATCAACCCTTCTCTGATGTCTTCCGCCCTCAAATCCGGTAGAAAGAAAAACGTCAACCATTTCAAGTGCAAGACCGGCTCCGACAACTCTGCCGCCAAGGCAGAGAGCGTTGGCATCATTATGAAGGCGCGTATATTTGGCACTGAACCAATCAGAACAGCAAGCAGCACGAATACCTTTTACTTTGTTTGCTGCCATTGAAATTCCGATACCGGTTCCGCAGCAGAGAATTGCTTTTTCGCTTTCGCCGGAGGTGACACTCTTGCAGGTTTCAAAAGCTATTTTTGCGTAATCTACGGAATCTGTTGAATAAGTGCCGAAATCCTTATATTCGATTCCTTTCTCATCAAGGTGCTTTTTAATTTCCTCCTTGAGAAGGTATCCGCCGTGGTCTGCTCCTAATGCTATCATTGTTTTTTCTCCTTATTGTTTATTATTTTTTGCTCTTAGTTCGCGTTCGGCCTGAGGAAGCCTTAAATATACAGGCAGTAGTTCAGAAGCCGAAAGCAGCTTTTCTTCACTGAAATTTTTGAATGTGCAGATTCCAACGCTGGCAGCATTCTGAAAACGTGTCACCGGCGGTGCAATATCATAACCGAGTGCGCGGTGGCAGATTTCGGCACCGTCACCGACAAAAATAATTTTTTTGTCAAAGCCTTTCAGTCGTTCCGAAAGCTCATCAATCTTTATAGCTTCGTCTTCGGTCATACGGACAACAGTGCTATTGCCGACGTCGAACAAAGCGCAATACACCTGGTTACAGCGAGCGTCCATAACTGAACATGCAACAGCGTCCTGACCGATAATATTGTATGCGAGAGCTTCAAGTGTTGAAACGGGGAAGCACTTTTTTCCGCAGCCGTCGGAAAGCCCCTTAACCGATGCAATACCAATGCGTATGCCTGTAAATGACCCCGGACCGACCGAACAGGCAAAAACGTCAATGTCCGAAAGCGGAGTTTCTGAATTGCTCAACGCCGAGTTTATCATTGGCAAAAGTGTTCTTGAATGAGTCAGCCCAGCGTTTGTTGAACAAAGGCTGATTATTTTTTCACCCTCAGTAATCGCAACGGAAGCACTGACAGCGCTCGTGTCAACAGACAAAATTTTCATATTCACCGTGTCCTTCAAGGGTAATGATTCGTTGATTATCGTTTTCTCCGCGTTCAAATGAAACTCTGATTGTATTTTCCGGCAGTGCATTTTCAATATTTTCGCTCCATTCGCACGCAATAACAGCGCCCTCATGATAATAATCAAAAAAGCCGGTAGAATACAAGTCATCCCACGTCTCAACGCGGTACATATCAAAATGATAAAGACAGGTTTTTCCGCGGTATTCATTAACAAGTGCAAAAGTGGGACTTGTTACATCGCAATCAATTCCCAAGCCTTTTGCAAGACCTCTCGTGAAAGCAGTTTTTCCCATACCCAATCCGCCGAAAAATGCAACAACAACGGGTGTTGACAGTTTTTTTGCAAAACGTTGGGCAAAAGCTTCGGTTTCGCTGACACCGTTAGTAATAACTCTTTGCATAGAACCACCTGCAACCCAAAGTATCCAATATATTGTACCACAAAATAATCAGAAGTCAACATAATCACTTGAAATATCAAATGAAACAATATATAATAAAACCATTCAATTTCGGGACGTGATTTAACTTGATATTCAGGAACCTGAAAAAAGGCATTCGGGAAACGGACAAGCTGTTTTTGCTCCTTTGCCTGATGCTGTCGGCGTTCGGCACAATTCTGGTTGCCTCGGCAACTCACAGAACCGCGGATGGGGCTTTCCTTTCCCGCGACGCAAAAGTAATGGTTCTGGCTCTTTCTCTCGGCATTGTTGCCTGCCTTGTTATTTCATTTATTGACTATGATATTATTATCAAGCTGTGGCCGATTATTGCGGCCGGCGTTTTGTTTCTTATGCTGTTGTTGATTCCGTTCGGAGTTGCGCCGACCGGACGTGAAGACGCCCGGTCATGGCTGAGAATTACCGGCTCGCTGTATCTGCAACCCTCAGAACTGTTGAAAATCGGTTTTATCATCACTTTTTCCAAACATCTCAGTGTTCTTAAAAATGACCTTTCATCAGTAAAAAATGTT
>JAEDIL010000062.1 GCA_016292455.1 Clostridiaceae bacterium
AACGTTGAAGAAAGCATCGAGAATGTTCTCGGCAGTGACACAGTGCTTTCGCTTACTCTTTCAGATGTCACAGAAAACAAATATATGTCGGTAAAATTTACAAAGATAGCGACAATTTATCCGGATAGTCTCGTATGGAATCTTGACACTGCTCTCAGAGTCTCGACAGATGGTAAAACCTATATTTTTGCAAATAATCCTGATAAGCCGGTAGTTATCAGACCTGTCACATCTGTCGGCTATTACATCAAAATAAAGGCAACAAAGGACGGCGCTTCGAATAAGACAGAGTTTACCGGTAATGCCCTCCCTCTTGAAATGAAATATATCAGATTCTATCCGAAAGATTTTTCAAAGCTGACAATTGAAAACCGGGATATTAAAATTGGTCGTTATCCGACTATGATTTTTACCAGTGAAGTCGATTTCGGTAAGGACAGAATACATATCGTATTTGACAAGGTTAAACCTACCGTTTCAGTTGAAGAGCCGGAAGCTGACAAAAAGGTTAACGGTTATTATACCTCTAACGTAAAACTCAAAATTAACGCCAATGACACTGATGATTATTCCGGACTTAAAGAAATCAGATATTGGGTCAAGAGCAACGGAAATGAGACTGTTCCCGTAACTAAGATTTATGAATTCAGTGAAAATGACGGAATTAGAAATACTCTCGTTGAACCGAAAGAAGTTGTAATTGACGCTTCAAAGAACAACAGTGATAAAGTTGTTGTTTATGTACAGGCTGTTGACAGAGCGGGAAACGAATCGGCAATCAAAGAGGTTCCTCTTAAAATCTGCAACACAGCTCCGTCAGTTTCGCTGAAGTTTGATGATTCTCAGAATACCGAAGCAACCGGAAATTGGTATAACTTCGAAAGAACGGCAACGATTACCGTTGTTGACCGTGCAGATGTATTTGATTCTGCTGCGGCTTCTGATGGATTTAAGTTTGCTGAAGGCTCATCCTCAGACTATGTGATAAGCGCATGGACAAACAACGGAGACAACCATTCTGCGAACGTTACATTCAAGGGTGAGGGTACTTTCAATTGGGAGTATTCATATAAGAATAGTGTAGGTCTTTCAGCACAGGTGACTGCAATCGGCGAAAATGTATATTCTTTCGGACAGGATCTTACTGTTCCGAGTGGTAAACTTTCGGCTTCTTCAGATTCATTTGCTGAAAGCTGGAACTCGCTTCTCGAAAAGCTTACTTTCGGACTATATTCAAAAAGTGCAGTATCTATCGTTTTGTCTGAATCATCAGACAACCTTTCAAATGTTCAGGAGCAGAGGACAGCATACTACCTTTCAACTTCTACAACCGCCATGAAGGAAAGCGATCTGATCAGCCTTTATAATGCAGGAAAGTTTTCTGCTGAGTCGGTTACTGTTGATTCTGACTCGCAGTTTGCCGTTTATGCACGTATTGTTGACAACGCAGGAAATGCACGCTTTATCGGAACCAAAGGAATCATCTATGATGTTACCGTCAGCAAAATTACTTTTGAAGCGGTTGATGTTGCAAACGAGAATTCTATGTACGGTGTAAACAATGTAAAGGAATACACCGTTTTAAGCGAAAGCGGCGAAGAGGAGACAATCAAGGGCATAAAGTACAAAGTGACCGCCAAAGACCTTAATGAAGACAGCAAAGAATCATACTCCGGAATCAATAGAATTGATTACAGAGTATTCCTCGGAGGAACAACGGTCGGTTCTGTTGTTCAGAGCGGAACACTCTTCAGCTTTGACAAGAAGGATCCCGAAAAGGAAGAGCTTGTTTCTGAAAAGACCTGTGACGTGATTATTGACGCTTCAAAGTGTAACGGCGAAAACGTTGTTCTTGAGGTTACCGTAACAGATAACGCCGGAAACAAAGTAACGAACACAACCTCAATAAAGGAAATAAATCTTGATGTTATTACCGCAAAGGTTTCGATTAAAGGGAAGTCTGTTAAAACTGTCGGTGACTTCGGCTGGTATAGAGATAGTAGAGTAGCCACAATAACAATTACTGACAGAGCCTCCTGTTTTGTTGCGGAGGAGGCAAGAAATGCGATTAAGGTTGTCGGAACTGACCTGGAAGGAAATCTGGTTGCCCTTTCAGATGAAGATCTTGAATTCGGCACATGGGAAAGCAATGGCGACGATCACACGATTACTGTGACCTTCGCCGGAGACGCTAATTATTCGTGGGGAATTGACGGCTACACTAACAAGGCGGGCAACAAGCTTATACTTTCAGAAGATAATTCAGATTACAGCGGAGAAACCCCGAGAAAATTTGCTGTTGATGCCAACAAACCGTCAGGTAGTGTCACCGTTGGCGGCTATACATGGGTGGATAAGCTGTTTTCAACAATAACCTTCGGAATCTACAGCCCGAAGAAATTAAGTGTTTCGGCAACCAGCAGCGACAGTGTTTCGCCCACTAAGATTGAATACTACGTTTCAGAGCGTTCAAGCGCACTTTCTTTCCGTGAACTTGATTCAATTTACGATGACGGAAAAGACTTCGGCGAAACAGTGCCTGAACTAAAAGATGAGCAGCAGGCAACGGTTTATGTAAGAATTACCGATAACGCCGGAAACTATACTTACGCATCTAGCGATGGCTTTGTTATTGACCCGACACAGACAGATCTTTCTGTATCGGCAATTGACGAAGCGAACAATAACGGCATTTACGGTATTGCAGACCTCTCACCGTATACCGTTGACGGCGAGTCGGTCAACGGTATCAGAGTTTCAATTTCTGCTGAAGAAGCAGAAAATTCCGATGACAGCTATTCCGGAATCAAGAGCATTACATACGAGGTCAGCTCAGTAAGAAACAATGTCAGAGAAACCACTCAGTCCGGAACTCTTTATTCGTTTGACTACACCAGAAGCAACAAAGATGATTCAAACGGTGGAAAGCTTAAAATCAGCGAGGTTGCTTCTCATGAGACAACGATTCTTAATGAAGTTTTGAACATTGATGGCGCGCATCCCACAAAGGATGAGCTTTGCAGAAGTTGGGCAGGGTGCTTTATCGTTGTTGTTGACGAAGAAAAGAATAACTCCTGCGCTACTGTTGTTGAAGTAACCGTCACGGACAATGCCGGAAATTCAAGGACAGAAAGCCTGAATCTTGACATTGACTATACTGCTCCGGCAATTGCGCTTGAATACAATAACAATGCATCTCATAACGATACGTATTACGATGCTGCCCGAATTGCGACGCTTACTTTCACTGAAAGGCCGGATCACTTTGATTTGGAAGCTGCAAATAATAACATTCACATAACTGCAAAAGATTATTCCGGAAACAATATTGAAGATGCTTATGAGATCGGTTGGCAAGAAAACATTGATTCCTATAATCCTGACAATTCGACCTTTGTTGCAACAATACGTTTCCTGAAAGATGCAAATTATACTCTGAAAGTTGTCGAAGAAGGAAATGTCGGCTATACAGACAAAGCAGGCAATACGGCAAGAAGTGTTTATGATGAATTCACCGTTGATACAGTAAATCCGACCGGAGTTATTACTGTGAACGAAAGTAGTTGGAGTGTATTCCTCAGCACAATCACTTTTGGCCTTTTTGACAAAGACAAGGCACAAATTGTGATTGAGGCTTTTGATGAAACTTCACCTGTCAAAATTGAATATGCTGTTTCCGACGGAATTTCTGAGGCACTTGATTATGACAAGCTGGAATTCAGCGAATACACAGGTCCGTTTGAATTCGACAAAGATAAGCAGTTTGATATTTATGCAAAAATCACTGACTATGCATCTCACTCGATTATAATCAACTCTGACGGTTACATTGTTGACAGAGAAGAATCCGTTCTGAGTGTTGTGGCCGAGGATGAAGCTAACGACAAGGGCATATACGGCTGTTCAGACGTAAAGCCGTATACCGTTGACGGAAATCCGGTTACGGGCATTAAGGTTGCAATCCGCGTTAACGAGGATGAGAAGGACACCGATGTATATTCGGGAATCAAGAAAATCTCATACGCAGTCAAATCTTCATACAAGGGCGCAGTTGTCACCACTCAGGAAGGAGTACTTTATTCCTTCGATTATGTCCGTGATAAAGGCGAGAATTCTAATGGAGGAACGCTTGAAATCAGTGAAGTCGGTTCGTATGAAACGACAAAGCTTGAAAAAACATTCAGCAAGCAGCACGGAAGCTATCCGAAGAAGGAACAACTCCTTAACAACTGGGAAGGAGCAATCATTGTCGATGCGTACAAAAACAACAGTAGCGATACGGTTGTTGAAGTCACAGTTACCGACAACGCAGGAAATGTCCGCACTGAAAAGCTTGCGCTTGACATCAATGTGACTGATCCTTTAATCAATGTCAGCTATGACAACAATGATGCAAAGAATAAAAAGTATTTCAATGCTCAGAGGACTGCAACTGTTACAATTACTGAAAGAAGTAACCATTTCAGTTCCGAAAACGCAACGAACGGAATTGTCATAACGACGAAGAACCTTAAGAAAGAAGATATTTCTGCTAAATTCAGAATCAACGAGTGGAAGGAAAACAAGAACGAGTTTGAGCCTGATAAGACAACTCATACCGCAACGATTGAGTATCTTGATGATGCAAACTATACGTTTGACATCAGCTATGTCGGTAGGTCAGGCAACCGGAACAAAGATGTAATTTACGCAGAAAATACCGTTGCTGCCAATGAGTTTACTGTTGATACTGAGGCTCCTCAGGAAGCATCAGTATCGGTTAACACGCATATCTGGACAAAGCTCCTTGAGGTTCTCACATTCGGGCTTTGTTCAAATTCAGAAGCAGACATTGAAATGTTTGCTTACGACATCATCAGCCCGGTGACCATTGAGTACTACAAGACAAACGATCCGGTAATCAAGGATGAGTCTTTCCTTAACGAACAGAAATATGTTCCGTATAATGACAACAAAAAACCCGTTGTCAAATCCGATGAGCAGTTTGTTTACTATGTTAAGGTCACAGACTATGCCGGCAACTACAGATATATTAGTACGGACGGATATATTGTAGATCAGAAAGCTGCTGAAATTACCCTCGTTCCGGATGAAGCAAACAAAAATGGTGTTTACGGCAATGATGTTAATGTAGAAATCAAGGTTAAGGATGGCGAGCCGTATTCCGGCATTGCGAGAATTGAATATTGGGTAATCAAAAACCACAAGGAAGAAACCCAGAGAGAAGTTCTTTACTCCTTTGATTATACCCGTGAAGAGGGTGAAAACTGCAATTCCGGCGTTTTGAAGATTACTGACCTTGCCGCGGAAGAAAAGGATGAGAAGGTCTATTCCGGAAATGTCCCGACACAGAAGCAGCTCAGACAGAGCTGGAACAAAACGGTTACTGTTGACAGCGACCTGAATAACAGCTGCGATGTTGAATTGTTCGTAGGCGTAACCGATAACGCTGGCAACTATTCCGAAAAAAGTCAGGTGCTTGATATTGATATTGTCGCACCTGTAATCGATGTTACATATGATGAGACACGGAATGACAATGCGGTTGAGGGATACTTCACATCGAGAACTGCAACGGTAAAGATTACAGAGAGAACCCACCACTTCGATGCAATCGCTGCAACTGAGGGCATTAAGATCATAGCAGTAGACGCCGAAGGAAATCCTGTCGAAAGCGGATATACAATTTTAGGCTGGAGCACAGAGGAAGGTGAAACTCCCGACGAGGCGGTTCACACTGCAACAATTTCGTATGACAGTGATGCAAACTATACCTTCTCAATCGATTATACCGATAATGCAGATCATAAGAACGAAGGTGTCAACACCAACGACAGCGTTGCACCGTTTAAGTTCACTGTTGACTCAAACAAGCCGACTGGATCGATAACTGCAAAGTCTCTTAACACCGACAAGTCCTCAAGAGAGGAAACCTGGAACGACCTTGTTGAAAACCTCGTTTTCGGTTTCTGGTCGAACAAGAAGGTCTCTGTTTCAGGAACCAGCCATGACGATACATCACCGATCATGAGCGTTGATTATTACATGCCTGTTTCAACAAATGCAAAAGACTTCAAGGCTATGCTTACCAGGGAAGAACTTGATAAGGTTTCCGGATGGAAAGAATTTAATTCGCTTGACATCAAGGCAAACGCTCAGTTTGTTGTTTATCTCAGGATAACTGATAATGCGGGCAACTACACCTATATCAGCACGAATGGTCTTCTTGTTGATGATACACATCCGCTTGAAGAATCGGTTGCTCCTGAAATTTCAGTTGAACCTGAGGTACCTGTCAACGGAATCTATTCAAAGGATGTAAAGGTTTCAATCAAGGTTACCGATCCGGAAGTAAGCGGTGCTTATTCAGGCTTGAAGAATATACGTTATGCAGTATTTGACAGAGACAGCAAGACCCCGAACAAGCCGACTCAGGAAGGAAAGCTCTTTACGTTCAATAATAAATCACCGAAGCAGTCAGAGCTTGTTCAGTCGTTCGATGGAAAGATTGTTGTCAAGGCTTCAAAGAACAACAGCAACAACATTCAGATTGCCGTATATGCAACTGATAATTCCGGCAACTATGTTGATAATGTTCAGTCCGGTTCTCAGAGCTACACGGTAATAAAGATTGACAAGACTGCTCCCGTTGTAAATATTAGCTATGACAACAACAGAGCGGATTCAGGATACTACTTCAATGCAAACAGAACGGCAACGATAAAGATTATTGAGCGCAACTTTGACCCTGCGGATGTTGAAATTACGACATCAAATACAGACGGAAAGCTTCCGATCCTCTCAGGCTGGAAGACGACAAAGGGAACTTATAACAAAGATGACACAGTTCACATTGCAACCCTTTCCTATACTGCTGACGGCGATTACAAATTTAACATTTCGTATACCGATAAGGCAGGACTGAAGGCGAAAGGCATTAACTACGGTTCATCGGTTGCTCCCGGGTCATTCACCGTTGACAAGACAGCCCCCAGAATCAATGTAAGCTATGACAATAATGCATCGTCAAACGGAAATTATTATACTTCTGCAAGAACGGCAACTATTGTCATAAATGAGCATAATTTCTCAAGGAACAGAATCAACATTTCACTTTCTGCAACCAACGGTTCAGCAGGAGCTGCAGTGCCCGCAGTTAACGGTTGGTCAACATCTGGTAACAACCATGTTGCAACAATCCGCTATCCCGGAGATGCTCATTACGTGTTTGGAATTTCATATACCGACCTTGCCGGAAACAGAGCAAACTCATATGCCGGGGACAACTTCTATGTTGACAACACCGACCCTGAGCTTGAAATCACAGGAGTTGAAAACAATTCCGCAAACGGTGATGTAGTTCGTCCGATCGTTACGGCTTCGGACACGAATTTTGATGACGTCCGCGTGACTCTCGTTGGTGCAAACAGAGGTCAGACCAACGCCGATGGTTCATCAAAAGCAACGGAAAACGGAAAGACATTCACATTTGCTGACTTTGAAAGGAAGCAAAGCGTAGATGATATCTATACCCTTTCAGCCGTTGCTACGGATAAGGCCGGAAGAAGCACGAAAAAGACAATCAGTTTTTCTGTTAACCGTTTTGGTTCTGTTTACGCTGTTGATGAATTGACGAAGAAACTCAACGGAACCTATATTCAGGAGCAGCAGGATGTTGTTATTAATGAGATCAATGCCAACAAGCTTTCAAAGATCAAGCTGACTCTTTTCAAGAATAACGAAACAATTACACTCAAAGAGGGAAGGGACTACACAATCGCTGTTACGGGCGGAAACGGAAGTTGGTATAAGTATGTATACACCATTTTCAAAGCAAACTTTGAAGATGACGGCGTTTATAAGCTCACCCTTCATTCTGAAGATGCAGCAGGAAATATTGCTGAAAACACGCTTGATACAAAGCAGACCGAAATCAACTTCGGTGTTGATAAGACTGTTCCGACAATCAATGTCAAGAATCTTGAAAGCGGAAAAACATACCCGGTAGACAGCATTGATGTAATGCTTGCAGCATCAGATAACCTCAAACTTTCTAAGGTTTCTGTATTACTTGACGGGTCTGAATGTGCAAGCTGGAGCGAAACAGCACTTGAAGAAATTATTAACTCGGGTGACGATTTTACATTTGTTGTTGCCGGAGATTCAAAGGATGCTCATGAAGTCAAGATTATTGCAGTCGATGCCGCCGGAAATAAATTTGAGCAGGACGTCAGCGATTTTTATGTAACCACCAATCTTTGGGTTCGTTATTTCAATAATAAGGCATTGTTCTTTGGATCAATAGCAGGTTTTGTTATTCTGATTGCTTTGGTTATTTTCCTTGTTATCTCAAAAAGAAAAAGAGAGAAATAAGGCAAGAAAGGGCATTTCGGGATGATTTGCTGAATTATGACTGCTTTTTGCTGAGAGTAGGCGGCTGTCATTAGTCTGACAGCCGCTTACTGTAAACAATGTACCGATGTGTTTTTTGAAACCAATATATCTGCTATGGCAGAAAACTGAAAGGAAAGAGATATTATGTTAATTTGTCCGAAGTGTAATCATCAAGTGCCCGATGACGCAAAGTATTGTGAGTTTTGCGGAGTAAGGTTTTTGCCCGTTGAAGAAGGCAGCGAAACCGCTGAAAGTCAGGCAACAACAGTTTTGACATCTGATATGAAAACTGGGTTTTATGCAAATGACAATCAGTATCAGCAGGACTTTTCCAAGGAGTTCCAGCCGCAGGCAACGCCGTATGCGAACCAGAATTTTCAGTATCAATCAAATCAAAATATGAATCAGAGACCGATGTATTCACAGGCTCCGGTTTCTCAGCTCAAAACCGACAGAAGCTTTATAAAAACACTCTTACTTTCAATGATAACATTCGGAATTTATGCGCTGATTACATACGGCAGTATAACGGATGATGTTAATCTTGTATGTTCAAAATATGACGGAAAGAAGAGTATGAATTATTTTCTTCTTATCTTTATTGTTACACCTCTAACATTTGGAATTGCCAGTCTTGTTTGGTTCAACAATATTTGTCAGAGAATAGGAAATGAGCTGAAAAGAAGACAAATTGCATATGAATTTGGCTCTAAGGACTTTTGGCTTTGGGGAATTCTCGGCTCAATCATTATTGTCGGTCCGTTTGTTTTTGCTCATAAGTTCTTTACTGCGGTAAACATGATGAACGAGGACTATAACATCAAAGGCTGATGATTAGTTAAAGATACTTTACTCCGGAGGAATTCTTTTGGAAAATAAAGTTAAATGTGAGTATTGTGGGGCATTGTTTAATTACAATAATCACAACAATTGTCCTTGTTGCGGGGCAGCATTGGCGGATAATCCGGAAGTTCGCGAAATAATTGAGCGAAACAGGAAAATTGAGCAGGAAAAGATTGACCTGAAAAAGCGGGAGCTCAACCTGAAACAGCAGGAATTGAATCAGGAACGTATGAATAAGATGCTTGATTCAGTGAATGAATTTAGACATCATTCCGACAGAGTGAAAAGAGAAAAGGCAAAGCAAGGCAGAAGAATGATAGGACGTTATTTTGGTCTTTTGCTTATTGTCGGAATTTTGTTTGCGTTGGCGGTTGTTTACGGGGTCTATGAGTGTGGTCTGAAAGATTATGACTGGAAGAGCTACATAGAAGAAATTAAATCCGAAAAAGGCGAATCCGAGGCTGCTTCAACAGAATATGCTGAAATCGGCAAAGCTGTAAAAAAAGACTATTGTGAGTTTAAAATTAATCGGATCAGGAAATACAAAAAGGTTTCCGGTGAGCAGATAAAGAACAATAGCTTTATTATTGCAGTTGACATTTGGGTCAAAAACACCGGAAAGCTTAATCGTTCTCTCGACGATTTCAAGGTCTTTTATTATGATTCATTCAACAATAAGTGTTATTGCAGGATGCATGAGCCGAATTCAGTTGAAAGGGCATCAAGGCTTAATGCAATATATCTTGACAGCGGAATCAGCGTCAGCGGCTCATTGTTTTTCGGAATTCCCTCTGGCATATCGGAAGCATATGTTGAATTTGGTTCAACAGTTGTGAAAATCGAAAATTTGTCAAAATATGCAAAGTAATAGATTTTTGATTTCCGGTATCAAATAACTAACAGAATATTATGAATAGTTGTCCTCAGAACCGAGCTCCCAATGGGTTAGTTGTCGATTCGGTGTCGGAAGAGAGCGGGGCTGTCTTAGTGCGACAGCCTCGCATTGCTATACTCTCCGCTGTCAATTTTTGATGGCGGTTTTTCGTGACCCCTAAATAACCCCTCGACTACCCAAGAAGACCAAACCGGTCTAAAATAGTCTCATCAG
>JAEDIL010000063.1 GCA_016292455.1 Clostridiaceae bacterium
CTCCTGCGGCGACACAATCACGCTCGTTGTTCCGGCGTTCGGTCACAGCTTCAAGGCTACCGTAACAAAGGAACCGACCTGCACCGAAAAGGGTGTCAGAACCTATACCTGTACCGCCCACACGGATTGCGAAAGCAATTACACCGAAGATATTCCTGCACTCGGACACAAGACCGACGACGACGATGTTGAGCTTACTGCGGCAACCTGTCTGAAAGTCGGCTATGTAACGGTCAGGTGCGGCAGATGCGGTGATGTTATCCACGAAAGAACAATCGCAAAGCTTGCTCATATCTTCAATGATGCCGACAAGACAGTTGTTGCTTCAACCTGTCAGACAAACGGCAGTGTAACCTATACCTGCACAACACCCGGCTGCACCGCAAAACTCGTTACAACGCTTGACAAGGTTCCGCACAGCTACGCAATCAAAAAATCGGTAGCTCCGACCTGCCTTGACAGCGGCTACGATGTCTATGCCTGCACAACGCCCGGCTGTTCTGCAAGCTACAACGTGGTTACCAACTCTGCAAACGGTCATAACTTCCTTGAAGACACGACACGTTATGTTGCACCCGGATGCGCAACTGTCGGTCATAAGTACTTCAAGTGCGCTGCCTGCGGCACAGACGGCTATGACTATGAAGTGCCGGCAACCGGAAGCCATGTATATTCTGACTCTGTAAGAGTTGAGCCCACCTGCGAAGCAGCCGGCTACACCTATAACAAGTGCACCTGCGGCGCAATTGACAATGCAAGCGTCAGAGCGATTGAACCGCTCGGTCACGATTACTCTGTCGATATGGGTAACGGTGTTCTCAAATGCTCACGCTGCGACAGCACCATCACCGCCGAAAAGACAGTTGTTATTGACGGCGTTGCCCATGCATTCGTCGGCAAGATTACAAAGCTTTCCACTTGTGAAGAACAGGGAACAATTGAGTATATCTGCCACAACCACAAGAACTGCACAAAGAACCACACCGAAAAGCTCCCGCTTGCCGCTCACAGCGCGACGAAAGACAGCATCGTCAGAACCGAGCCTCAGTGCAAGGCTGACGGAACGCTTATCAACGGCTCAATCGTTGTCAAATGTTCAGTATGCGGCGAACAGATCGGCGAAACAGTCGTAATCCCCGCTTCCCATAAGTTTACGGTAGTAAAGGTTGAAAGAGCAACCTGCGGCTCAAAGGGTAAGGTAACCGAACGCTGCGATTGCGGCTTCGAGAGAATCACCGAACTCGAAATGAACACAAGTGCTCATGAGTTTGAGACCACACCGTCAATCAAGGTTGCAGCAACCTGCACCACAGACGGCTATGAAGTCTATGAATGTAAGTATTGCGACGCTCAGAAGTTCGTCAAGACAGAGCCGATGCTCAGCCACAAGAGTCAGAAAACCGAAAGAGTTGAGCCTACTTGCGAAGCTGACGGATATGTACGCACCACCTGCAACGACTGCGGCAAAATCATGAGCGAAACAGTTCTTGCCCGTACCGTACACACAGAAGAAACAGTAAGAATTGAACCGACCTGCGCGAAAGCCGGAAGCGAAATCGTCAGATGTACAAAGTGCGGCGAAATCATTTCTGCCAAGGTTCTCGACAGAACCGAGCATGAGTGGGGCGAATGGGTTGTCATTTCCGAGGGAACCTGTGTTGTTGAAGGACAGAGAACAAGAGAATGTACCGTCTGCCACGAAAGCATGACGATTTCCAGCGGAGTCGGCGAACACGTCTATCCCGCAACCGGAATTGTAACCGAAGCAACCTGCGAAACCGACGGTTATACCACCTTTGTTTGCACAGTATGCGGACATTCAATCGTCAAGGATTACACTCCGAAGCTCGGTCACACCTATTCGGCTGACTACAAGATTTTTGTTGAGCCGACCTGCCATTCAACCGGTGCAAAGGCACACTATTGCATCAACTGCGGAAGCCTTGAGCAGGACTATCAGGAAAAGTTTGTCGAATTACCGAAACTTGCTCACACCTATGGCGAATGGGTTGTAACGGTTGAACCGACCTGCGAAACGACCGGAATCAAGGTTCGCTCCTGCACAAATGCCGGCTGTCCCGACGGATTTGTCGGTCACACCGAAACTGCTGTTCTCGGAAGACTTGGTCATAACTACGGCGAATGGACAGTTGTCAAGGAAGCCACCTGCGCAGAAGAAGGCTTGAAGCAGAGAGTCTGCGACCGCTGCAACGGCGTTGCAACAGAAGCAATTGCAAAGATCGGTCACAAGCGCGTTGCTGACGAAGCAGTTCCCGCAACCTGCATTAAAACCGGTCTCACCGCCGGAAGCCATTGCTCCGTTTGCGGAAAGGTCTTTGTGGCTCAGGAAGAAACTCCGATTATCAGCCACATGGATCTCGGCGGCGACGGCAGATGCGATACCTGCGGAATGACAATGACCGTTGAAGACGGAACTGACACCTGCCTCTGCCACGGCACCGGATTCAGAGCTTTCATTTACAAGATTGTCAGAATCATCTGGAAGCTCTTCAAGGTCAATCAGTACTGCGTATGCGGTGAAAAGCACTGGTAAAACAAAATAACTGCCCCGCAGTCTAAATCTGGGGGCAGTCAATAACTGAATCTGATGCGGCACGGTCGTTTGACTGTGCCGCATTTTGACCAACAAAGACAAAATGCAAAAATACGGTCTGAACGCCCGAAAAGCCTTGATCATGAAATAACTTTAAAAACCGGAACAGTCAATTACCCTGCTTTTTCAGAGAATAAAAGCCATGAGCAAACAAATCGTCACAGATACAGAAAAATTCTCATCAAATCTTGAAAACGCTGAATGAAAGTGATATTATGTTTCATACGGGGACATAGCTCAGCCGGTCAGAGCGCACGTTTCACATGCGTGAGGTCGTGGGTTCGATCCCCACTGTTCCCACCAGAAAAAAGCACGCGAAAGCGTGCTTTTTTCAGTTAAATCCACCCTTCGGGTGGGTGAAATACTGCTTCGCAGTGTGAAATACGCCTGCGGATACGAAAAGGCAGACGCTATGAAGTATTTGCTTTGCAAAATATACCATTTACGTTTCTCAGGTTTCAATTTCCTTAAATTAAACACAAAAACCAAAAACGCATAGTAAACTAAATAATTTAAAAATACATAAAGAATACTGTCGCATGGAGGATAAAAAATGTTGTATCTCCTGAAAGGCAGAGGATTACCGGTGCTTTCCGCCTTTGGTTTACACAATCACTCTTGCCGCTTCATCGCGCTGCTTTCGCAGAATTGCGCCTTTTTCAAGCGGCGTAGGGCAGGAAAAGGAAAAGTGCATCATCGGGTGGTTTGTGGCTTCAATCGCCTCAGAATCGGCGTTTTTCAGCCCTCTTGCAACAACGGAGAAAGGCGGTCTGTCGCTTTGAAGAACTTCAAGCTCATCTCCCTCAAAAAAGCGGTTGCGCTGTGTACAGAAGGCGATTCCGTCCTGCCATTCTTCAACAATTCCCATCACGTCCCACTCGCGGTTGTAGCCGCCGCGCAGACTGATGTTTGCGTCGTCCTTCGGATCACCGAAGAAAAATCCGGTGCAGTAATCGCGGTAGCTGATTTTTCTCATTTCGTCAAGCAGCCACTGCTCCGGTCGGTAATCATCGCTGAGAGTTTCAAAATAGCCGTCAATTGCTCTGCGGTAGGCGTTGGTCACAACCGAAACGTAGTATTCCGATTTTGCCCGTCCTTCAATTTTGAAGCTGGTTATTCCCGCCTTTACAAGCTCGGGAATGTGCTCAATCATGCACATATCCTTTGAGTTCAGAATATATGTTCCGCCATCCTCGCTGTCTTCAATGGGAAAATACATTCCCGGGCGCTTTTCCTCAACGAGTGCATATTTCCAACGGCAGGGCTGCGCACAGTCGCCCCGGTTGCAGTCTCTTGAAACAAGATAGTTTGAAAGCAGACAGCGGCCTGAAAAAGAAACACACATTGCCCCGTGAACAAAGCATTCAATATCCATATCGGCGGGAATGTTTTTTCTGATTTCGATAATCTCTTTGAGCGAAAGCTCGCGCGCGGTAACAATCCGCTTTGCACCAAGCTCATAAAAGGCATTGGCAGCGGCGTAATTTACAATTCCGGCCTGAGTTGAAATGTGGATTTCTACCTGAGGGGCATACCTTTTTGCGTATTCCATTACACCGAGGTCGGAGATAATGAAAGCGTCAACGCCGCATTCTGCCGCATATTCAAGAAACTTCGGAAGCAGCCCCAGCTCGTCGTTGCGGGGAAGAGTGTTGACCGTCAGATATACCCTGACGCCTCTGCTGTGGCAATATTCGCAGGCTGTTTTCAGCTTTTCTCCGGCGAAATTTTCGGGTGCGGTGCGCATACCGAAAACAGAGCCGCCTAAATAGACGGCATCTGCTTTGTATTTTACTGCTGCTTTGAGCCTTTCCATGTCTCCGGCGGGAGCAAGCAGCTCAGGCTTTTTAATCGTTTCAATTGCCATTACTGTCCTCCGGCTTCGTTGAAGATTATTTCGCCGTTCCTGTCATGCTCTGCGCGAGTAACGGCAAGATAAATCTTTCCCTTTGAATCGTGGCGGAAGTAGTGGTAGTCGGTATCGCTCGGATTAAGCGCCGCTTCAATAGCGTCAATACCGGGATTGCAGATTGCTCCGGGAGGAAGTCCCTCCGCACTGTATGTGTTGTAGGAATCAAGATAGATTGAGTAATAGAATTCCGAGAAAACACCGTATTCATTGACCGAGGTGATATAGTCTTTTGTGGAGTTCATCTGAAGCAGGGGATAGGTTGCCGGGTCGGCAAGACGGTTGTGGAGAACCGAGGAAATGTCCGCCATCTGAGATTTATCCTTTGCCTCGCGCTCAATGATTGAAGCCATAATAATGACTTCATCTCTCGTCATGCCGAGTTCCTTGGCTTTTTTGGTGTATTCCTTCTTCCACTTTGCCGTTGAGTTTGTGAACAGTTTTTTGAGAACGGAAGCGGAGTTCTCTCCGATATAGAAGTCATAAGTGTCGGGGAAGATATAGCCCTCGGCTTTGAGGTATCTTCCCGAATTTGAAGGAATATTTTTGTAAAAATCAAATTGATTGCCGACAATGTCAAGGTTTGCATAAAGCTTTTCAGCCGTGCAGACGTTGTACTTTTCAATTTTTGCAAAAACCTGAGCAATTGTCCAGCCCTCCGGGAAGGTGAGGCGAATGGTGTCCTTGGAAACGCTGTTGGAAAGCTTGATGGTTTCAAGCATTGCTTCAATCCCGCTGTTCGGCTCAATGTAATATGCTCCGGGCTGATATTCAATCTTCACATCTTTCTGCTGGCTTACGGAATAAGCCTTGTCATAATGCCTGAATTTGCAGAAAAGCTTTGTAATGAACTTTTGCTTAACAAGGTCATTTTCGCAAAGGATGTCATAGACCGTGTCAAAATCCGCTCCCTCCGGAATTACAATGCTGACGGTCTGCGCGTTGTCATTGGCACCTTTGTTGAGTGCAAGAATGTCATTGATTGTGGACATTGCGAGCGCAGAGGCGGTTGCGGTGAGCGCAGCAATAATTATCAGGCAGATAAGTGCAATCATAATGCTGCGTATGCGCATATATTTTTTCTTTTCCCGAAGTTTTTTCTCCTGAGCCGGAGTGAGCTTGCGAACCGCAGTACCTTTTGAGGAAGAACTCTGCTTTGCGGAAGAAGACTTTCCTGCCGCAGAGGCCTGTGCAGGTCTGCTTTGTCCGGCAGGCTTTTTTTTGCTTTGCTGCGGATATTCCGGATATTTTTTCTTAGGAATGTTTACTTCAAAGCGCTCGGGTTTCTGCTGCGCATAGCCGCCCTGAGCTCTTTGCGGCTGTGTGGGTGGAATGACCGGCTTCTGCGGCGCGGCAGGCTTGAACTGTGAATCGCTGCCGAAGCCGTCAATTGAAATTTTGAATTCGCCGTCCTGATTTCTCCGTGACGGGCGGAAAGGTTCAAAACCGTTGTTGTTTCCGCCGGATGGCGGGAAAATTCTTGAGTCGTCCATGAAGGATCCTCCTATTTTATGAATAAAGTTTTGTTTTCCGTAATTATCAGCTGAACCCTCCGGTCAAGCTCTGTTTCGGGCAGTGAGACAGCAAGGCAGCTTTCAAAGCAAAGACCGGCTGTTTTTCCCTTAAAAGAGGAAAGAAAGCGGTCATAAAAGCCCATGCCTTTTCCGAGCCGCGAGCCGTTCTCTCCAAAAGCAAGCGCGGGAACAAGGCAAAGAGTGCTTTCGTCGGCCACTGCTTCTTCAAGCGTTTTTTTCGGTTCAAAAATGCCCTTGAACCGTCCGTTTTCAAGCTCGTCAAAACCGCTGAAATAATAAAAGCGCATTTCGTTGCCTTTTTCGTTGCAGCGGGGGAGGGCAACGCGCTTTCCGTCTTTAATCGCTCTCTCAATAATGGGTATTGTTGAAACCTCCCATGAGAGAGGGAAATATGCGAAAACACTGCTGCAATTGCGGTATTCGCAAAGCCCGGACAAACGAAGGGCAATTTTTTCGCTCAGCTCATTTTTGTTTTCAAGGAGAACTGCTTTCTCCTTGAAAAGCTTTCTGAGAGTGTTCTTTTCTTCGCTCATTCGCACTGAATACCCTCGGAAATTTCGTCGCTCTTTTCCCGACTGACGAGGGCGGCAACAATTTCAAGTCCGAATTTAACGGCGACGCCTGCGCCCTTTGCGGTAATAACGTTTCCGTCACGGACAACGTGCTTTTTGCTGATTACGGCGCCTTTGAGTTCCTTTTCAAAACCGGGGTAAGCAATAGCCTCTCTGCCGGAAAGCAGACCTTTTTTTCCGAGGACCGAAGGTGCGGCGCAGATTGCGCAAATAAACTTCCGGTGTTCCACAGCGTAATCAAGCGCGCCGTGAACAACCTGTGAGGCGTCGAGATTCAGTGTTCCGGGCATTCCGCCGGGAAGAATGACTGCTTCAAGGTTTTCGTCAGCAGAAAATTCGCTGTCCTCAATGTCCGCCGTTACGGGAATATTATGCCTGCCCATAATTACACGCTTGCCGATGCCGACCGTTGTTACTTCAACGCCGGCCCGTCTGAGCATGTCAATGGGGGCAATTGCCTCAACTTCTTCAAAACCGTCCGCAAGAAAGCAGTATACCATAAAAATTTCCTCCTGAGTCAAATGTATTCTGAAATCGTTTGAAAAACAAGGTCTGAAATTTTCTCAACACTTTTCGGTTCTCCGCCCTCGGCACAGACTATTCTTTTCCAGCCGAGTTTTTCACAGGCATAAATTGCGGCGTCGCGGCAGTGATTCAGATAGTCAATGTCGCGTTCGTGAACGTCCTTTTTGCTTTCGTCGTTGTTATATCTTTTTTCCAGAAGCTTCTGTGACGTTTCAACCGGCATATCAAGAAAAACAACACAGTCGGGCTCGGGTATTCCGAGTTTTACATATTCAAAGTCAAACAGCCATGAAAGGAAGCTGTCCCAGCCCTTTTTTTCAAGTTTTGTCATCTGGTGGCAAGCGTTTGAGGTTGTGTAGCGGTTGGCAACAATAATTTTTCCGCTTTCGTATTCCTTGCTCCAGAACTTCTTGAAGCTTGCATAGCGGTCAACGGCAAAAAAGGTTGACGCAGCGAAAGCGTTCACATCGCCCGGGCGGTTTCCCATTTCGCCGGCAAGATACATTTTTACAAGTGCGCTTGAATTGTCCGCATAGTTCGGAAGATCAATTTCAAAAACGTCTTTCCCGCTTTCTCTGAGTCTTTTCAGAAGCAGCGCCGCCTGCGTTCCTTTTCCGCTTCCGTCAAGACCTTCAATTACTATAAGTCTGCCCATTTTTCTGCTCTCCGCTCAATAAGTGAGAATTGCGGCAAAAACAACAAGGTTTTCGTTTTCGGTGCGGTTTGCAATTGAATGCTTCTGACCGCCGAGACAGAGACAGCTGTCTCCCTTTCGGAGAATTTCGGTTTTTCCGTTGTCGTCGTAGGTTGCAGTTCCCTCGATGACATAGAAAACTTCCTCTTCGTTTTCATGGATATGCTCGCCGATTGAACAGCCGGGTTCAAGCAGAATGGTTCCGAGAAGCCTTGCTTTTCCCTTGTATTCATCTTTGTTAAGAATATCGGTAACAACGGCCTGTCCGTCGCCGCCGCGCATATTGACTTTTACGGTTGATGTCATATCGCTTGCTCTTTTTATCATTGCAAAAACTCCCATACTATAAATAATTCAAATTATTATAGCAACAAACGGGCAAATTATCAAGGAAAATTTGAAAATACTTGCAATAATCAAATCCAAATCAAATCCTTTCCCGCCGATTTTAAAAAAAAGTTGAATCACGGCACATTCTGTGGTAATATTAAAAAAATATGCAAAAGGGGAGAAGAAAATGGCAGAACCCGGTGTATACATAATCGGCTTTTCTGACTGCGGCGAAAGAGTCTGCGCCGCTTCCGGGAGAATTTCAACTCAGAAAGGAACGGCACTTGAAATTTTTGAGCGTTCAGCCGACCCGGAAAAAAATGCAAATCTCATTTCAAAGGTCATTCGCTCCGGTCACACGTCAACAATTGAACACATGTTTTTCAACCTTGCCTTTGAAAATGTTTCGGTGGTTGTTGAACAGTTTATGATTGAATTCAGACTTGCATCCTTTACGGTCAAATCAAGGAGGTATGTTGATTTTTCCGACAGCGGCTATCTCGTTCCCGATTTTGAAAACGAGGAGCTCAGAAAGGAATATCTAGTCCGTATGGACTCGCTTTTTGCTCTCTATTCCGAGCTTTGTGAGGGCGGAATTCCCAAGGAGGACGCGCGCTTTGTTCTGCCGTATTGTTTTTTCAGCAACTTCTTCTGCTCGCTTGGCGGCAGAGAGATGGTCAACGTGCTTCGCGCAATGCTTTACGGACGCGGAAAGGCTATTCCCGAAATTCATGCTCTCGGTGTTTCGCTCCTTGCTCAGTGCAAGGAAAGAGCACCCGGTGTTTTTTTTAATTTTGAAGAGGATAACTGCACTTACCGCGACTTGCCCGACCTCTCATTTGCCGTTTCGACCGAAGAAGCTGACGCGCAGCTGAAAAAGGAAGTGGAAGTACTCGGCTTTACTCCGGATTGTGAACGCCTCGTTGCTGAAACAGCTCTTGCCGAGAGCACCTTGTTTTCTACCGCGGCTATTGAAAAGGCTATTGCGGACAAAGACGTTGCCGAGAAGGTAATTGATGAGGTTTACGCCTGTTCAAGACCGCGCGCACTTGAATGTGCGGTGTTTACCGTCCGCTTCAACGATATTTCTCTTTCAACGCTCACTCATCTTGCAAGGCACAGAATGCAGGGCTTGTCTGTTCCTCAGCTTTATGATTGCAACAGAACGAACTATATTATTCCCGCGTCGGTGAGAGAAAGCGGATTTCTTGAAAAATATGTTGACGCTTTTGAAAAAACAGCCGCTCTTTATAAAAAGCTTGAAGAAAGCGGTGTGCCGAAAGGGCAGAGTGTGTATTGCCTGCTGAGCGGAAACACAATTGACGTTGTTTCAACAATGAACGCGCGCGAGTTGAAGCTGTTTTTTGAACTTCGCACCTGCGCAAGGGCTCAGTGGGAAATCCGCGAAAAAGCAACCGCTCTCCTTTCTGAGCTTCGTCAGATTTCGCAGGTGCTTTTCAAAAACTACGGTCCGAGCTGTTTTTCAAAGGGCAGGTGTCCTGAGGGCAGATTAAGCTGCGGAAAAGCGGCTGAAATGAAGGAAAAATTCTCGCTTTGATTTTTCCACCAAAAAAAGCTGTCTTATTTTTGTAATCAGCACAAATTGAGACAGTCTTTATAATATTTAATACTTTTTCGACATTAACTGACAATTACCTCATACAAGATGTTGTATTCTGTTGTTGCAGCACGGGCTGTGAAAGTATGTGTTGGAAACAATTGATAAGGAGGGTGTGTCCGGTGAGGATGTATATTTCAAAAACAGATGCGTTAAGTTTAAGAATCAAAAGTATTTCAGTGTTTATTATCAATGCACTTCTTTCGTTCATTGTTCTGCATAGGTCCATGTACAATACGTCGGTTGTGCAGTATCTGGACAAGCGTCTGACAAATCTCCGGGAAGAAATTGACAGGGACGTTGAAAAAATGTTCGGGCGGATATACGAACAGTATTATGAAAACCGATGAAAATGCTGTGCGTTCCGATTAAGAAAGCGTTTTCATCGCCCGAAGCCGCACAAGTGTGCCGCAAGAGGACGAAAAATACATAAAATGCAGACACAATGAAATTATCAACAAAAAAAGCTATAATTTGCAAAGGTTAAGAATTAGGGAACCTCTGAATAAATCACAGCATACGCTTTGATGCACATCTTACTTGCA
>JAEDIL010000064.1 GCA_016292455.1 Clostridiaceae bacterium
GGTTGTTGGCTGAATCATAATACGATCAGGCGGCTGCAAAATTCAGTGCAGACAGAAAAAAAGACTATACTTCACATGAGCTTTTTGCTTCGTGCTCGATGTGAAATATAGTCTTTTTTGTTTTATTTTTTGGACTGCGCCCAACGCAGTCCCTTCGGTTTTGTTCAATTATACTTCATCATAAGCCAGCGCACGGTCAAAAAGCCGTACTCTGCTTTTTTTGAAAAAGGTCTGCTCTCCTCCCGAAAGGCAATGCGGTCTTTCCTCAAAGGGTCTTGCGGCACATTCGGGCTTTTTGTTGAAATACAGCTTCAAAAGCCCGTTGCGCTCCCTGACAGCACAGAGCTGAACAACATCACGAACCGAGCGTGTTGAAGCAAGCGTCCTGCCGCCCACCCTGAAAAAGACAAGCCCGTTTTCAACACTGAGCGAAAGCTCCTTGCCCTGGGAATAAAGCACACCGTCGTCTTCTCCGTCAAGAGTGACCTGAACGGAAAAATCTGCATTACCCGTAATGGGTGCGTCTTTGATTATTCCGCCCTCATACCAAGTGAACACGGTGCAAACCTCGCTTTCATTTCCGAGAATATCCTTTACACCGGAAAGAGTGAGCGAATTGTTTCTTTCAAATCCGTTTTCGAACTTCAACAAAACGCTTCTGTAATCATCAAGCAGTTTTGCAGAAACAAGCTTCGTCTGTTTGCAGGAAAGGGAGTCAATATTAACCGTCTGATTGAACATTACTTCAAGCGTATCTGCACCTGAAGCCTTGCAGTAAACAACGTCCAATGCCTTTTCACGCCTTCCGAAGTGAAGAACACGCGTTTCAAAAGGAGAAAGTGTCAGCTTCAATGTGTCGCCAAAGCTGAAAGAGCCGCTTTCTCCGGCTGTTGAATACGGAAGAACAGTCACAACAGAAGCGCAGTTCAGCCGCTCATCGGCGCCGACAGAACGGTTAAGCAAAAGCGTATATTCGCAGACCTCGGGCGAAGGGTTGCGCAGCGTAACAACACCCTCGTTTCCGTCAAAGCCGCCGAAACCGTAAACCTGCAAAAGCGACGGTCTTCCGCCGAACATAACCGTTCTTGCAAAAAGCTGAAGGTTTTCGCGCACAAAGCTCAGAACACCGTTGGTAATACGCCACTTCGCCTCATTCATCATATCATAGCTGAAATAAAGCTCCCAGAAAGAAGTTCCGCGCGCGGCATTGGTGAAGAGGTACTCCCTGAACTGCCCGTCTGTCATTTCCATTTTTGCTTCATGCCCATAAATAGGATCATGATTATAAAGGTTCGACGGCGGAAAGCAGAAGCCCCTTTCACGATAGAAGTCATAATACATATCGTCGCGGTATGTCAGAGCCTTGTCCTTTTTTGCCGCGGAAAGCTTTTTGCCGTCAGGCGTTTTTTCGGTAAAGCCGATGTCCATGCTGTTCTGCATCCAGACCGAATTAACCCATTGCAAAAACCACGGGCTGGGCGGCGCATAGCAGGTCAGGTTGATGAACATTTTATCTGCGGCGTTCTTCTGAAGCGCCGAGAAAACCGCAATCCATCTTTCCCAGAGTTCGCTGTAATAGTACATATCGTTCTTTCCGCCGACAGCATGATCATGGTTCTTGTTGCGGCAGGGTTTGTTTGCAAAACCGTCAAGCTTCCAGTAGGAAAGCTCGAAACGCTTCTCATAGTCAAGCATAAGTCTGCTGAGCCTGTCAATATACTTTTCACTCGCAACACAGACATCGCAGGCGCGGCGGTTCATAAAGCCGTTTCCGCCCTTTTCAATCCTGCGTGCAAACTTCACCGTGTCAAGCGTGTAGCCGCCGCGCGGACCGAGCCACAGACCGAACGAAGAGCCGAACGATTTTGCAAGCGCCGAAGATGGATAGAGCTCATTCGGAAACTTTTTGTTGAAGCACCAGAAGTCCTTTTCATAATCGTTCCAGCCGTCATCAACAACATAGCAGTCAAGCTCTCTTGCGCCGACAGAGGTGAGTCCCTTGTCAATTTCAAGGAAAGATGTTTCAATATTCTGCGCGCTGATATTCAGCATGTGGTCATACCACGAGTTATACTGGGTTCTGAGCGCGAGCGGACGGGAGATTTTTCTGATGTAATCATAAAACTCAATTCTCCTTGCGTCATCCGAGCCGCCGGAGCAGACAAGGCAGATTGAGTTGTAGGTTTCATACTTTCCCTTTTTCAAAAGGCGCGAAAGCGGTTTTCCGCAATACCAGCGCACATACAGGGCGCCGTTTTCAAAATTGTTTTCCGTTCCCGGAAATTCACAGCCGAAAGCAAGGCTGTCATAAAACACCGGCTGCCCGAGAGAAAGAGCAAAACCTCCGATATGACTCTTTTTCTGCCTCGGAAGAAAAGCAGCCTTGGAAACGTCCGGAACGGCAAACGGTTCAAAGTCAACATAATCAATCACAGCGCGGCAGTCCGGGTCAGGCGTTTCAAAAACAAGGCGCTTTCTCAGAAAGCGGTCAAACGTGCCGAGTTCCAGAACAAGACTCAGCCCGAGCTTTCCGCCCCTGACCTTGAAATTCCTGAACCGGATTGTGAGCTTTTCACCGTTTTCGGTTTTTTCTCCTTGCGAAGAGTCAATTTTAAGCTCGCTGGCGCAGACGAATTCGCCGCCGAAAACGCGGACAAAGCGCAGTTTAAACTCTTCGCTGCCCTTTGACGCACGTATCACCTCTCCGGTCAGCTTGTTTAATACAGAGGAAGAAGCAAGTCTTCCTTTTTCAATTTCAAGCTCCTTGGCAAGAAAATCGTTTTCAATTCTGATTCGGTTCTTTTCAATTGTAACCGGCATAAACTTCCTCCCGAAAGAAACAGGGGGCTGTTCCAAAACGACAGCCCCCTGAAATAATGGTAAATCTTATAAAATGCTGTCAGCCCAGTCTATCACATCTTTGCATACCTTGTCAAAGCATCTTGACTCGTTGAGAATCTCGTGCCTTGCGTCGTCATAAAGGTGCATTGTGACGTTGGTCTTTCCGGCTTCTTTCAGCATATTGTAAACCTGCTCAACACCCTTTCCGTTTGCACCGACGGGATCTTTTGAACCGGAAATGAGAAGAACCGGAAGCTTCTTTGAATATTCTTCTGCCCACTCTTTGGAAGAAACGCGTGAAAGCAGCGTGAACATATCGCGGAAGCCGTATGCGGTGAACAGGAAGCCGCAATATTTGTCGGCAAGATACTTGTCAACCTCATCGTTATCTCTTGAAAGCCAGTCGAAGTTTGTTCTGCCCTCAAACTGTTTGTTGTATGTTCCGAAAGCAATGTTGTCAATGAGCTTGCTGCGGTAATGGGAGCCCTTGATTTTTCCGACAAGCTTTGCAAGGACAATTCCGGCTCCGGCAGCCGGGTTCGGTCCCGCTGTTCCGCAGAAAACAGCGCCGGTCAGCTCATCTGCAAAGCGTTTTGAAAACTCACGGGCAACAAATGAGCCCATTGAATGACCAAAAAAGATATATGGCTTTGAGGGATTCTCTTTTTTTGCAATCTGCATAAGCTGATGAGCGTCGTCAATAAAATTCTTCCAACCGTCTTTTTCGCCGAAATAACCAAGCTCGCTGTCATCCTTTACGCTCTTTCCGTGACCGAGATGGTCGTTGATATAGACAGCAAAACCGTTGTCGCAAAGCACTCCGGCAAACTTTTCGTAGCGTTCAAGGTGCTCAGCCATTCCGTGAGCAATCTGAATAACGGCCTTTACGCTTTCCTTATCCTCCGGGAAAAAGGAGCATGCGTGAATATCGGCAAGACCGGAAACCGAGGGAAAACTGAATTCTTTTTTAACAGCCATAAAAAACCTCCGTTTAAAACAGCCGCTCTTCAATGCGGCTTATATACAATATGATATTACCATATTTTGCTTTTCATTTCACTCTTTTTTACCAATTTATCCTTTGTAAAATTTAACAAAAATACAGCCGGATTTTTGACAGCAAGGAACCGAATAAAGCACACATCATTTTTCATAAACTGAAAACAAAACCTCCTCAATTGCAAAAAAACTACAAAATAGCCACCAAAGTCCAAAAATGAGGACTAAAAAATCAAATTTAGTGAACATTTGTGTTGACAAATCGATTTTTTCTGCTATAATCAAGTCATAGAAGTTCACGAACGAATGTTCGCCAGCGAACGAAGTATTAAAAAACAGTATGGAGGATATATATTATGTTGTTTTCATCACTTTCCGCTTTTCTTTCCGTTTTTGCCCCTCTTGCCGTTCTCATTTTCTTCGGAATTATTTTTGAGGACCGCCTTGTTGAAATTGAGCAAAGAATTTTTCGACGCATCAGAAAACAGCTTTCTTCAAAAAAGCGCAAAAATGCTGCTCCTGCAAAAAGGACCGCAGCTGTAAAGCCCGCCGGACAAAAGCGCGGTCAGTTCAGACGCGCCGCCTGAGCCGGACGGTTGAACCGTTAGTTTGTTATAACTTTTCCGCATATCAGCATGAGACTGCCCGTTTCAGGCAGTCTCGGGAAAATCCGTGCCTTCTCCTTACTCCGGGCGCGGATTTTCTTTTTCTCAGAATCTTGCCAAAATTCGCTCTTTGTGTTAAAATACATTGATTATTATTTTGAGGTGATATATTTGTCAGCACCCAAGGAAAACATCAGAAATTTTTCAATTATTGCTCACATCGACCACGGCAAATCCACCCTTGCCGACAGACTACTTGAACTCACCGATTCCGTTGCAAAAAGGGACATGACCGAGCAGCTTCTTGACGACATGGACCTTGAACGCGAGCGCGGAATAACCATAAAATCCCACGCCGTCAAGCTGGACTACACCGCCAAAGACGGAAAAACCTATGAGCTCAACCTCATTGACACTCCGGGTCACGTTGACTTCAATTATGAGGTTTCGCGTTCGCTCGCCGCGTGTGAGGGTGCGCTCCTTGTTGTTGACGCTTCGCAGGGCATTGAAGCGCAGACACTCGCCAACACTTATCTTGCGCTCGACCACAACCTTGAGCTTGTTCCCGTAATAAACAAAATTGACCTGCCTGCCGCCGACCCGGAGCACGTTGCCGCCGAGGTTGAGGACGTTATCGGTCTTGACTGTTCAAATGCGCCGCGCGTTTCCGCAAAGACCGGCGAAAACATTGAGCAGGTTCTTGAAAGAATTGTTGAGGACATTCCCGCGCCGCAGGCAAATGACGACGCTCCTTTGCGCGCACTTATTTTTGACTCGGTCTATGACAACTACAAAGGCGTTATTGTTTATGTCAGGGTCATGGAGGGCACGCTCAGAGCCGGCGAAACGATGAGAATGATGGCTACCCAGGCGCAGTTCAATGTTGTTGAGGTCGGCTACATGAGAGCCACCGGAATGGAACCTTGTGAAATGCTCTGCGCAGGCGAAGTCGGCTACATCACCGCTTCAATCAAAACCGTCCGCGACGCAAAGGTCGGCGACACCGTGACAAAGACCGAACGTCCGGCAGCAGAAGCACTCCCCGGCTACCGCAAGGTCAACCCGATGGTTTTCTGCGGCGTATATCCGGCTGACGGGGCGGACTATGAAGCGCTCAGAGACGCGCTTGAAAAGCTTCAGCTCAATGACGCTTCCCTTTCCTACGAGCCGGAAACCTCCGGCGCGCTCGGTTTCGGCTTCCGCTGCGGCTTTCTCGGTCTGCTGCACCTTGAAATCATTCAGGAAAGACTTGAAAGAGAGTATAACCTTGACCTTGTGACCACTGTTCCGAGCGTTATATATAAAATCTACCTTCGTGACGGCTCGGTTGTCGAGGTGGACAATCCCACCCACTATCCCGACCCGGGTGACATAGATTATTCCGAAGAGCCGATAACGAACGCCCATATTTATTCGCCTCCGGACTATGTCGGCGCAATCATGGACCTTTGTCAGGACAGACGCGGCGTTTTCAAGGATATGACCTACCTTGCCAAGGACAGGGTTGATATTCACTATGAGCTTCCGCTCAATGAGATTATTTATGACTTCTTTGATGTTCTGAAATCCAGAACCCGAGGCTATGCTTCGTTTGACTATGAAATTTCACGCTATGAGCGCTCCAACCTACAGAAGGTTGACGTTCTTCTCAACGGAGACACAATTGACGCGCTCAGCTTCATCATTCATTCGGACAAGGCAATGGCAAGGGCAAGGAGAATTGCCGAAAGGCTCAAAGAAACCATTCCGAGACAGATGTTTGAAATTCCGATTCAGGTTGCAATCGGCAGCAAGGTCATTGCGCGCGAAACCGTCAAGGCAATGCGCAAGGACGTTCTTGCAAAGTGCTACGGCGGCGATATTACACGAAAGAAAAAGCTGCTTGAAAAGCAAAAAGAGGGCAAAAAGCGTATGCGTCAGTTCGGAACGGTTGAAGTTCCGCAGGAGGCTTTTATGGCTGTTCTCAAGCTTGAGGAAAACTAAGGTGAAAGGGCTGTATTTTCACATTCCTTTCTGCCTTTCAAAATGCGGCTACTGCTCGTTCTATTCGTTCAGCCCGCGCGAAAAACAGAAAGACGATTATCTTTCCTCCCTTCTTTCACATATTGATGAATGGGGAGGAAAGGAAAAACTTTCGTTTAACAGCATATATTTCGGCGGCGGAACTCCGTCGGTTTTCGGCGGAGAGAGAATCTTCGCCGTTTTGCAAAAGGTTCGGGAGACTTTTGATGTTTCTTCCGACTGCGAAATTACTGTTGAGGTCAACCCCTCCTCCGCAAGCGAGGACTTGTTCGCTTTTCTTCAAAAAAGCGGCGTGAACCGCGTTTCAATGGGTGTTCAGTCCGCCGTCGAAAAAGAACGGCGAACAATCGGCAGACTTTCAGACAAAGTGCAGGTGGAAAAAGCGCTCAGCCTTTGCTGTAAATATGGAATTGAAAACGTTTCGCTTGACCTCATGCTCGGTCTTCCGTTTCAGACTCCGGAAAGTCTTGAAGAAAGTCTTGAATTCATTCTCGGCCGCGGCTGCAAACATATCAGCACATATATGCTGAAGCTTGAAGAAGGCACTGCTCTTTACGGCAAACAGTCGCAGCTGCCTTTTCCCGATGAGGACGAGGTTTGCAGGCTTTACCTGAAAACCTGTGAAGCTCTGAAACAAAACGGCTTTGAGCATTACGAAATCTCAAATTTTGCCCTGCCCGGCTTTCAGAGCGTGCATAACAACAAATACTGGCTTTGCGAAGAATATCTCGGAATAGGCCCGTCTGCACATTCATTTCTGGGCGGAAAACGGTTTTACTATGAAAACGACTTTTCGGCCTTTCTCAAAGGAAGCCCGCCCGTTTCTGACGGTGACGGTGGCGACGAGGAAGAATTCGTCATGCTTGCTCTGAGGCTTTCAAGGGGTCTTGTATTCAGTGAATATGAACAAAGATTCAAAAAAAAATATCCTGATGAAAAATTGAAAAAAGCTGCGCAGCTCAGCCGTCACGGGCTTGTGACGTTCGGAAAGGATTCAATGAGTCTGACGGAAAACGGCTTTCTTCTTTCAAACTCAATCATTGCAGAGCTTGCATGAGCGCAGAACACAGCGGCTCGTGCAGCAATCAGACTACACAGGGAGGGAACAAAATGAAACCTTTCGGTCTTGTTCTTGCCGGCGGCGGCGCAAAAGGCGCATATCAGATCGGCGCGTGGGAAGCCATGCGCGAAATCGGTGTACGCTTCAATGCAATTGCCGGCGTTTCAATCGGCTCAATCAACGGCGCACTCATTGCCGCCGACGATTACCTTTCCGCCGCGGAGATGTGGAACAATATTTCACTTGACAAGGGCATCAACATTTCTGAGCCCTTACCTGATCCGGAGAACCTTTTCAGCACCAGAAACTGGGGTGTTCTTTTCAAAGAGGTTGTCCGCAACGGCGGCTTTGACGCTTCACCGGTCAAGGACTTTGTTTCAAAATTCGTTGACGAAAAAAAGGTGCGTGCAAGCAAAATTCCTTTCGGTCTTGTCACTGTCCAGATGTCGCAGGGTGTAAACGGACTTGAACTTTTCATTGACGACATTCCTCAGGGGCAGCTTATCGACTACCTTCTCGCCTCGTCAAATATTCCGCTTGCCAACAACATAGGTCCCGAGGGCGAACGCTTTCTTGACGGCGGCGTATATGACAACACACCGGTTTCAATGCTCAAAAAACACGGCTACAACCGTCTGGTGGTTGTTGACATTGCAACAATCCGCGGAGTTAACCACAGCCTTGACTTTCTCAATTCAAACGTGGTGTATATCAGACCGTATAACATTGATGACCTTGGCGCGTCGTTTGACTTCGGCAGCGAGAGTGTCGGCATGCGCATGAAAATGGGCTACCTTGACGCCAAAAAAGCGTTTTCCTATCTGAGCGGAAAAATCTACTACTTCTTGCCGGAAACATTCCGTTCAATGGTCAGTCAGTTCGGTGCAGACACGGTTGTTCAGCTTGAAGAGCTTGCCTATGAACTGAAAGTTGAAAGACTTTGCGTCTACGAACAAAAGGAGTTCCTTTCGGCTGTCAGAACAGCGCTCGACAAAAAGAACGCCGAAGAAGCCGAAAGAGAAAAGGAACGCGAAAAAAGCAAAGAAAAAGAAAAGGATAAAGACAAAGAAAAGGAAAAGGCCAAGGACAGTCAGCGCAGCTCTATTGTGCGCTTCCTGTTTCACAAAAAGAGCGAAAATGATTATTCCGACGCCATCGCCCTGCTTGAAAAAATCGGACAATAAAAAAAACAAGCAGCTGTAATCCACGAATCCAAAGAAAAAATTTTTAGACCGGTTGGTATAATAGACACATTGGATTTGCATGTACAAACCGGAAGTTGACGGAGGTTCTAACTGATGAAAATAAAAAATCCTATGCTGGTGGTAACAGATATTGATAAGTCTCTAGAATTTTATAAAAAGGTGTTTGGACTTCATGTGATTATGGATTTTGGTGCAAATAAGACCTTGACGGGCGGATTAGCATTGCAAACACTTGAGACGTGGCAAGAATTTATCGGTACAGATGATATTTCATTTGGAAGCAATAGTTCTGAGGTTTATTTTGAGGAAGATAATTTTGATAAATTTGCAGACAGATTGAAAAATTATGATGTGGAATACGTTCATCCTATCAAGGAACATTCATGGGGGCAGCGAGTGGTTAGAATTTATGATCCTGATAAGCATATTATTGAGATTGGTGAAAACATAAAAGTGGTTTGTCAACGCTTTTTGGATAGTGGCATGACACCAGAGCAAGTAGCAGAAAGAATGGATGTGCCAATGAAATTTGTAAATGCCTGTATGCGTTAATTCCCGTTTTGCCGAACAGAGAAGGCTCTCAATTTGTCGAATCAGCAAAAAGACTCCCGTTCACTTTTGAGTAAGTGAGCGGGAGTCTTTTTGAAACCTTAACTAAATGACATTGCTGTCAACACACATTATTTTATGAGATTGTTCATCTGCAAACATTGACAATTCGCAAACATACATATAAAATGGTATTGTTGCAGAGAAATTGATTTCCTTGGCGCGTTGCGGATACATTTCCAAAAACATTCTCTTTAATGAGTTGATATAAATGAAAACAACGGAGGTTTGATCTTATGAAGAAAAAAGCAACAAAAGCAATATCTGTTTTCCTGATTCTGCTCATGGCTTTCAGCAGTCTCCCTCTTTCCGGCGCTGGACTGTTTGCACTCGCAGCCGATGAGTTCAATGAAGCAGGCGATCTTCTTCCCGACGGGGAGAACGGGGAAAGCAGTACAAGTACGGATGTTACCGAGGAAAAGTCGTATGAAATATCCGCCGGCGAAACGATAACCATTGAGGTTGCCGAAGGAAAAACTACCTACATTAAGTTTGTTCCCCAAACTTCGGGTACATATATTTTCACTTCAATATCCGATACAGACACATACGGATATCTTTATAACGAGAATAAAGAAGAACTCGTCTACAACGATGACGGCGGAAACAACTCGAACTTCTATATCATGTATGACTTGGAAGCATACCGGACGTACTATTGGGGCGCAAGGTATTTTAACCAAGATATGAGCGGCTCATTTTCAGTTTCTCTTGAAAAGAATCCGGTTGATTCAATTTCTTTCACTCCGGCAAAGCCGATTGTTCTGACGCAGGAAATTGACGGATACTATTCTAATTATTGGATA
>JAEDIL010000001.1 GCA_016292455.1 Clostridiaceae bacterium
AATAGTTTTTAGATTTTCGCTGAACATTTCGTGTCCTCCCGGTGTTTTGATGTTCACATTCTACACTATCATCCACTGTTGCCACAAGCAACGCAAATTAACATTGACTTATTTACTATGTTGCAATATAAAAATCAGAATTTATCATCTCTAAAACTTCAGATTTTTCGATCCGTTTTGCATTTTTCATAATTCTGCGACAAAATAAAAAAACCGGACACCAACATGAAAACAATCGTAACAAAACTGGTGTCCGGTTATGGCAGAGGTATAAGGATTCGAACCTTAAATGACGGAGTCAGAGTCCGGAGTGTTACCGTTACACTATACCTCTATATTCATTCTCACTGTTCCCTTTCAAGAACAAGTGGTATTATACACACCGCAGGAGTAAATGTCAAGGGTTTTATTAAATTATTTCTGCCTTCGTGCAAAATATACGCTTCGTGTCCGTTTTTACTTGCAGAGCGATGTGTAAAAGATACACGGCCGCTCATAAAGATTGACATAAGAAGTATAATGGTATAGAATAAAATGGTATATCGGGTTCATGCCCGGAAAAGGAGAAAAATTATGATATATGTAAACAGCAATAATGTATTTCATCTTCAAACAAACAACACCAGCTATGTCTTCCGCGCTATGCCCTCAGGTCAGCTTGAAGGAATGTATTACGGAAAAAGAATCAGGAATTGCGGCGATTTCACCTTTATGTATGACAAACACGAGTGCGGATACAGCAACGCCACTCCCCGCTCGCAGAAGGATACTTCCCTTTCGCTTGACCACATTGCTCTTGAATATTCTTCATACGGAAAAGGTGATTACCGTCAGAGCTCAATGCAGCTGCTTTCGGCTGACGACAACTTCACGACGGATTTCCTCTTCAAGAGTGCTGCCGTTACCAAGGTAAAACCCGAGCTTGACGGACTTCCCTCAAGCTACGGCGAAAGCGAAACTCTGACCGTTGTTCTTGAAGACAAAATTCTCGGTGCACAGCTTCACCTTTTCTACACCGTTTTTGAGGATTGCAATGTCATCACAAGAAGCGTCAGACTTTTCAACAAGAGCGAAAAGAATATCAGAATCAAAAAGCTCATGAGTATGCAGCTCGACCTTCAACGGGGCGACTATACCGTTCTGAGCTTTGACGGCGCATGGATAAGAGAACGCTATAAGCACGAACACAAGCTTGACTCGGGCGCATTCTCAATCGAATCAACAACCGGAACCAGCTCAAACCGCCACAATCCTTTCTTCGCCGTCAAAAACGGCGTATGCACCGAGACCGAAGGCGAATGCTACGGCTTTAACCTTGTTTATTCCGGCAATCACCTTGAAAAATGCGAAATTTCCTCCCACGGTCTGCTGAGAATTCAGACCGGTATCAATCCGTTTGAGTTTGAATGGCTGCTGCATCCCGGCGAAAGCTTTGACACCCCCGAAAGTGTTCTCACTTTCAGCGCAAACGGTCTCAACGGAATGAGCCGCAATATGCACCTTTTTGTCAAAGAACACATCGTCAGAGGATATTGGAAAAACAAGGAACGCCCCATTCTCGTCAACAACTGGGAAGCCACTTACTTCAATTTCAATGAAAAGAAGATTCTCGACATAGCCAGGGCAACCAAGGAAATCGGCGGCGAAATGTTTGTTCTTGACGACGGCTGGTTCGGAAAACGCAACAACGACAAGTCCTCGCTCGGAGACTGGTATGTGAACAAAAAGAAGCTCCCCTCCGGAATTGACGGACTTGCAAAAAAAATCAACGAAATGGGGCTCAAATTCGGTCTCTGGGTTGAACCCGAAATGGTCTCTCCGGACAGCGACCTTTACCGCGCACATCCCGACTGGGCAATCAAAACAGACGTATATGAACCCTCACAGGGCAGAAACCAGCTTGTTCTTGACCTTACCAACCCCGAGGTTGTTGAATACCTCATCAACACTCTGACCGATGTTTTCAGATACGGTCACATTGAATACATAAAATGGGACAACAACCGTCAGATGACCGACGTTTTCTCTCACCGCAAGGACGCAAGGAGCGGCGAATTCTTCCACCGCTATATGCTCGGTCTCTACAAAGTATGGAGCGCGCTGACCGAAAAATTCCCGGAAATTCTCTTTGAAGCCTGTTCAAGCGGCGGTAACCGCTTTGACCTCGGCACATTCTGCTATATGCCTCAGTGCTGGACCAGCGACAACACCGACGCTCTCGAAAGGGTATATATTCAGTCCGGCACATCATACGGCTATCCGCAGTCGGTTATGACGATGCACGTTGCCTGCACCCCGTCTTTCGCCTGCCTTCGTCCCTCTTCAATTGAGCACCGCTTCAATGTTGCCGCTTTCGGTCTGCTCGGCTATGAGCTTGACGTAACCAACCTTTCGCGCTTTGACAAAGCCGCCGTCAAAAAGCAGATTGAATATTACAAAAAGCACCGCTATCTTCTTCAATTCGGTGAATTTGACCGGATCGGCGATTTCTTCACCGATAACATTGCAAAGTGGCAGATTACTTCTCCCGACAAAAAGGAGAGCATTCTCGGCTACTTCATCAACCGAGTAACTCCCAACTGGGGCAACGACGTCATACGCTTTACCGGTCTCGACGAGGAAAAGGACTATGAGCTTTCGGCAAGAACACAGCTGTTCTCCATCCGCAACCTCGGTGAAATCATCAATACTCCCCTGCCCAAGAAGATTGACGTTGAGGACAGCCGTCTGTTTGACTTCCTTGTTGAAACCGTCAAGCTCAGGACAGAAAAAGAGGAATACACCGTCGGCGGCGACGCACTCATGAGTGCAGGTCTCAAACCGCACCAGCCGTTCGTCCTCAGCGGCTACAAATTCGGCGTTTCAAGAATCCTCCTTGACAACGATTCAAGAATGTATTATCTCAAAGAAAAGGTTCAGGAAGCATGAGAAAAACATACGAAACCCTCTGCTTTTCCGACGCTCCCGACTGGGAAAGAGTTCCTGTCGGCACAATTGACTGCTTTCAGTGGGAAAACGAAGAAAAGTTCCGCCCGCTGAGCAGTTTTCAGATGTGCTTTGTCAGAAACAAGGGCATCTTTGTCAGAATGGAGTCAGACGAGACCGCGCTTCGCGCTGTTTGCACAGAGCGCGACGAAAATGTCTGGGAAGACAGCTGCCTTGAATTCTTCTTCTCTCCCGATGAAAACGCAGGATACCTGAACATTGAAACGAACCCCAACGGCGCTTACCTCACACAAGTGGGTGCAAAACGGGAAAACCGCCGTTTTCTCAAAGAGCTGACCGCTCTTTCGCCCGAGGTCAAAGGAAGCATCACAGAAAACGGCTGGGGCATTGAGCTTTTTCTTCCCTGCGCCATTTTTGAAGAAGCCTTCAAAATCGGCTTTTCCGCTTTGCCCGGAGTGTACCGCGGAAACTTCTATAAATGCGGCGACCTGACTCAAAAGCCGCATTACGGCTCGTTTTCTCCGATGAGAAGGGAGCTGACTTTCGGCTTTCATGACCCCGAGTATTTTGCAACAATAATTGTTAAGGAAGATGAACATGATTAACAACGAATCAATTCTCAACGTTTGCCGCGCTTTCGGAATTGACGGCAGATTGACTAAGACCAAGCCTCTCACCGACGGACACATCAACACCACAATCTGCGCCGTTTTTGAAACTGACGAGGGAGTTAAAAAATACCTCGTTCAAAAAATCAACACTAATGTTTTCAAAAATCCGGACGCGCTGATGAACAATATTGTCAACGTCACCCACTTTCTCAGAAAAAAAATCCGTGCTTCCGGCGGCGACCCGGAAAGAGAGACTCTTCACTTTCTGAAAACATCGGACGGCGGTCTTTACTTCAAAGACGAAAACGGCTGCTGGCGCATTTACCGTTTCATTGATGATTCCTACACCTATAACATGATTGACAGCATTGAGGTTTTCTGCAACGCCGGCGAAAGCTTCGGAAAATTTCAGAAGCTCCTCAACGATTATCCGAGCGAAACGCTCCTTGAAACCATTCCGGATTTCCACAACACACCAAAGCGCATCGAAAACCTTGAAGCTTCGGCAAAGGCTGACGTCTGCGCAAGAAAAGCGGGCGTTCAGAAGGAAATTGACTTTGCCCTCGCAAGAAAAGACAAGGCAGGTCTTGCCCTTGAACTTTGCGAAAACGGAGAAATTCCGCTTCGCGTTACCCACAATGACACAAAGCTCAACAACATTCTTTTTGACTCCCAAAGCCACAAGGGAATTTGCGTAATTGACCTTGACACAATCATGCCCGGTCTTTCGCTTTATGACTTCGGAGACGCAATCCGCTTCGGCGCAAAAACAGCCGAAGAGGACGAAGCCGACCTTTCAAAGGTTTCCGTTTCGCTCGAGCTTTATGAAGCATACACACGCGGCTACCTTTCAAGCTGCGCCGCCGCGCTGACAAAAGCCGAGGTTGACTCTCTCGCATATTCCGCTTTCCTTATGACCTATGAATGCGGCGTCCGCTTCCTCACCGACTACCTTGACGGCGACGTATACTTCAAAACCGCCTACCCCGAGCACAACCTTGTCAGAGCGCGTAATCAGTTCAAAATGGTTGAAGAAATTGAAAAGAACCTTGACGAAATGAAGCGTATTACAAAAAGAATATACAAGGAAATTATTCAGAATTCATAATCAGAGATTTGCACCAGGCAAGGGGCTGTAAAAAACGAATGTTTTTTACAGCCCCTTCAGTGTTCCGGCTTTGCTTTCAGACCGTAATCTGACCGTCAGCTGATTCTACATGGGCAGCCGCTGTTTTCAATCCGGTCTTTTTTACTTGTCAGGCGCAATCAGCAAATAAAAGAATTTTTCAAAAACCGCTTGACACTGACGTTACGTCATAGTGTAATATACAAATCACCGGGAGGGATAAGCAATGAAAACTGTTCACGAAGTCAGCGAAATGACAAACCTGAGCGTCCGCGCTCTGCATCATTATGACGCAATCGGTCTTTTAAAGCCGGCAAAAGTCACCGAGGCGGGATACAGACTTTATGATGACGAGCAGCTGCGGAGGATTCAAAGCATTTTGTTTTTCCGCGAGCTTGAATTTCCGCTCAAAGAAATCAAAGCAATTCTTGATGACCCCGACTTTGACGAAAAACAGGCTCTGGCGGATCAGCTCCGACTTCTTGAAGCAAAAAAGCAACAGCTTGAAAAGCTCATAGTTCTCGCCCGGAACACACTTGAAAAAGGAGCAATTAACATGGATTTTTCTGCATTTGACAAAAGCGAGCTTGAATCCCTTTCAGAAGAAGTTAAGAGAAGATGGGGTTCAACGGAAAGCTATAAAGAATATGAACAAAAAACAAAGGGACAAAGCGACGAAGAAAAGCTTAAAACGGGCGACAGAATAATGGAAATCTTTGCTGAAATCGGAAAGCTCAGGGAGCTTGACCCGCGCGATAAAAGAGTTCTTGAAAAAATCAGCGTGCTTCAAGCGTTCATTACCGAAACAAGCTACACCTGCACAAAGGAAATGCTCAGCTGTCTCGGTCAGATGTACGTTGCAGACGAGCGGTTCAAAAAGAACATCGACCGATACGGCGGTGAGGGTACGGCAGAATTCGCCGCAAAAGCAATTGAAGAGTTCTGCAAAAGCTGAAAACCCGACTCCCTGCGGCGATTTGCTGCCAGAGGTAAATTTCAAGAATGTAATCGGTCTGTCAATGTAATCGAAAAGAAACTTTATTGTCAACCGTAAAGTCGGGACTGACGTATTCAGAACAGAAAAAAAGCTATAATTCATTTTGGCGGAAAGCCTCAGCTCTGCCATTGAATTATAGCTTTTTGTTTTGACGATAACTGAACACGAACAACTAAATAGTTATGAAAACACTTTTACCGTAAGAACCCAAAAACTCACCTTCAAAATTCTTTCATTTCAGCAGTGAGAACGCAAAAACAACAATACCGAGAACAATCAGAATAACTCCGGTTGCGCGGTTGAGCGTTTTGGGCTGAGCCTTATTTGCAATAACGGCAGCAATTCTTGCCCACAAAAGCGTGAACAGAACGCAAAGCACAAAAACTGTCCAATCCGGAGCACCGCCGATTGCGAAATGCGAAACTGCTCCGGTCAGCGCTGTGAACGCCATGATGAACACACTCGTTCCGACTGCGGTTTTAAGCTCATAGCCCAGAACAGACGTCAGAATAAGCAGCATCATCATTCCGCCGCCCGCACCGACAAAGCCGCAGACAAAACCGATACCTGTTCCGCAGACCACCGACTGAACAGCACGCTTTTTTGCCGAAGTTCCGTTCATTGCCTCCTTGGTCGTCATAACCGGACGGACAATAAACTTTATTCCGAGCAAAAAGGTCATGCCAACGGAAAAGCCGCCCATTGTTGCAGAAGGAAGCAGACTTGCAAGGTAGCTTCCGACAACTGTAAAAGTGAGCACGCTCGCCATCATTATCAGACCGTTGCGGACATCGAGATTTTTATGCCTGCCATAGGTATACGCCGAAACCGCGCTCGCCAGAACATCTGAGGAAAGCGCAATGCCAACCGCCATGTACGGCTCCATGCCGAGAAAAGTCACGAGCATCGGAGTGATGACAGCCGCAGCGCTCATTCCGGCAAAGCCGGTTCCGAGTCCTGCGCCCATTCCTGCAAAAAACGTCACCAGGATAATTCTCAATATATCCAAAACATTCACGTCCTTAATGTAACTACCGGAGCTGTTGCCCCCTGCCTGAGCAAGGTAACAGCCCCGATGTTCTTTATGATACCATAAGAAACGCGATGAGTCAACCGAATCAGCGTTTTTCCTTTCCCCTTGACTTATAATCCTCATCAATACGTCTTTTCCACGCCGAGGTCAGAGGAGCACTGCGGCGTACAGAGGAAACCGCGTCGCTGAGAACTTCATAGTTGAGCTGCGTGCCTTCGCTGTCGCAGTTATAGTCCACCGCTCTGTCTGCGCCGATTCCGAACTGCCTTGCGGTTGCAATTGCGTCAATGTTTGCGCCGAGGAACAAAAACTCCCACCCGTACTTTTCTTTCTCTTTTTCAATCATTCTTCTGACCTTTTCAATGTCATAGCAGCGGCTGGCGTTTTCCATTCCGTCCGTTGTGATTACGAACAGAGTGTGTTCGGGAACGTCCTCTTCTCTTGCATATTTGTGAACATTTGCAATGTGGTGAATTGCCCCGCCGATTGCGTCAAGCAAAGCTGTACACCCGCGGACAAAATAGTCCCTTTCGGTCAGCGGCTGAATTTTTTCAAGCGGAACACGGTCATGAATAACCTCGCTGACATCGTCAAAAACAACTGTGGAAACAATTGCTTCGCCCTCTTCCTTTTTCTGTCTGCCGATCATTGAGTTGAAGCCGCCGACGGTGTCGCTTTCAAGTCCTGCCATTGAACCGCTGCGATCAAGAATGAATACGATTTCGGTAAGTCCTTTTTTCATGTTTAATACCTCCAAAAAAATATGACTGCGCGGATTAACCTTGCAGTCATACTATACAGCGGTTTTTATTCCAATTGGTCGCCCGGAAAGCGACAACTGAAAGCCATGCCGTTTTATGAACCGATCAGACTCTGGTCAAAAGCAAAAAGCGCTTCGTTGATTTCAAAAACATTATAAATTCCCTGCCCGATGAAGTATTCAACGATAATGTCAAACTTGTTTGAGCGGGACAGGGCAAAGCCTGCTTTCATCAGCATATCCTTCATTTCGGCGAGCGGAAGCTCAAGAGCAAGAGCAAAAGCAATTACGGTTGGCTTGCTCGGCTTATAGAATTTATCCGAGCGTATTTTTGAAAAAAGCTTCCGGTCAATGTTTGCTTTTTTATAGCATTGAGCGTCTGTCATTCCCGACTCGTCAATTTTGCGAAGCAGCATTTCAGAAAAGCTTTCGTCAATACGGCTCAGAGCTGCTTCAAGCGAAAACGGCTTTTCAGCCGGTGCAGCCGCGCCGACGCGCGTGCCGAAAATATTGCTGTCGGTAAGACAGACCGACTCGGCAGCCATCATTTCTTCCGAACGCCGCAGGCATGTCTGAGAATTATCGGTATGTTCTTCAACATAGTTGTCGTCAATGTATTCGGCAATGTTTTTGAACAGTCTTTCGCTTATTCGGTAAGCTTTTCTGTCAAACACAACTATGTAGACCATCATTTCGTTTTCAAGCAGAAAGCTGCTGATTGCGTTCACCGCAACCGAAAGTGCTTTGTCCTTTGGGTAGCCATATATTCCCGAGGAAATGAGAGGAAAAGCAACGGACTTGCAGCCGTTTTCCTTTGCAAGTTCAAGAGAAGTCTTATAGCAGGAAGCAAGCTTTTTCTCTTCTCCGTTCAAGCCGAACTGCCAGCGTGGTCCGACGGCGTGAATAACAAATCTGCTGGGAAGATTGTATCCCTTTGTGATTTTCGCACTGCCGGTTTCACAGCCGCCGAGCGTTCTGCATTCTTCAAGGAGCCCGGGTCCTGCCGCCCTGTGAATACAACCGTCAACACCTCCGCCGCCGAGAAGTGAACTCTTTGCGGCATTGACAATTGCGTCAACCTCCATTTTTGTAATATCGTTCCTGACAATCTGAAGCGGCATGAAATTCTTCCTTTCATTTTTTAAAAACTGCGCCCGAACTTTTGGGCAGGAAAATTGTATCACGCTCTTGCCGATTTATCAATATAATTCGTTCAAAACGCCTGTCTGCATGAACAACTGATGTTTTTTGTTTGTTTCTATGGTAATCAGCTGTAAGATGTGGTATAATATCTTGATTTTGTTTGTTACGGAAAGGATTTTGTGATGAAAAAGCTTAACCGAATCAAAGGACTGAAAAAAAGCGACCGGATAATCTGGTGGGTCTGCCGCGCACTGCTCTTTATCTGGGGAACCTGGGGGCTTTTTACCGGCTATACCTCGGAATTCATTCAGGCCTGCTTTGCAATTGCATTCACCCACCTTTGGGATATGTTCCAACTTTTCGGCGGAAAATCCTTTATCACACGTTTTCCGTTCCGTCTTCAAACGCTGCTTAACTGCTTTATCTGTTTTTCCTGCGTTGTCGGAACAACGCTCAACACAAGAACAACCTTTACCGGAATTGACATTCCCGAGCATATTTTTGCCGGCTATCTTGCCTGCACAGGTGCATTCTTCCTCGGAGACATTATGCAGGGCGGAAAGCAGCCGCTCAAAATCTCCGTTCATTCAATGTTTTCGCTCTGCTTTGCCGTCACTCTCCTTGTCGGCTGGGAGTTTTATGAATTCACAATGGACAGGCTCTACGGCTTTGTTATGCAGCACGGTCAGAAGCTTTATTCTGAGGGTCTGACCGACACAATGGCAGACCTCATTCTCGGCTCGGCAGGCGCAATTTTTGCAATGTTCCTTGAAGCATTCAAGCGCACGGGAATTATCGGCAAAAACAAGAAAGCGGTCCGCGCAGAATACAAAAGAAAGCGCGAGGAATTCAAAAAAGAAAAGGCGCGCCTCATCGAAATGGGCGCAGACCTTTCAAAAGAGCTTTAAACAGAACTTGAAACGGAGGTTTTTCGTTTGCTTCTTTCTGAAATATTGAAGGGCGCCGTTCTTTCTTCGCCGCCCGCTGTTGACTGCGAAATAACAGATATAGTCTACGATTCGCGCAAAGCGAAAAAGGACACCCTTTTTGTCTGCCTCAGCGGAGCAAGGTTTGACGGTCATGATTTTGCAAAAAGTGCCTATGAAAACGGCAGCCGTGTTTTTTTGTGTGAAAAAAGCATTGAGCTTCCGGGCGACGCAATTCTCCTTTTCTGCGAAAATACCCGTGCCGCACTCGCCGTCTGCTCAAAAAACTTTTTCCGCAATCCCTCGGCTGAAATTGCCGTTATAGGCATTACCGGAACCAAAGGAAAAACAACGGTTGCTCACATTGTCCGCGCCGTTCTTGAAAACGCCGGAATCAAATGCGGAATAATCGGAACAATAGGAGCAAAAAGCGGCGAAAAGGTTTTGCCGACCGTCAACACCACTCCGGAAAGCTATGAGCTCCAAAAGCTGCTGCGGCTCATGGCGGATGACGGCTGCAAGGCCGCGGCAATTGAAGTTTCCTCCCTCGGGCTCAAACATCACCGCGTTGACGGAATTCAGTTTGATACGGGAGTTTTCACAAATCTTTCTCCCGACCATATCGGAACAAACGAGCATGAAAGCTTTGAGGAATATGCTTTCTGGAAAAAACAGCTTTTCAGAATGTGCAAAAGAGCCGTTGTCAACTGCGACGATGAGTTTTGCGGAGAGATTCTTTCCTCCTGCTCCTGCCCTGCGGTCACATTCGGCTTTGACACAAAAGCGGATTTTCATCTGCTCAGCGCAAAAAATATAAAAAGGTTTTCGCGTCTCGGCGTTGACTTTTCATTTGCAAGGTCCGGCAAGGAAAAAAGTTTTTTTGTCTCTCTCCCCGGAAACGTGAACGCATACAATGCCGTTTGCGCCTGCGCGGTTGCCGAGTTTTTCTCTGTCAGCGACAAGTCGCTTGAAGAAAGCCTTTCCTGCGTTTTTGTCAAAGGCAGGGGCGAGCTTGTTGAAACCGGAAAAGACTTTTCCGTAATCATTGACTACGCCCATAACGCCGTAAGTCTCAAAAGCATTGTTGAAACCGTCAGAGAATACGAGCAGGGACGGATTATTGCCGTTTTCGGCGCTGTCGGCGGAAAGTCTGAAATACGCAGACGGGAGCTCGGACTGGTTGGCGGCGCAATGTGCGATTTATGCGTTGTGACCTCCGATGACCCGGACTTTGAAGACCCGGAAAAAATCTGCCGCGAAATTGCCGCGAACATTGAAGAAGCCGGCGGAAAATATGTTATTCTTCCTGACAGAAAAGAAGCAGTCCTCTACGCTCTTTCAGAAGCAAAAAAGGGAGACGTTGTTCTCCTCGCCGGAAAAGGTCATGAGGAATACATAAAGATTAAAGGCGAAAAGCTTCCGTTTTCAGAACGAAGAATTGTTGAAGAAGCCTTGAACAGGAGATGAGAATATGTATACATTTATTGAAGAAACCGACATGAACGCCTATGACGAATACATCAAAGCCAACGGCGGTCAATACATTCAGTGTTCCCGTTGGCAAAAGGTGAAAACCACATGGAAGTGTACCTATTACTCAGGCTTTGAGGGTGAAAAAAGAGTGCTTGCCGTTCTTGTGATGGAGCGCGATCTGCCTGCCGCAGGCAAAATCTGGTATGCACCGGCAGGTCCTGTCTGCGACCTTGAAAACGACGCGCTGCTTGAAGAATTCACCGCTTTCATGAAAGAGCTTGTCAAAAAGAACGGAATTACCGCGTTCATCATGGACCCTGATGTTCCCCTCAGAATCAACGGCGAAAGGAAGGAAGACGGTCACAAGCTTCACAAAAGGCTTTTGTCACTCGGATACATTCTCAATCCGTCAATTGAAAACTATACCTATAAACAGCCGGTTCAGCTTTTCATTCCCTTGCTTGACGAAAACGGAAACACGCTTGAAGCTCAGAAAATTCTGAAAAAATGCGACAAAGGTGTAAGGTACAGTATTCGAATCGGTGAACAGCGCGGTCTTGTTGCAAAGTCTTTCACCTGCGCGGACGTTGACTCGGACAGCTCAATAATGGAGGACTTTATGGGCGTTATGCGCGACACCTCGGAGCGCGACAGCTTTGTTGAGCGCAACGGCGATTACTGCGCAAAGCTTCTGAGGGAGTTCGACACTTGCAGCGACCTGAAGCTTGTTTATTACGACAAAGAACTTGACCGGAAGCTTCAAAGCGAACGTCTTGAAAAAAAAGCAGAGGCTCTTTCCCAGCTTGAAGGCGCGCACGAAAAGAAAGCAAGGCAGCTTCATGAAATTATTGACAGCGTTGACAAGCAGACAGAGCACTTTGAAAAAAGAATTGCAGAAGCAGAAGAATTCACAAAGGAAAACAGAATCTGCGTCGCCGGCGGTCTTTCAATCTATTACGGAGACATGGGCAGCTGCCTTTTCGGCGGAACAAGGAATGTTCTTCGCAACGAAACACGTTCGAGCCACTATCTCAACTATCTGCGCCTTTGCGAAAGCATAAAACGCGGCTGCAAAATTCATGACCTCGGCTACGTTATTGTCAAAACGCCTGTTCCGGACGACGACGGAACGCTCGGCGAGCTCGTTCCGGCTGACAATTTCAAGGGCATCTATGACTTTAAAAAGAGCTTTTCCGCCGATTATCATGAATTTGTCGGCGAATATGTCCTTGTCGGAAACAAGCTGAAATATTACGCTTATTCAAAACTTATGCCGACAGCAAAAAAGGTAAAAATAAACCTGATTAGAAAACTCAGATAAATTTTGGACACAAAATCAACAATATTTTAACAGTTTGTTCATGAATATGCAAATACCGCGCAGTATTTTGTCTATAAAATTGTCATGAAGAGAGCTGGTGACGGATTTCGTCGCCGGCTTAAAATATGCCCACATAAAAGCGTCCTCGCCGCCATTGAGGCGACGGCATACGGCTTTGCCAATTCATTAAACGGAGGAATTATAATGGTAAACTGCTGGTTCGATTACAAAACCGTTATCGTTTCCGGTGCATCAAGCGGAATCGGAAAGGGCCTTGTGAAAAAGCTCATTGCCGACCATGGCTGCACCGTTATCGGAATCGCCCGCAACGAAACGAAAATGAAAGCCCTTGTTGAAGAGCTCGGAGACAAGGCGCGCTATTTTTCATACTACCTTTTTGACGTTGCCGAAAAGGAGAGTTGGCGCGATTTTGCGAACGACCTTGTTGAAAAAGGCATTCAGCCCGACATTCTCATCAACAATGCCGGAATTCTCCCGAAGTTCCACAAATTCGGCCATTACACACTTGAAGACATCGACCGTGCAATGCAGGTCAACTTCTATTCCAACGTTTATTCAATGAATGTTATGATTCCGATTCTTCTCAAATCAAAAAGCGCCGGAATTGTCAACGTTTCAAGCTCAGCCGCTCTTTGCTCCCTCGCCGGAACCTCAATATATTCCGCAAGCAAGGCAGCTGTTAAAAGCATGACGGAATCCATCCGCGAAGAATACCGCGGAAGAATCTATGTCGGACTTGTTTGCCCGGGCTTCACAAAGACTGACATTTTCCACAACCAGAACAGCGGAAACGAATCTGCGGCGAGTGAAAAAATGCTCGACATGGTTTCCACCTCCTGCGAACGAATGGTTGATGACATTGTCAACGGAATCTGGAAAAAGAAGGACAATATGGTTTTCGGAATTGACGCAAGAATGATGAAAGACAGCACAAGGTTCTTTGGCGTAATCGTTTCAAAGGTCAGCAGCGAGGTAATCAAAAAGGCTCACCTTGAAATGTTCAAGGATGTTTTTTACAGCGACTGATTTTCAGTTCACAAACCTCTTACAATTATTTGTAAGAATTGCACAAAAATATATATCATATTTTATAGATTTTGAACGATTGATAGAAAAGCAAAAAACGCGATTTTTTCCCGAAAAACCCTTGCATTTTTGGGAAAAGAGGTGTATTATATGCTTGCAGTTGAGGCGAGTGAGAACTCACTCAACCGCCTGATAAATTTGACAGCTTCATATCAATGTTTTCTTCGTATTTTCTCCTTTTTAAAAGCGCTCGGTTTCTCCCCGGGCGTTTTTAACTGTTGTCTGATATTCTGTTTTAGAATATATTGTTTCTTTCGTAGAATGTGCACCCATAATTTACAAAAATATCACCCATAATATAGAAATATTGTTTTGATTGTGCTATAATACCCGAGGCTATGCGTAATTATCTATTGAAGTGATACCTCAAAGCAAGGAGGCAATATAACTTGAAAAAAAGTGTTTGCGGTCTTGAAATCAACTATCTTTGCAAAGGCGAGGGAGAAACCGTTCTCATTCTTCACGGCTGGGGTTCAAACATCGGAGTTCATTCGGCAATGATTGACTTGCTCGCTCAAAAATACCGCGTAATTGCTCCCGACCTGCCCGGCTTCGGCGAAAGCGAAGAACCGGACGAACCGTGGAGCGTTGACAACTACGTTGACTTTATTCTTGAATTCATCAAGGATTTCAATGTTTCAAAGCTCACTCTTCTGGGTCATTCTTTCGGCGGTCGTGTAATAATCAAGCTCTGCGCAAGAGAACTTCCCTTTTCGGTTGAAAAGGTTATTCTTGTTGACGCCGCAGGAGTAAAACCCCAGGCTTCGTCCGAGCAGAAATTCAAGCAGGCTGTTTACCGGAAAACCAAATGGGTGTTTTCAACCGCCCTTGTCAAAAAGGTCTGTCCGAATCTGCTTGACGACCTGAGAAAAAAGAACGGCTCTGCCGATTACAACGCCGCTTCCGAAACGATGAAAAAAACTCTGGTCAACGTTGTGAACGAGGATTTAACAGAGCTTATGCCCTGCGTCACCTGCCCGGCACTTCTGATCTGGGGCAGGAATGACACCGCCACTCCCCTTTCTGACGGTCAGACAATGGAAAAGCTGATGCCCGAAAGCGCTCTTGTTGTTCTTGAAAACGCCGGTCACTTTTCCTTCCTTGATCAGAGCGCGCAATTTCTGAGGATCCTTGCCTCGTTCATGAATATATGAAAGGATAAATCACAATGACCATAATCCTGTTTTTGTCGTGTGTTGCTGCCTTCCTCATTCCGACAGGGCTTGCACTCATTGATTCAATGCATTTTTTTCAGCTGAATTCATACCGTTTTTCAACCCATACAAAATGGATTTCCGAAAACTTCAATAAGCACCTTCCTCACTACTTGTTCTCGGTTATTCTGCTTATCGTCTCCCTCTTTTCATACAGAGCAGACATAAAAATGGGTATCGTTGCCGTTCTGTTTATTGTCGCGGCGATTATTGAAAGACCGAAAAAAGCCAAAAAGCCACTTGTATATACACCGCGAGTGAAGCGTATGTTCATAACAACGGCAATAATTTTTGCCGCTGTTATCGCAGGCACCTCAGTTCCGCTTTTCAGAACACACCATGAAAGCGTTGCGGTTCTCATTGTTGTCTGCCTTTACGTTCTTTCTCCGTTCTGGGCTCTTGTTTCCAACTTTATCAATGTTCCGATTGAAAAAGCTGTCAACCGCCATTACATCAGGGACGCAAAAAGACTTCTTGCCGCCTGCCCCGATCTCAGAATAATCGGAATCACCGGAAGCTACGGCAAGACGAGCGTAAAATATTATCTCAACACTCTTCTTCGTGCCAAATACAATGTACTCATGACTCCGGAAAGCTACAACACTCCGATGGGTGTTGTCAAAACCATTCGTTCGTCCCTGAGAGCGACGCACGAAATTTTCATCTGCGAAATGGGAGCAAAATGGGTCGGGGACATCAAGGAGCTTTGCGACATTGTTCACCCGCAGCACGGCATAATCACCTCAATAGGTCCTCAGCATCTTGAATCATTCAAAACACTCGACGCAGTCAAGAAAACAAAGTTTGAGCTTGCCGACGCATTACCCGAAAACGGAATGCTTTTCCTCAACAACGACGATGAAAATATTCTTGCTCACGGCTGCGACCGCCCGTTCGTCTCCTACGGAATTAAAAACAAGAGCGACTACACAGCCTCTGACATTTCCGTTTCCGAGCGCGGAACAACCTTTACCGTAACCGGTCCCGACGGAGAAAGCGAAAGCTTTTCAACGCGCCTTGTCGGTCGCCACAACGTTCTCAACATCACAGGTGCAATTGCTGCGGCAAACTGCTTTGGAATTCCTCTTTCACAGCTCAAAGGTCAGGTCAGGAGACTTGAATGTGTTCCGCACCGCCTTGAACTGAAAAATAAAAGCGGGCTTACCATCATTGACGACGCCTACAACTCAAATCCGAGCGGAACAAAAGCGGCGCTTGAAGCGCTTTCGCTCTTTGACGGCTTCAAAATTCTGGTCACTCCCGGTATGGTTGAACTCGGCGAAAAGCAGGAGGAGCTCAACCGCGAATTCGGCAGGAACGCCGCTTCAACCTGCGACCACGTTGTCCTTGTCGGCAGAAAGCAGGCTGTTCCGATCAAGGCAGGACTTCTTGACGAAGACTTTCCGGAAAAGAAAATTTTTGTTGCCGACACAATTGAAGAAGCTCTCACCCATGTTTACGCCCTTTCAAGCGGCGGACAGAAGAAAGTTGTTTTGCTTGAAAACGACCTTCCCGATAACTATTGATTAACAGCAAGAGGTGAGTATAAATGAAAATCAAGGTTGGAGTAATGTTCGGCGGAAAAAGCGTTGAGCATGAAATTTCAATAATCTCCGCAATTCAGGCCATCGGCTCAATGAACACGGAAAAATATGACGTTATACCCATATACATTACCAAAAACAACGAATTCTATGTCGGTTCCTCGGTCGGTGAAATTGAAAACTACCGCAACATTCCGGCTCTTCTGAAAGAAAGCACCCGCGTTATTCTTGTCAATGACGGCGGTCTTGTCAAACTTATCCGCTACCCGGCTAAGCGCTTTGGCTCGTCATACGTTGATTATATTGACGTTGCTTTCCCGATCGTTCACGGAACAAACGTTGAAGACGGAACCCTTCAGGGATTTTTGACGATGCTTGATATTCCGTATGTCGGCTGCGATGTCATTTCCTCGGCAGTAGGTATGGACAAATACGTTATGAAAACCGTACTCAAAGACAACAACATTCCTGTTCTTGACTGCCTCTGCTTCAATGCAAAGGAATACGACTGCGGCAACGATGAGGTAGTTGACGCGATTGAAAAGAGGATCGGTTTTCCGGTAATCGTCAAGCCGGTCAACCTCGGCTCTTCAATCGGAATTTCAAAAGCCGACGGACGCGAAAAGCTTTATGAATCGCTTGATATGGCGTTCTGCTACGCCGATAAGGTTCTTGTTGAACGAGCAGTTCAGAACCTCAAAGAAATCAACTGCTCCGTCTGCGGCGACTATGAACACGCCGAGCCCTCCGAGTGTGAAGAACCGGTAAACAGCGATGACATCCTCTCGTTCAGCGACAAATATCTCGGCTCCGGCTCTTCCGGCGGCACAAAAGGCGCAAAGGTCGGCGGAAAGCTTGGCGGCAAACTCGGCGGTTCAAAAAGCGGCGGCAGCAAAAGCGGCATGGCATCGCTGAAAAGAAAAATTCCGGCGGAAATTACAGATGAACAAAAAGCAACCATTCAGAAATATGCCGTTGATGCGTTCAAATGCCTCGGTTGCAGCGGTGTTTCAAGAATCGACTTCATGATGGACACCAAAAGCGGTGAAATTTTCCTCAACGAAATCAACACCATTCCCGGCTCGCTTTCTTTCTACCTCTGGGAGCCGGTGGGCGTACCCTACTCAAAACTGCTTGACAAAATGATTTCCCTTGCACTCAAACGGGAACGCGAGCAGGAGGGAATCACCTATGCGTTCGAGTCAAACGTTCTTGAGGGCGTTTCGCTCGGAGGCGGGGCAAAGGGTGCAAAAGGCTCAAAGATGTGATAGCAAGGTCCTGCCATATAAAGGCATAAAAAATCAAAATCATATTTCATATTCGTAATTTGTTTCCTTTATTTGTTGTACAAAATAAAATATTTTTTTCTTGTTAAGCTTTTTTCACCATAAAGCTGTGCATAGGTACCAGCGAACGGGCGAAAAATGCTTTCTGCATCTGAATGCAGCAGTCACTCCTTGTTTATGGAGGTAGCCGATTGACAATGTCCCTATCCAGTGTTATTATTTTTGCATCAACAAAAAAGGAGAAATGAAATGAATTGCTTATTAAAAAGATCACTCGCTTTACTGCTGACACTTGTAATGCTTTTCGCTTGTGTTCCAATCTTCGGAGCAAACTCAACCCCGTTGATTCAAGGCTCGATTACTGCTTCCGCAGCTGAACACCGACACAAGAAAGTTACGACCACCACCAAAAAGGCTACCCTTTCAAATGACGGTCAAAAAGTTGTTCGCTGCACGGTCTGTAAAAAAACATTAAGTAAAATAGCGATTGCAAGAATTTCTTTAATTAAGCTTTCAAAAACCACGCTAACCTATACTGGAAAAACTCTTATACCGTCCGTAACAGTGAAGGACAGCAAAGGTAAAGCCCTCAAGGCCGGCACAGATTACACCGTATCCTACAAAAACAATAAATCTCCGGGCAAAGCAACGGCAACAGTTACTTTCAAAGGTAGTTACAGCGGCAAAAAGACACTTTCATTCAGAATCATCCCCAAGCTTTCAGTTCAAAAGACAAACTCATCGCTTTCATTCTCGTGGACAAAGGTTTCAGGCGCGGTGCGTTACAAAGCTTCGTTATGCTACGGAAAAACGCTGATTAAAGCTTTTGACACAACAAAGACAAGTGCAAAGTTCACAAATCTTAAAGAAAAAACGAACTATAAACTCATAGTAATCGCATACAATAGCCGCGGAAAACGTTTGCTAAATGCCGAATACACAGCGAAAACTTTAGAGAAATCTCCATACTCTAAAGTAAAGCTCGGCGTTATTCTTCTTCACGATGAGCACTCAACGTACGACCTCAACTTCATTGAGGCAGTAAAAAAAGCTTGTAATAAGCTTGATGTCAAGTACAAAATTCTGACAAATATTAGTGAAGATAACAGTTGCTATAATGCTGCTTCCCGACTTGTAAAAGACGGCTGCAATATCATTTTTGCAGACTCATACGGTCATGAAAGCTTCTTGATTGAAGCTGCCAAAGATTACCCTAATGTTGAGTTTTGCCATGCAAGCGGAGTCAATGCTCACACAGCCGGATTGAAAAACTATCACAATGCCTATGCATCAATATACGAGGGTCGTTATCTATCAGGCGTTGCCGCAGGGTTAAAAATCAAAGAAATGATTGCCAACGGCATTATCAGCAAAAGAAATGCAAAGCTAGGCTATGTCGCACCTTATGAATATGCAGAAGTTGTTTCCGACTACACAGCATTTTTCCTCGGAGCAAAAGCAATCGTTCCGTCAGTAAAAATGGAAGTCAGATTTACTCGTTCTTGGTTTGATATTGAGCTTGAAAGAGAAGCCGCAAATGTTCTCATTGATAGAAACTGCGCTCTTATAAGTCAGCATTCAGACTCTCTTGGTGCTCCTTATGCTTGTGAGAAATCCGGTGTTCCAAACATAGCTTATAATATTAACTATAATAGTCAATGTCCAACCACTTCAATCACCTCATCAAAAATCAACTGGACACCCTACTTCGAGTACATACTTACACAAAAAGCCACAGGAAAAAGGATTAAAACCGACTGGGTCGGCAACCTAAAAACAGGTAGCGTTGAGATTACGGGAATAAATGAGCGTGTTGCCGCAACTGGAACCAAAGCAAAACTCAAGCAGGTCAAAGCCGATCTCATAGCAGGAAAAATCCATGTCTTTGACACAAACACTTTCACTGTATCAGGCAAAAAGGTCAATTATTACTTTGCCGATGTCGATCCCGATTTTAATTTTTCCAAGGATACCCAAGTAGTTTTTGATGGATATTTCCATGAATGCGAAATGCGCTCTGCTCCGTATTTTGATTTAATGATTGATGGAATTACGCTTCTGAACACCTGATATTGATATACGACACTACATACAAACAACACCATCGGTCGTAGTTTTCTTTTTTCTAAGGCTAGAGTTATTTTCCAAAATGACGTCTGAGTTTTTCAAATCCGCTTCTTGCCTTGCCGGGAAAAGCGTCTTTCTTATTTGAATGATAAATGCCGAGCAGGTCAAGGAAAGAAAAATACGAATCAATTTTCAGAAGAAAGTCCGCAAAACTGCGGCTTTCTTTTTTTGTCCAAACGTTTTCGCAAAACGCGCCCAGACGAGGAAAAAGCAGCTCTCCGGCTCTTTTGATTGTCGGGGCATATTCGGTATCAAGAACAGCTTCTGCGCCGATTGAGAGCGGAAATAAAGCATGTTCATAGCATTTTTCAACGCTCATCTCACCATGGGGGAGAGAAAGCCGACAGAAGGCGTCAATAACCGGGGCAGCTGAATCCTCGCCGTCAGAACGCTTTTCAAAAACGGCGCCAATCGGAATCAGACCGGGCTCATCGCTTCTGACAATCACTCTGACTCCCCTTTCTTCAAGGTGCGCCGCAGCACGACTGAAAAAGTCTTTCAGAAGTCCGCTTTCGTCCGTTCCGAGCTCTTTCATTTTTTCAAGGCATTGCGGACAGGTGCTTCTCTGTGACTTTTTGCTCCGTCCGCCGCCCAGGTGAATATATCCGCTGCCGAAAAGCTCAGCTGTTTCATCAAGAACGGATAGAACAAAATCAGAAGCTTCCTTTTTGCCGAGACAAAGGCAAGCAGAGGTGTCACCGAAACGTGTGGGTACGGCAGTTTCTTCACCAAAGCAGGAGAGAGAAGGATATGCACAGACCGCTGCGGCTGTATGGTCGGGAAAATCAAGCTCCGGAACAACGGCAATACACCTCTTCTCTGCATAATCAAGAATATCTTTAACGTCCTTTTGCGAATAGTATCCGCTGTGAGGCATCTTTCCGATGCCGGTATATGCGCGCATACTGCCGATCTGTGAAAGCAGGAGGTTATCGAAAAGCTCCAGCCGCCAGCCCATATCTCCTGAAAGCTTCCAATGAAAAACGTTGAGCTTGTGAAACGCCATTGCGTCAAGAACAAGCTTCACCGCTTCGGGCGTAAAAAACCAACTCGCGCAGTCAAGCATAAGTCCCCTTTTTTCAGTTCGCGGAAAATCTTCAATTTCAAGGGCACAAAGCGAGCAATCATTCTGAATCAGAAGCTGAATAAGAGTCTGTACTCCCCAGAAAATTCCCGCTTCGCCGCCGCCCTCAATTCTGACGCTGTTTTCACTGACCGTCAGGCGGTAGCCCTCTTTCGGAAGTCCGGAAACAGCGCAAAAGGTCAGCTTTTCTTTCCCTGTTCCGACAAATTCAAGACCGAAACAGTTGCTTGCGAATTCAAAAAAGCTTTCTTTGGCTTTTTCGCTCTTTTTGTCGCAGTAAAACTCTGCAAGGCGGGTCAGCGAAAAAACAGTGTTTCCGCTTAAAATTCTGACGCTTTGCGGTTCGGGTATGACGTTGACAGTCACGGCGAAGCCCCCTTTGGTTTGATGCTTTGATTATACACCGCCGCGGCATGAAGGTCAAATTCTCTTTTCCCTTTCCTCACAGTGCGACATTTTTTTCTTTCTGAGCTTAATATAATGGTCAAAAAGTATGCGAAAGGACGAGCCTTATGAAAACAGCAATCAAAGAAAAAAAGCTTTCTGAATACATTCTGACCGAGGAAAAAGAGCTGTCCGCCTGGCTGCGGCAGCTTTGCTTCGCCGCCCTCGCCTTTTTCCTTTCTCAGTTGAAAAGCCTTGGAATGATTTCTCCGTTCTGTGCGGCTTTTTTGTCAACAGTCAGGTTTGAATACTGCCTTTCTTCACTTCTCGGCGGAATCTGCGGCTATTTTTTCGCTTTTGATTGGAAAACCGCTCTTAAATACAGCGCAGTGCTTGTCCTTTGCTCCTGCTGCCGCGCGGTACTTCAAAAAAAGCTTCCCTCGGCAGACACGGGAATGAGCGGTCCGCTCACCGCTCTGCTCTCATGTCTGAGCGTTTCTGCCCTGAATCTTGCTTTCGGCCCGTTCAGCATCTCCGGTCTGCTTTTTGCCGTTTGTGAAGCCCTTGTTGCCTTTTGCAGTGCATATCTGTATCTGCGCGTTTCAAATACCCCCGTTGCCGGAATAGGGCTCGGAAATCTTTCCGTCCGGGACACAGTATCCATCGGACTCTGCCTTTCGGCGCTGTTGCTTTGCGCCTGCGGCTTTTCCCTCGGTCCAATCGCTCCGGCTCATATTCTTGCCGTTTTATTCCTGCTTTTTGTTGCCCATTACAGAGGAGCAGGGCTTTCCTGCCTTTTCGGTGTGTGCATTTCGGCGGTGATTTCCATTGCAAATGCAAACACCGCGCTTTTTCCCGTTTTTGCTCTCGGCAGCCTTGCCTGCGGAGTTTTTGCACCTTTCGGACAATATGCCGTTTCAATTTCATTTGCTCTTTCCTCGGCGGTAATAATGTTCATTACTGGCTTTTCGGAAAAATCGTTCTGGTGTCTGCTTGAAATCGGTGCCGGCTGCGCAATTTTTGCGGCAATACCTTCAAAAACGCTTTTTGCTCTCCACGCAGAGCTTGAAAAAAGCTTTCTTCTGCCGGACTGCCAGCTGAACCGAAGGGTCAGCGCTTCGCTCAGACGCGCGGCAGAAACGGTTGACGAGGTTTCCGATATTGTGAAAAACGTCAGTGCAAAGCTTGACAACGTAATAAATCCGGAAGTTGACAGGGTTTTCGCAAAGCTTCAGCAAAGCATATGCTTCGGCTGTTCCTTCAAAAACGAATGTTGGAGCGAGCGCTTCGGAGAAACCGCGGCGGACATTCTTTCTCTTGCCGGACTTAAAGAAAAAAGTAAAGAAATTACAGACCTTGAACGGCGCTGTCCGCGCTCAAACGCTCTTGTTTCACGCGTCAGGCAAAGCTATGGCGAATTTGTTGACACAATGGCGGCAAAAATGAAGGTCAGAGAAATCAGGAATCTTGTCAGCGACCAGTTTTCTTCAATTGCAAACTTCCTTTCTGAAATGGCGCAGCAGGTTTCAACAAGCAGAGTGGTTGACAATACACACTCACGGGCATTGAAAACAGCGCTCAGCGATGCCGGAGTCTTTGTTGACTCTCTGAGCTTTTTCACGGACTCCAACGGCAGAGTCACAATTGAACTCAGTGTTCTTGAAAACGCATTTGAGCTTGACTGCAAAAAAGCAAAAAACATTCTTGAAGCAGCAACAAAACGGCATTTTGAAAAGCCGGAAATTGCAATTATGGACCTGCGCTCGGTTGTTATTTTTGAAGAAAAGGCGGCGTTCCGCGTTCTGGTCGGAACAGCCCAGCATCCGTTCAAAAACAACAAAATCTGCGGCGATTGCATCGGCAGATTGCGTGACCTTTCCGGCAACGAAATCGCCCTAATAAGCGACGGAATGGGAACAGGCTCGCGCGCCGCAGTTGACGGAACAATGGCGGCAACGCTGATGGAAAAACTGCTTTCATGTTCGTTTTCCTTTGAAAGTGCGCTCAAAACCGTCAACTGTGCCCTGATGGTCAAGTCAACGGACGAATCAATTGCAACCGTTGACGGCGTGAGCATCAATGTATACAGCGGTGAAACCGACTTTTACAAAGCCGGTGCGGCGGCTTCCTTTGTCAGACGCGGAAGCGAAGTTGCCATTGTTGAGGAACAGTCGCTCCCCGTCGGAATAATAAGGGATGTATGCTTTGCACACAAAAAAACGCGGCTTCAAAACGGGGACATTGTTCTGCTTGTTTCGGACGGCGTAACAACCGGCGACTGCGGTTGGGTCAATGATGAGCTTCTTGCGTGGAGCACCAACAGCATGGACGACCTTGCTGCCCACATCGCTTCGCTCGCAAGGCTGCGCAGCAACAAAGACAACGAAGACGATATAACGGTGGTTGCACTCAAAATTCTGAACAATTAAAATTTTCTTAACTATTGTGACAACTTTTTTACTTTTGTTTACAAGTCAAAATTTTGACTATATAGTTTACAAGAGCTGAAACATACCATGTTTGAGAAATTGTTTTAATATGCAAATCATCAGAAAGGAAGCGCCGCTCTGCCATGTTGAATATGCTTTCCCTGCGGCGGAAAAAGAATGAAGTTTTTCAGGTTGATTAAAAACAGAATCAAAACTGCTTTTTTTGACATTTTCAGAGAGATAACCGTTCCGGAATACATTTCATGGTGGGTTGTCCGTCTTTTGTTCATCTATGCTGCAATAATGCATACTGATAACCGGCAGAGAATGCTGTGTCTTATAAATATGCTTGCGCTTTTCGCAATTCCCTTTTTTCGCTTTGTGTTTCCGAAAAGCACCCTTTTAGGAAATATCTCCTATCGCTGTCAGCACATAATAAACGTTATGGAATTTTTCGGCTCTTTTCTCGGGAACTTCATTGACCTGCATGCAAAAGTGTCAAAATACGACAGAATTCTTCATTTTATTTCAGGTCCTGCGGCTGTTTTTGCCGGCTATCTGATTTACAAGGCCATTCTGAAAAAGGAAAAAAAGCTTGATTCGCATTCTCCCCTCCTCGGCTCAACCTACGGAATGTGCTTTTCTTTCATGATTATACCCATTTGGGAAATCACGGAGTTCTTCGGAGACTTCTTCTACGGAACACAGAATCAGGGCTATTGGTATGCACCGTTTGATGATGACATTTTTTACAGAATCTTCGGGCGTGGCGCAATCACAGACGGAGGTCAGCTTCCGCTCTGGGACACAATGATGGATATGATCGACGCAACGATGACAACCTTTGCTTCCGCAATCGTTCTGTATATCGTGCTGATAATTATTGAAAAGCAGAAAAAAAAGAATTCTGCCCCGCCCCAAAAATAAGAACAAAAGCACATTTGCTGCTCAGAAACAAATCAGTTATCCTCTGCTGAATTGATTTGTTTCTGAGCAGCGTTTTAATATGTTCACCGTCTCAACAGATAATCCTTTTGCAGCCGTGTGCTCTTGCAATTTCCTCCCCTTTTGCAAGAAGCAACGCTGAAACATCCGCACCCTCAAAGTCCTTTTTTATCTTTCCGCCGCAAAAAGCCGCAACGGGGAACTTCTCTCCCATTCCCTCGATAATACTGACACAAAGCATTCCGCAAAGCGTTCCGTCTGCAAAACAGAGCAAAACCTTATGACCGCTCTGACACAGCACCTCATCAAACTTGTCCGTCATTTTTCTGTCGGATACGGGACGCTTTTCAAAAGCAAAGGAAAGTACGGTTTCAAAGTCACGGCGGTCAGCGCTTCTGACTTCAATTTTCATTTTTTCACCCCTCGGTTGTTTTTCGGGATAAGCCCTAATAAACTATATTAAGTAAATCGGACAAAAATACCCGTCAAAAGCCTGTGAAAAGATGAATATACTGAAAATGAGGTGATAATCTATGGAGTGCTGTTCAATCACGGAGCTGAGGAACAAAGAGGTGATAAACGCAAAAAGCGGCTGCCGGATAGGTTTTGTTTCCGACGTTGAAATCAACACCTGCGACGGACGGCTGAGCGCAATCATAATCTGGGGCAGACCCCGCTGCTTCGGACTTTTCGGAAAAGAAGAGGATATAAGGGTATGCTGGGAAAACATTCAGGTAATCGGGCATGACACAATCCTGGTTTGCGCCGATATTCCCGACCGGCATCAAAGACCTTCACACAGACCTCCTCCGCGAGCAGGCTTGTTTGACAATCTGTTCAGGTATAACTGACAAAAAAGCGGCGTACCGACTTCGGTACGCCGCAGATTGTTCGGTTATTGCTTATTTTTTGAAGATATTGAAAATGCTCTTGAAAGCATCAATAATGCTCTGGAAGAAGTCTGAGAAAATCTTTCCAAAGTCGAACTTCGGTGAAGATGAGGAGCTGCCTGATGAAGAGCTTCCTGATGATGAACCGGTGCCAGCCTTAACAGCAACAGAAGGATCACATTTTGCTACAAAGGTATCGCTGACTTCAAGGGTTACAGCTTCCTTGTCTGCATCGGCAACAACGATTGAGGGAGCAGCAAGAATATCCTTGAAGGTTACAACTCTGCCTTCGGTGGTATCAACGCAAGCGTACTTGTCAGCGATAACGGCATATGTTGTGGCAACTCTTGCAGCGCCGGAAAGAACGATGTCATAAGCGCCGTCAAGAAGATATGCAACCTTGATGTATTCGCCGAGAACATCGCTGTATACGTTTGCATAAGCGCCTGCCGCAGTATAAGCGGGAGCAACAGCTGTTTCATCGGAAACAGCGAAAATTGTGTCAACAGTGCCCGCCTTGTTGAGAGCAAGGTCAGTTTTGCCGGTTACGGCTGCGCTTGCAACATAAGCGTCGTCCTTGTCATCTGCAAGGATTGCGCCGGCTGCGTCAAGCTTAGCAAGGGCAACAGCGGCCTTGACTTTAAGCTCGGTTGTGTCATACTGCTTAACCATGGCAACGAGTGCCTTCGTCTTAGCCTGTGCAAGGTTTGCAAGAAGCTGTTCGCCGGTTGCTCTGACTGCGATTACGGTGCTCTCTGCGAAAGAAGCGAAGTCAGCGTTCTCTGAATCGAAAGCTGCGCTTGCCCAATCGGCAAAGCAATCTTCAATGTAATAGGTTTCAACAAGGCTCATCATGAATTCATACTTATCCTTTGTGTTGAAGAGCTTGTCGGAAATTGAAACAACGGTTTTGTAAGCACCCTTGATTGCAGCAGTAACGCCGTATGAATCAAGAGCCATTTCAGCTGCGAGGGAAGCTGCGTCCTTGCCTGCGTCTGCAACGAGCGACTGAATAAGAGCGTCAACGGAGGCCTGAAGTTCTGCGTCGATAGTCTCGGCAATTTCTGCGGCAGCAGCAGCAACGTCTTCGTTCTTGCAGTTTTTAACAAGATAGGTAAGGAAGTCGCCGTAATATGCGCTGGCAGCCTTAGCGGAAAGGATCATAGCATAACCCTTGACATAGGCTTCGTAAACTTCGTTGGCGTAGTTTCCAGCTTTGATGGCGGTATTGAGAACGCCGAGAGTGGTCAGCCATTCTGCGCTCTGGGTAAATTCAAGAGCGTCTGTGACTTTCTCTGAAATTTCGCCGACCTTTGTGATAACTTCCATTGCGCCCTCTGCCTTGCCGAGGATCTTCATAACTTCTTCAAAAGTCTCGTTGTTGTATTCGGCTTCAACCTGCTCAATGAGACCGAGAAGAATAGCCTTTGCATAGTTGATGTCAACGGCGCTGTCAAAATAGTTGTACCATGCGTTGTCATAGAAACCGAGTGCAGTATAAAGGGTAAACTGATTTTTGAAATAGTTCTCTTTTTCAACATACTCCATGTGGTAGTAATTGTCGTTGTTGAGAATTTCTTCGTGGATATAGCCGTCATTTGCTGCTGAAGCGCCGAAAGGAAGCGCACACGCAAGCATCATAACAGCAAGGACAACTGCAAGAATCTTTCTTTTCATTGGTAAGAACTCCTTTAAAATAATACTGTTTCCGCCGGACACAGATCACCCGTACGGATAACTGTTACTATTATTTTAAATTATTTAACAAAATATGTCAAGACAACTATTTAATTTCATCACATTATATCAACTCCAACACACTGTTTTGTGCAAATAGACCAAGAATAATTTGATTGAATAAATTACAAGTCTTATATTTTGTTATGAGCAAAAAAATCGCCGATTTTTAATTTCATACACTCACAAAGCAGGCAAATCTAACAAATAAATTATTGTTTTCCAACGCATAAATTATTTTGATTTTTGTTGACGATATGCCTAATGTTTGGTAAAATATCAGAAACGGAAAACAACCGCCGCAAGGGGGAGAAAGCGAGGAAAAACATGGAAAATCCGAAGAACAAAAAGTCTGTTGCTGTTATAGTTATTTGTCTTGTTGCGGCCTCGGCGGTAACAGTATCTTTGCTGTTTACCGTCAGGTATTACAAATACAAAAATGCGCCGCTCAGTCTTTCCGTTGCTTTCACGGTAACAGGTCACACCGGCTGTATGGGAGAAAAGGACAACTCCCTTGAAGCCATGCGTGCTGCAATCGGCGCCGGAGCTGATATTGTTGAATTTGACCTGAACTTTAACAAGGACAAGGTTCCCGTTCTTTGCCATGACGAACCGCAGGGCGGCGAGGTCACGCTTGAAGAAGCGTTCATTCTTCTTTCGGAAAATCCGAATATTCTGGCAAACATTGACGCAAAAAGCACTGAAAATCTTGCTGCGGTTGAGAAGCTTGTTAAAAAATACATGCTCGAAAAGCAGCTGTTTTTCACCGGAATCGAAGAGAAGGACATTCCGGCTGTAAGAAAAGACTGTCCGTCACTGCCATATTACCTCAACGTCAATGTTCAGAAAAGCCGCACCGGTGACGAAAGCTACCTTCAGGAGCTGGCGTCAAAGGTTATTTCGAGCGGCGCTGTCGGAATCAACATGAACAAGCGCGCCGTTACAAAAGAGCTTTGCGACTTTTTCAGAAGCAAGGGTATTCTTGTTTCAATATATACGGTTGATTCGGTATATGATATGTACCGCGTGCTTTCCTGCGGACCGGACAACATCACGTCAAGAAAGCCTGACAAGCTTATAAGTGTTATCAATGAAAAGAAAAAATAAAAAGCGAGGTACTTCAAAATGAGCAAAATCCAAATGAACAAAATCGTCGAAATGGACGGCGACGAAATGACGCGAATCATCTGGAAGATGATTAAGGACGAGCTGCTCTCTCCCTTTATTGAACTGAACACCGAGTATTACGATCTCGGACTCAGACACAGAGATGAAACCAATGACCAGGTCAGCATCGACGCCGGAGAAGCCTGCAAAAAATATCATGTCGGTGTAAAATGCGCAACAATCACTCCCAATGCACAGCGCGTTGAAGAATACAACCTCAAAGAAATGTGGAAAAGTCCGAACGGCACAATCCGCGCCATTCTTGACGGAACGGTTTTCCGTGCCCCCGTTCTTGTCAGCGGAATCAAACCGGCTGTCAGATTCTGGGAAAAGCCGATCACCATTGCCCGTCATGCATACGGCGATGTTTACAAGGGAACCGAGTTCAGACTCACTGAGCCGGGCAAGGCAGAGCTCCTTTTCACCGGCGAAAGCGGCGAAGAAAAAAGAGCGACCGTCTATGACTTTGAATGCGGCGGCGTTTTGCAGGCTCAATATAACAAGGACAGCTCAATAAGGTCATTTGCCCATTCCTGTTTCAGATATGCGCTTGACACAAAGCAGGACCTCTGGTTCTCAACCAAGGACACCATTTCAAAACAATATGACCAGACCTTTAAGCTCATTTTTGAAGAGATTTTTGAAAACGAATATAAAAAAGCCTTTGAGGAAGCCGGAATCACATATTTCTACACCCTGATTGATGACGCAGTTGCAAGAGTAATCCGCTCAAAGGGCGGCTACATCTGGGCTTGTAAAAACTATGACGGAGACGTTATGAGCGACATGGTTTCAACTGCATTCGGCTCACTCGCAATGATGACCAGCGTTCTCGTCAGCCCCGACGGAAACTTTGAATATGAAGCGGCACACGGAACCGTCACAAGGCATTACTACCGCTATCTTGAAGGCGAAACCACCTCAACGAACCCCATTGCAACAATTTTTGCCTGGACGGGCGCGCTCAGAAAGCGCGGCGAGCTTGACGGCAACAAGGAGCTTATGGCTTTTGCTGACAAGCTTGAAAAAGCGTCGCTTGATGTCATTGAAAGCGGAAGAATGACGAAGGACCTTGCGCTCCTCTGGCAGGGCGAAAAGCCGCAGACGCTTTCTACCGAGGAATTCATCAAAGCTATCCGCGCAGAGCTTGAAAAATAAGTAAAGCAAAACCGCCGATTCAACCGGCGGTTTTGAATTATCGGTTTTTCTTTGCCGAAAGGTAATATATCGGCTGACCGAGGTCTGAAAAACGCTTTTCATATTCCGTTACAATATTGCCCTCTGTTCCGCTTGAATGAAGGTCAAGCGAAACCTCCTGCAAAAGATAGCCGCACTTTGAAAACTCGCAGAGCGAAAACTCAAAAAAGTGCATATTATCTGTCTTTTGCTTGATTTCGCCGCCGTCTTTCAAAAGGCGTTTATACATTTCAAGGAAGCTTTCGTGAGTCAGGCGGTGCTTCGCCTGGCGCTTTTTCGGGAACGGGCAGGAATGGTTGAGATAAATTGTTTCAATGCTGTCTTGCGGAAGGAAATAGTCAAGCTTTTCCGCTCCGATAACCATGAAGCGCAGATTTTTCAGTCCGGCGCTCTTTGCCTTTTCCGCAGCCTGAACAACAACGTTCCGATTGACCTCAACGGCAAGAAGATTCATCTGCGGCTCTCTTTCGGCAAGCTCCGCCGCGAACTGACCTTTTCCGCAGCCGATTTCAAGGTGAACGGGGTTGCTGTTGCCGAATACTTCCCTATAATCAAGGATATTTTTTTCAATGAGAGCATTGCCGTTCTCATCATATCCGCCGTGAACATAGCCGAGGTCGAGAATATATTCGCCGCAGGCTTTGAGGCGCTCTTCAAGGTTCTTTTTTCTTCTCATTCGCATAATATTTATCCTGCCTTTAACAATACTGTATAGTTCTCTGTTTCACACCATAGCAGTATACCATAAACGAACAGAAATTCAAGAGGTGATAAAATGATTACACTGAAAAACCGGCTCAAAAATAGGCATCGCCGTATACGCTTTGAACGCTATCTCATCAAAAGGCGTCTTGCAGGCGAAAAGGTTTTCTATCCGCTCTATTCAAAGCAGGAGATTGAAGCCGAGCCTTCAAGAGTGTTTGCCAGCATAATTCCTTTTCCTATCGGCAACAATGCGCCGACAGTTATTCTCTGTCCGGGCGGAGCGTATGAGTTCATTTCCTTCAACAACGAGGGCGGAGAATATGCAAAAGCATTCAACAAAGCCGGCTTCAATGTTTTCCTGCTTAATTACCGCGTTGCCGCCAATGCGCATTACCCGAATCCGATGGAGGACCTAGCAAGGGCAATCTGCTTTGTCAAAGCAAATTGTTCCTCATTCGGTGCAGACGCCGAAAGGCTTGTGCTCTGCGGTTCCTCTGCCGGCGGTCATCTTTGCGCCTATTTTGCAGAAAGATACGGCGAATTTGAGAATATTTATCAGGGCAGGCAGTATTCGCTTCGCCCGCAGGCAGTTGTCCTCGCTTATCCGGTAATCAGCATGATTCAGGACACTCACGAGGTCACGCGCTTTCGTCTGCTCGGTTCTCACCCGACGCACGAGCAAAAGCTTGACAAATCCGTCGAGCTGATTGCCGGCAAGGATTATCCGCCGACATTTTTCTGGCATTGCGAGGGTGACAGAACCGTTCCGATAAGCAACAGCATACGTTTTGAAGAGAGACTGACCGAAATGGGTGTAAAGCACGTTTTCAGGCGATACGCGCGCGGCGGTCACGGAATAGGTCTTGCAAAAGGCACAACCGCCTCCGGCTGGTTTGAAGAAGCGGTTGCATTTCTGAAAGAAAACCTCAGGTAATATGAAAACGAAAAAATATCCGGAGAGAGCGTCTCCGGATATTTTTTTAAATCAGAAGTTTCTTTTTAACATATAAAGGTCAATACAGCCTACCGGGCAGACGGCGTGGCACTTTCCGCAGCCGACGCATTTGTCATAATCAACCTTTGCGCAGAAGTTTTCAACCGTAACTGCGCCTTCTTCACAAGCCTTGACGCACTTCATGCAGCCGATACAGCCGGCTTTGCACTGTTTTCTCGTCTGCGCTCCCTTGTCATGGTTTTTGCAGAGAACCGCAGCCTTGATCGTGTCAAGAGGGAACAGGTCGATGAGCTGTCTCGGGCAGGTTTTGATGCATTTTTTGCAGGCGCGGCATTTGCTCGGGTTGATTCTTGCAACGCCGTCGCAGATGAAAATTGCTTCATAGGGGCAAACCTCAACGCAGTCACCGAAGCCGATGCAGCCATAAACGCAGGTCTTCGGTCCGCCGAAAAGCTGGGTTGCCATTTTACAGGACTGAACGCCGCTGTATTCAAGCTTCTGCGGTGTGTTGGTGCTGTTGCCCTGACACATTACCGCCGCAACCATCGGTGTGATTTTTCCTGCTTCAAGTCCCATAATCTTTCCGACCTGAGCGGCAACGTCATTGCCGCCGGGAATACAAAGACTGCATTCTTGGGTTTTTCCCTGGGAAAGAGCGGCGGCGTAACCGTCGCAGCCCGTGTATCCGCAGGCACCGCAGTTTGCACCCGGGAGACATTCGCGGATCTTCTCCGCTTTTTCGTCAACGGGAACGGCAAAAACTGCCGATGCCACGGCAAGTCCGATTCCGGCAACAAGTCCGATTCCGGCAACAATAGCAACAGGAATAAGAATACTCATAGCTTTACCCTCCCCTTAACCGAAAATGTTATCAACGATACCGGTAAAGCCGAGGAACGACACCGATGTCAGTGAAGCGGCAACGAGTGTGATCGGAAGTCCGCGCATGAATTTAGGAATATCTGCGCTTTCAAGTCTTTCGCGGACTCCGGCAAACATTACCATCGCAAGCATAAAACCGAGTCCTGCGCCGACAGAGTTGAACATTGACTTGGCAAAGTTGTAGCCATTGTCAATGTTGAGAATAACAACGCCGAGAACCGCGCAGTTTGTGGTAATTAGAGGAAGATAGATTCCCAGAGCATTGTAAAGCGAGGGAATATACTTTTTCAGAACAATTTCAACAAGCTGAACCAAAGCGGCAATAACAAGAATGAAAACAATTGTCTGTAAGTATGAAAGACCATTGCTTTCAAGCAAGGTGTTGATCGGATAGCAGACGGCGGTTGCAAGAGCCATAACGAAAATTACGGCTGCGCTCATTCCGACAGCGGTGTTGAGCTTTTTTGAAACGCCGAGGAACGGGCAGATTCCGAGAAACTTTGCAAGAACAAAGTTTTGAGTCAGAATTGCCGTCATAAGGATTGCAAGAAGTTCTTTTGTCATTTGCATCAGATTACAGCCTCCTTGCTATCCTCAACAGAGGAAGAATTTTCTTCACAGTTTTCCTTTGAATTGAGCTTGCAGGTTGCAGCCATCGGACAAGCCTCGCAGCCGCGCAGCTCAGCCCTGGGCTTTCCGCGGTTTTCCGCAATTCTGTTGACAACAGCCATAAGAATACCGAAAACGAAGAAGCCTCCCGGAGGAAGAATGAATACGAGCATCGGGTTCTGAGAAAGGAACGGAATGCTCAGTCCGAGGAAAGAACCTGCACCGAGAATCTCACGAACCGAACCCATGAGGAAGAGAGCGGCAGTGAAGCCGACGCCCATTCCGAGACCGTCAACGGCGGAAGCAAGAACGGGATTCTTGCTGGCAAAAGCCTCTGCTCTGCCGAGAATTATGCAGTTTACAACGATAAGCGGAAGGTAGACGCCGAGCTGTTCGTCAAGCTCGGGTGCAAACGCTTTTACAAGCATCTGGACAATGGTGACGAATGAAGCTATAACAACAACATACGCGGGAATACGAACCTTATCGGGAATAACCTTTCTGAGTGCCGAAATTACAACATTTGAGCAGACAAGAACGATTGAAGCGGCAAGTCCCATTCCGAGCGCGGACTGAACCGAGGTTGTGGTTGCAAGCGTGGGGCAGGTTCCGAGAACGAGCCTCAGCGTTGGGTTTTCGGCAAGAATACCTTTTGTGAATTCCTTGCCGAGCGACTTTTTTTCAGCCATTGACAGCACCTCCCTTGATTTGCTCAAAAGCCTTTGAAGCGGCATTGACGGCAGAAACAACAGCCTTTGAAGTTATCGTTGCCGCAGTGATTGCCTGAACAGACTGTCCTTCGTTTGAGGTTTTGTTCACGGCAAGCTCACCGCTTTTGCCTTTGAAGCGCTCCTTGAATTCCGGCTTGGTGCTGTTTGCACCGAGACCCGGTGTTTCGTCGTGAGAAAGAATTTCAATGCCGGTAATTACTCCGTCCATATCCATTCCGGTCATAACCGTAACGTCTCCGCCGTAGCCTTTTGCTTTGCTGGTGAAAACAAAGCCGACCTCCTCTGCCCCGTCCTTTCCGGTGCAATAGCTGACGCCGTTTTCAAGCTCGGCAACCTCGGAAAACTCCTTTGCCTGCGGCAGAACTACCGTCCGCGAGGTATTCTCCTTCTGAACGGAATTTTCGGAAATCTTTTCTGCCGTAACATTATTTGTGAGAGCAAGCAGAGTTGTTGCAACAAGGCAGATGAGAAGAAGTGCGACAGCCGGAATAATTATGTCCTTGGCGTTGATTTTTTTCATGCCTTTGCCGCCTCCTTTTCCTGCTTCTCTTTCTTTTCCTCAACAAAACCGAACGGCTTTGCCCTTGTCAGGTGCTCAATGTGAGGGACGAGAATGTTCATAAGTATGATTGAGAAAGAAACGCCCTCAGGCAGCGAGCCGAAAATTCTTATTACCGATGTAATAAGACCGCAGCCGATTCCGAAAATGATGCGTCCTTTGAGATTTATCGGAGAAGTTGCATAGTCAGTAGCCATGAAAAACGCACCGAGCAGAAGTCCGCCGCCAAGAATTTCATAGGCGAGGAATTGAAGGTTGCCCTTTCCGGCAATGAGCATGCAAACGGCAACGGTGCCGATGAAAGAAAACGGAATTGCCGGTGAAATGACTCTTCTCAGCAGAAGATACAATGCGCCTGCGAGCAAAGCGAGCGAGCAGACCTCGCCCATTGAACCTCCGTGGTTACCGATAAGCATCTGAGTAAGCGACGGAAGATTCTGTGTGAGCGAAAGGTCTCCGCCTTTTGCGGCTGCAAGAGAAGCCATCGGTGTTGCGGTTGTTACGGCGTCCGCCGCCCAGCCGCTTGTGAACGGCGAAACCCATTTTGCCATTGCTGTCGGGAACGAAACCATGAGAATTATTCTCGCAGTCATTGCCGGGTTGACAAAGTTCTGTCCCAGTCCTCCGAACATCTGCTTAACAACAACAATTGCAATCACGCTTCCGACTGCCGCCATCCAGAGAGGCAGAGTTGAAGGGAGATTCAGCGCAAGAATGAGACCGGTGACAACGGCTGAGAGGTCACCGAGCGTTCCGGGGCGCTTCATAGCTTTTCTTGAAAGGTATTCGGCAAGGACTGCCGTTGAGACGGTGACCGCCGTGAGCGCAAGCGCCTTTGTTCCGAAATAGACAACGGACATCACAAACGCCGGAACAAGGGAAATAATAACGTCAAGCATAATTCCCGTTGTAGTCTCGCTTGAACGGACGTGCGGCGAGGGGCTGACAGTGAGTTTTTTTGTCATTGCTTTGCACTCTCCTCTCTGAGAACCTGCTTCGCAAGTCTCATATATTGAACGAGCGGTCTGCCTGACGGGCAGGAATAAGCGCAGGAGCCGCACTCCATGCAGACCATGGTATGACTTTTTTGAAGACCCTCCGCATCCTTGATTTTTGCAAAACGCTCAATCAGAGTCGGCATGAGTCCCATCGGACAGACTTCAACGCAGCGACCGCAGCGGATGCAGGCACGTTCGGGCTTTATTGCGTCCTTTCTGTCTGCAAAAGCAAGAATCGCATTATTCTGCTTACAGATCGGCGCTTCGGTGTCGCAAATTGCAATGCCCATCATCGGTCCGCCGGAAATAATCTTGCGCGGTTCTTCCTTGAAGCCTCCGCAGTAATCAATAATGTCCTGAATCCTGATGCCGATAGGCACTCGAAGATTCTTCGGTTCTTTGATTGCCGAGCCGTCAACTGTAATTGAACGGCTTATGAGGGGCTTTCCGGTTTCAATGTATCTTGCAATGAAAGCAACCGAGGCAACGTTCATTACAACGCAGCCGACGTCAGCGGGGAGCTTTCCGGGTGGAACACGTCTTCCGGTTGCGGAAAGAACCATCATTTTTTCCGCTCCCTGAGGATATTTTGATTTGAGCGCCATAATCCTTATTGAGAAGTCGCCGCTTTCCCTGATGTACTTGTCAAAAAGCTCAATAGCCTTTGGTTTGTTATCTTCAACGGCAATTATTACGCTCTCAAAGCCGAGATACTTTTTTAGAAGCATAACGCCGTTCATTACGTTCTTTGTGTTTTCAACACATTCGCGGTAGTCAACTGTAATAAACGGTTCGCATTCAGCCGCGTTGACGACGAGCGTGTCAACACCCTTGTCCTCGGGAAAAGCAAGCTTGACGTGTGTCGGGAAGCCTGCGCCGCCGAGACCCACAAGACCGGACGCACGGACAGCCTTGATAAAATCCTGACGGTTCTCAATGACCGGCGGAGTAATGCCCTCATAAAGACGCATTTCACCGTCTGATTCAATCGTGACGCCCTTTGTGATTATTCCGTTTGCAAGCTTCACGTCGCCGACAGCCTTGACAACGCCGGAAATTGTTGCGTGAATCGGGGTGGAAACAAACTTGTCGGTGTCGCCGATCACCTGACCGACAGAAACGGTTTCACCGACCTTGACAGTCGGGGAACACGGGGCGCCGATGTGCTGCTGCATCGGAAGAACAACCGACTGTGGAACCGGCATTCTTTCAACCGGCAATTCGGCGGTGTTCTTGTTGTGGGCAACATTGACCCCGCCGCGACCCTTTCCGATTGCAGAAAGAACCTTGGGAATTGATTTTTTCATTCTTTCATCTCCAGATTTCAATTCTTTTTGAGTATATCAAGTCTCGGCATGACGGCATTGAGAACAACACCTGTCAGACTGCCGCTGACAATTGCAAAAAGCAAAAGATATTTGCCGTAGCCAAGCATTGCCGCGCCCGAAAGAACGCAGGAGCAAAGAAGCTGACCGGCATTATGGAACACAGCGCAGATTACGCCGATTCCGACAAAACTGAGACCTTTGTTTCTGAATCTGAGCGCCGCGCAAAGGGCAAACGCCGAAAGAAGTCCGCCGCAAAGACTCATAGTCCCCGCAACAGCACCCCTTGTTATAAAAGCAAAAAGAGCCTTTAAAGCTGTGATATACAAAGCACCGGGAAGCCCGGAAAGGCTTGCGGCAAACATTGTCACAATATTTGAAAGACCAACCTTGGCGCCTGCCGGCAAAAACGGCAGTTCCGGAAAAAGGAAGCCTTCAAAAAGGCTCAGCACCAAAGCCAGCGCGCCGAGTATTCCGAAAAGAGCAACGAAGTTCACCTTCGTTTTTTCATTCGGCAACGGCATCAATGCTTTTTTCTTCGTTTTCAATGATAACAACAACCTTGTTCGGGACACACGCAGCAGTGTCTCCGTTTTTTGAAAGAGCGCCGCTTTTCAGGCAAAGCTTATCCGGACAGTCTGCACGGAGAAAAGAAATTTTCCCGTTTTCAACCAAAATCACACAGCCGCCGACAGGCATTTCATAGCTCTCCCGCACCGCAGAAAGGTCAATTTCGCAAAGCTTCTCCCCGTTTTGCCAAACGGAGGCGACCGGAGGCTTATCCGCGGAAAAAAGCGGCAGAAGAAACAGAAAAACGCAAAGCAGACTCAGTGCGGCAATCAGAAAAACATCGCCCTTTTTAATTTTGAGTGAATTTTTCATGCTGTTTTTTCAAAGTCAATTTCGCCGTAGGTAGTGACATTCAGCTCGCTGTCAACAAAAACTGCACCGGCGGAAAATTCGCTGAGCAAAGCCTTGCTCTTTTCTTCGCCGAGAACGAAACAGGCGGTTGAGAGTGCGTCGGAGAGCGCGCCACTGTCACAAACGACCGTAACGCTTGCAAGTCCGCTTTCCGCCGGGTATCCCGTGTTTGCGTCCAGGATATGGTGATAGCGCTTTGAGTCCTTTTCAAAATACTTCTCGTAGTCGCCGGAGGTTGAAACAAAGCCCTCTGAAAGCTGAATGACGCCGATATATGCGTTTTCCTGCCTCGGATGACGAACTGCAATGCGCCATTTGTCACCGGCGCGGTTGCGCTTGCCCCAGGCAAAAATGCTTCCTCCAACAGAAACAACGCCGCCCTTTGCACCGCAGTTTTTAATGTAATCGCTGACGGCATCGCATGCCGCGCCCTTTCCGACTGCGCCGAAATCAAGCTGCTGACCCTCTGCAACCCTGAGCGTGCTTCCGTTCACTTCAACCTTTTCATAATCAACAACGCCGAGCGCCTTTTCAAGCTCGCTTTTTTCGGGCACTTTTCTCAGGTCCCCGTCAAAATTCCACAGTGAGGAAACCGGACCGACAGTCAGGTCAAAAGCGCCGTTGCTGAGCTCTGAAACCTTTCTGCATTCTGTAAAAATCGCCGCCGCACCCGCGCTTTCGGCAGTTCCGTTTTCGTTGAGCTTTGAAACAGCGGAGTCCTCCCTGTTTCGCGAAATTTCTTTGTCAAGGTTATCAATAATGCCCTTGACAACCGAAAGCTTTTTGAAAGTGTCATCACCGTAAAGCCGTACAGTAACAACGCTGCCCATTGAAAAACCGTTCTGCTCCTTGCAGGTGTAATCCTTTTTGTATTCATGAAAGAGCACCCCTGCTGCCGCCGCAAAAACAACGAGCAAAGAGCAAAGGACAGTCAGGATAATCTTTTTCTTTTTGCCTTTATCCATAGTCTTTTTTTTGCTCATGAAAAGTCCTCCGAAAAACAACCGTTTTGTCATATTACTTTTTATTGTATACTATCCGGCTCAAAATTTCAAGACACATTGCGTCATAAAAGGACAAATATTGCACTTGCGCCGAAAGACATGAACTGCTATACTTGAATCAGGCAAAATATTCCTCCCGGTCTGATGAATTTTATAAAAGGAGCAATTCTATGGACTTCAATTTATCCGTTCCCGTCCGCGTTGTCAGTTCAAAAGGCGTGGTCAAAGAAAAAGCATTCCTTCTTTCCTCTTTCGGAAAACGCTGTCTCATTGTTACCGGAGGAAGGAGTGCGGTTCTCAGCGGTGCGCTTGACGACATGAAAGCAGCACTCAGAGAGAATGAAACAGATTTTGAGATTTTTGACAGAATCACGCCCAATCCGTATATCGAGGACTGTCACCTTGCCGGCGCGATTGCAAGGGAATTCAACGCAGATTTCATTGTCGGAATCGGCGGCGGCTCCGCACTCGACGCAGCAAAAGCAGTGGCCGTCTACGCCGCAAACGGAGACTTTTCGCCGTTTGATATATATGAAAAGCAGGAAAGGAATATCGCCCTGCCGCTTGTGCTTGTCGGAACAACCGCAGGAACAGGCAGCGAGGTCGGTTCCGTCTCCGTTCTTTCAAACAGGAAAAACGGACGAAAAAAGAGCATCAACTATCCGGACTGCGCGCCGAAGCTGACTTTCGCCGACAGCACATATACCCACTCCATGCCGTATTCTGTGACAGTTTCAACTGCACTTGACGCTCTCTCTCACGCAATTGAGGGATATTTAGGCAACAAATGCACCGATATTCCCACCATGTTTGCTGAAAAGGCAATTCCTATGATCTGGAACGGACTCAGGTTTCTTGAAAAAGAAAAATGCCTGCCTGATGAAAAGCTTCGCGAGCAGCTTTACTATGGCTCTCTTTACGCCGGAATCACGCTTTCTTATTGCGGAACAGCGTTCCCCCATCCGCTCGGCTATGTTCTGACAGAAAACTTCGGCGTTCCGCATGGCTTTGCCTGCGCCGCTTTTATGCCGGAGCTTATCCGCCGCGCGGTACGCTTTGAGCGTGACAAAGCGAGGAGGCTCTTTACCCTCATGAAAACCGACAGCGCGGAGTTTTTCAGAGTGATAACCTCTATTTGCGAGTGCGGTGACATCACAATGACAGAAGAGGAGCTTTCCGCCTGGTGCGAAAGATGGAAGAACGTTCCTTCTAACTTCATTGCTTCCCCCGGAGGCTTTTCAAAGGAAGAAGCAAAAAATATGCTGAGGACAAAGTTCGTCAGATAAGCTGATAAAGCAAAACGGGACTGTCGCATTTATTACGGGAAATCCGCGTTTCAGTTCGCATTTCTGCATTTTCTTTTTCGGGTTTTATTGCACTCATTTTCCCTTATTTCCAAATTTTAATTATTTTGTTGCAAAACCCGATTATAATGTCTATGACAATTTAACACAGGGAGGAAGACATGGATAAAACAAAAACAATCAGACGTCTGCTCTGCTTACTGCTTGCCGCAGCAATGTTTTTTTCAGTCGCGCTGCCGGTGTTCGCAAAATTTGAACCGCCGGTTGCCAGAATGACGGTAGTCTCATACCAAAAAAACTTGGCTTCAACCGGTCACGCATGGCTCTATTTTGAAAACGTTTCAAAAAAGACCATAACCGTCGGCATTTATAAACTGCCGCCGAGAAGCGGCGTTTCGGTCGGAACTTTCGGATATGTCCGCAAGGAGGGACCCGGCGTCTACTACAACGTTGAAAGCTACATAACCAACCATCAGGGAACCAAAGGCAGAGTTTCCATTTCGCAGCTCATCACCGGGCAGCAGCTTGAAAAGGTGAGCAAAAAAATCAATCAGTTCAAAAGCACATGGAACCTTGCCCGCAATTGCTCATATTTTGCGGGAACGGTCTGGAATACCGTTGCATCGAACCGACTTGCAGCCATCTCCACTCCTGCGCTTCTTCGCGCTTCGATGAAAAAATACGGTTTGAAGAAGAATGTCTATCATCAGCCTGTTCTGCCGAATCAGGTTTTCAAACAAAAGGGCAGCACTTTAAAACAGGTTCGGAAAAGTACGCTGATTGCCGGACTGTAATCAAAACCTCAATAAAACTGCACGGTGGAAAGCGCAACATAGCAATGAAGGACGCTCCGGCAGAAAAGGTTTTCAAGCAAAGGGGAACCTCGCTCGTCAGGGTCAGAAGCAGCGCTCTTAATTCAGGACTTTAATATCAGAATATCAAAACAAAACGCCCGGCAGAACCGGGCGTTTTGTTTTGACGGGCAACACTGAAAAAGGACTGCACGGCTCAGAGTATTCCGAGCCGTGCAGTCCTTTTTGCTATGATTCAGTTATCTGAGCGCAGAGCGTTTGAGAAAATGAGTTCCATTTCTCTCGGTTCGCTGTTGTCAACAACTTCAACGTCGCTGTAACACTTCATGCCGGTTCCGGAGGGAAGCAGCTTACCGATGATAACATTTTCTTTGAGTCCGAGAAGCGGATCAACCTTACCCTTGATTGCCGCATCTGTGAGAACTCTCGTGGTTTCCTGGAATGACGCTGCGGAAAGGAACGAATCCGTTGCAAGCGATGCCTTTGTAATACCCATGAGCACGGGGGTAAAGGTTGCTTCTCTTGCTTCCTCGCCGTTTTCGGCTGCCTTTGCTTTTGCTGCATCGTTTGCCTTTTTGAGGTCACGCTTGTCAACAATTGCTCCGGGAAGAATGTCGGTGTCGCCGGGATCGTCAATTCTGACCTTCTTCATCATCTGACGTGCAATAACTTCGATGTGCTTGTCGTTGATGTCAACACCCTGGGTACGGTATGTGCACTGAACCTGGCTGATGAGGTAGTCATGAACCGCGCTTACGCCGAGAACATTGAGAACGTCGCGAAGATCAACAGAGCCTTCGGTAAGTGTTTCACCGACTTCAACGTGCTGTCCTTCGGATACTCTTGCTCTCGCGCCGAAGGTGAGGAAGTATTCTTTTCTTTCACCGGTTTCTTCGTTAGTGACAACGATATGCGGATTCTTTTTGATTGTTTCAAAGGAAACAACGCCGTTGATTTCGCTAATCATTGCAAGCGTCTTGGGCTTTCTTGCTTCAAAGAGTTCTTCAACACGCGGAAGACCCTGTGTAATATCCGAACCGGAAGCAACACCGCCGGTGTGGAATGTTCTCATGGTGAGCTGAGTACCCGGTTCACCGATTGACTGAGCAGCAATGATACCGACTGCTTCACCGATTGTTACGGGATTGCCTGTTGCAAGGTTCGAACCGTAGCACTTAATGCAGGCGCCGTGGTCAGAGCAGCAGGTAAGAAGCGAGCGGATTGTGACGTGGCGGATATTCGCCGCGTCCTCTTTGCTCATGCCGCTTTCAAGTGCAGCATTGTATTTTTCGGTGAGATAAGCGTCAACTTTTTCAGCGTCAGCTTCGGTGAGCATGTGGTCGTTATCCATAATGACCTCACCGCTTTCCTCGTCAACGATGTTGTTGAGAAGATAACGACCTCTGAGTCTTTCGGTGAGAGGTTCAAGAACGCGGTTGCCGTCCATGATGTCATAAACTTCAAGACCCTCAGTGCAGCCGCAGTCCTCCTCGCGGATAATAACGTCCTGAGAAACGTCAACAAGACGGCGGGTAAGGTAACCCGAGTCAGCAGTACGCAGTGCGGTATCGGCAAGACCTTTACGGGCACCGCGCGAGGAAATGAAGTATTCCTGAACGTTCAGACCTTCACGGTAGTTTGCACGAATGGGAACTTCGATGGTCTTACCGGCAGTGTTTGCAATAAGACCGCGCATTCCGGCGAGCTGACGAAGCTGGCTTTCGGAACCGCGGGCTCCGGAGTCAAGCATCATATATATCGGGTTGAATTTATCAAAGTTCTGGGTGAGAGCCTGAGCAACGCGGCTTGTGCAGACATCCCATGCTTTGAGAACCTGCCTTGAACGGTCGGAGTTGCTGAGGAGACCTCTGTTATACTTTCTGTTGACCTCGTCAACGATTGCCTCGGTCTCGGCAAGAATATCCTTCTTTGCCTCAGGGATAGTCGCATCGCAGACAGCAACGGTGATGCCGCTCTTTGTTGAATACTTGTAGCCCTGATTCTTAATATCATCAAGAACCTGAGCGGTTTTTGCAACGCCGTGAACTCTGATGCACTTGTCAATGATTTTTCCGAGCATCTTCTTGTTGACAAGGGATTCAACTTCAAGTCTGAAAAGATTTTCGGGATCGCTTCTGTCAACAAAGCCGAGATCCTGCGGAACGGGAGCGTTGAAGATGACCTTTCCGAGAGTGGTTTCAACAAGCTTTGAAACCTTCTTGCCGTCAATCTCCTTTTCCATTCTGATTTTGATGAGTGCATGAAGGTCAATAACCTTTGCGTCATACGCCATCTGAGCCTCGTTGACATCGCAGAAGGCTTTGCCCTCACCCTTTGCACCGGGCTTGACAAGAGTAAGGTAATATGAACCGAGAACCATGTCCTGAGTCGGAACGGTAACGGGTTTTCCGTCAGAGGGTTTGAGCAGGTTGCCCGAAGAAAGCATAAGGAATCTTGCTTCGGCCTGTGCCTCTGCCGAAAGGGGAACGTGAACAGCCATCTGGTCACCGTCGAAGTCGGCATTGAATGCGGTACAGACAAGCGGATGCAGCTTGATTGCCTTGCCTTCAACAAGAACCGGCTCGAAGGCCTGAATTCCGAGTCTGTGCAGAGTCGGAGCACGGTTGAGCATTACGGGATGATCCTTGATTACTATTTCAAGTGCGTCCCAAACGCATTTTTCCTGGCGGTCAACGGTTTTTCTTGCTGTTTTGATGTGGGTAGCAATGCCGGTTTCAACAAGGCGCTTCATAACAAACGGCTTGAAAAGTTCAAGAGCCATTTCCTTGGGAAGACCGCACTGATAGATTTTAAGCTCCGGACCGACAACGATAACCGAACGGCCGGAATAGTCAACGCGCTTACCGAGGAGGTTCTGACGGAAACGTCCCTGCTTACCTTTGAGCATATCTGAAAGTGATTTAAGCGGACGGTTGTTCGGACCGGTCACGGGACGTCCGCGGCGGCCGTTATCAATGAGAGCGTCAACAGCTTCCTGAAGCATTCTCTTTTCGTTGCGGATAATGATGCTCGGCGCACCGAGATCAAGCAGCTTTTTAAGGCGGTTGTTGCGGTTGATAACGCGGCGGTAAAGGTCGTTGAGATCGCTGGTTGCAAAGCGTCCGCCGTCAAGCTGAACCATAGGACGAATGTCGGGCGGAATGACCGGAACAACGTCAAGAATCATCCATTCAGGGCGGTTGCCGGAAGACTTGAAAGCGTCAACAACTTCAAGACGTTTGAGAATTTTTGCCTTTTTCTGACCGGAAGAGCCTTCAAGCGCTTCGCGCAGCTCTGCGTCAAGAGCGTCAATGTCAATTTCGCAAAGCAGCTCCTTGACCGCTTCGGCGCCCATACCGACGCGGAAGGTTTCGTCATTATAGTAGTACTCTCTGATGTCCTCATACTGCTTTTCGCTGATGACCTGACATTTCTTTACATTGGGAACCGTGCCCGGATCAATAACGATATAAGCGGCGAAATAAAGAACTCTTTCAAGGTCTCTCGGAGACATATCGAGCATAAGTCCGATTCTCGAGGGAATACCCTTGAAATACCAGATGTGTGAAACAGGGGTTGCAAGCTCAATGTGTCCCATGCGCTCGCGGCGAACCTTTGCCTTGGTAATTTCAACGTGGCAGCGTTCGCAGACTTTTCCCTTATGGCGGATTCTTTTGTATCTTCCGCAGTGGCACTCCCAGTCTTTGAGCGGTCCGAAAATCTTTTCGCAGAAAAGACCGTCGGGTTCAGGCTTGAGGGTGCGGTAATTTATGGTTTCGGGCTTGGTAACCTCGCCGTATGACCATTCTCTGATCTGTTCGGGAGAGGCAAGACCGATTCTGATTGATTCAAAGGTGATATTTTCCATATATTAAGTCAGCCCTTTCGTTGTTAAATTTTAATTCGGGAAAGTGTTACGTTCGATCACAAAGAATTATTCGTCGGCATCGGGAACAAAACCGGAATCGAAACCGGCGTCATTGACGGTCGGATTGATTTCGTTAAAGAATTCATTGTAATCAAAGGGCTTTTCTTCTTCGTCCTCTTCTTCGTCTTCCTCGTCAAAATCAAGGTCGAAGCTCTCGTCGTCGGAAAGGTCTGAGTCTTCCTCAAGGTCTGAATCGTCTTCAAGTTCTTCATCAGCCTCTTTGTCTTCATAGACTCCGGCGTCTTCATCGCGGTGACGGTTATACTTGTGGAGGGTAACGCCGTCATCGGTGTCGAGGTTCTGTTTGAGGTCGATTTCATTTTCGTCTGCGTCAAGAACCTTGATGTCAAGTCCGAGTGACTGCAATTCCTTGATGAGAACCTTGAACGATTCGGGAACGCCCGCCTTGGGAATGTTCTCGCCGTTGACGATTGCCTCATAGGTCTTGACACGTCCGACAACATCGTCTGACTTGACTGTAAGAATTTCCTGAAGGGTATATGCAGCGCCGTATGCTTCAAGAGCCCAGACTTCCATTTCACCGAAACGCTGACCGCCGAACTGAGCCTTACCGCCGAGGGGCTGCTGAGTAACGAGCGAGTACGGACCGGTTGAACGGGCATGCATCTTATCATCAACAAGGTGGTGCAGTTTGAGGAAGTACATTACGCCGACGGTGACGTCTCCGTCAAATTTTTCGCCTGTACGTCCGTCAATGAGGGTTGACTTGCCATTGGTTGAAAGACCGGCAAGTTCAAGCGAAGCTCTAATGTCGTCCTCATGTGCGCCGTCGAAAACGGGAGTCATAATCTTCCAGCCAAGTTCGCGGCAGGCAAAGCCGAGATGCACTTCAAGAACCTGACCGATATTCATACGTGAGGGAACGCCGAGGGGGTTCAGAACAATGTCAAGAGGTGTTCCGTCTTCAAGGAAAGGCATATCCTCCTGGGGAAGAATTCTTGAAACAACACCCTTGTTACCGTGGCGGCCCGCCATCTTGTCGCCGACCTGGAGCTTACGCTTCTGGGCAATGTAGCAGCGGACAACCTTGTTTACACCGGGGTTGAGCTCATCGCTGTTTTCGCGGGTGAACTCTTCAACCTTGACAACAATTCCGTATTCGCCGTGGGGAACACGAAGTGAAGTGTCCCTGACCTCGCGCGCCTTTTCGCCGAAGATTGCGCGAAGAAGTCTTTCCTCGGCGGTCAGCTCGGTTTCACCCTTGGGAGTAACCTTGCCGACAAGAATATCGCCGGAATGAACCTCTGCGCCGACGCGGATTATTCCGCGTTCGTCAAGGTCTTTGAGAGCGTCACCGACGTTCGGAATGTCGTTGGTGATTTCTTCGGGACCGAGCTTGGTGTCTCTGGCTTCAAGCTCGTACTTTTCAATATGGATAGATGTATAAACATCGTCGCGGACAAGCTTTTCATTTATAAGAACGGCGTCCTCGTAGTTATAGCCCTCCCATGTCATGAAGCCGATGAGAGCGTTTTTACCAAGGCTGAGTTCGCCGTGGTCGGTTGCGGGACCGTCCGCAACAACCTGTCCTTCCTCAATAACGTCTCCGACAGCAACAACGGGACGCTGATTGATGCAGGTTCCCTGGTTGGAGCGCATGAATTTGATGAGGTTGTAGGTGTCAACAACATTATCTTCGGCAAGAACGTCAACTCTGTCGGCACTGACATAAATGACCTTGCCGCCTCTTTTTGCAAGAACGCAGACTCCGGAATCGGTGGCGGCTTTATATTCCATGCCGGTACCGACCATCGGCGAGTCGCAGGTGAGAAGCGGAACAGCCTGACGCTGCATGTTTGAACCCATGAGAGCACGGTTTGCGTCGTCGTTTTCAAGGAACGGAATGAGAGCGGTTGCAACGGAAACAACCATCTTGGGCGAAACGTCCATGTAATCAACCCTAGTGGGTTCAATTTCAAGGAACTCGTCGCGATGGCGGGCGTTGACCTTTCTTCTCATGAAGTGACCTTCTTCGTCAAGCGGTTCGTTGGCCTGAGCAACGGTGTACTCGTCTTCAACGTCAGCGGTCATGTATTCATAGGTGTCAAGAACCTTTCCGGTCTCCTTGTCAACGGGACGGAACGGAGCTTCAATGAAGCCGTATTCATTGATTCTTGCAAACGTTGCAAGATAAGAGATAAGACCGATGTTGGGACCTTCGGGGGTCTCAATGGGGCACATTCTTCCGTAATGTGAATAGTGAACGTCGCGAACCTCGAAGCCTGCGCGGTCTCTTGAAAGTCCGCCGGGGCCGAGAGCCGAAAGACGGCGCTTATGCGTAAGCTCTGCAAGGGGGTTGTTCTGATCCATGAACTGAGAAAGCGGAGAAGAACCGAAGAACTCTCTGACAGCCGCAATAACGGGACGGGTGTTGATGAGAGCCTGCGGAGTAACCTTATCCGGCTCCTGAGCCTGAAGGGTCATTCTTTCCTTGACAACTCTTTCCATTCTTGAAAAGCCTACGCGGAACTGATTCTGCAAAAGCTCGCCTACCGAACGGATACGTCTGTTGCCGAGGTGGTCAATATCGTCTGCGCTGCCTACGCCGCAGGCAAGGCAGTTAAGATAGTTGATTGAAGCGAAAATATCGTCGATGATGATGTGCTTGGGAATAAGCTCGTCTCCCTTGCTTTCAAGGAAAGCAAGCTTTTCAGACTTGTCCATTCCCTCGGTTTCGGGAAGGATGTCCATAAGGACGGTATAGCGGACATGCTCGTTGATGCCGATGTCGCAAAGCTCTTTCTTTGTAAGCTCGGGAAAGAACGGAAGAATGTCAACCATCTGGTTTGAGATAACCTTAACCGGCTCCTCACGTCCCTCGACCTGAACATAGGCAACCTTTGCGCCGGACTGGGTAACTTCCATTGCGCGCTGCTTTGTCATAAGCTCGCCTTCTTCGGCAATGATTTCGCCGGTGAGTTCGTTGACAATGGGAGCGGCAAGTCTGAAACCGCGGATACGGTCAAAGAGAGCAAGCTTCTTATTATATTTATAGCGTCCTACTCTTGAAAGGTCATAACGGCGTTCATCAAAGAAGAGACCTTCAAGGTGGCTTTGCGCACTCGAAAGTGTCGGCGGTTCGCCGGGACGGAGCTTTTTGTAGACTTCAATGAGCGCTTCCTCGGTGTTCCTTGTCGGATCCTTTTCAAAGGAGGCTTCAATTCTGTCGTCAAGACCGAAGAAATCGCGTATATCGCTGTTGGAGTTGAGACCGAGAGCGCGGATAAACGTGGTGATAGGTATTTTTCTGTTTTTATCAATGCGGACATAGAACAAATCGTTCTGGTCCGTTTCATATTCGAGCCATGCACCGCGGTTGGGTATGACGGTTGTTGTGAAGAGCTTTTTGCCGGTGACGTTGTGCGTCATTCCGAAATAAACACCGGGCGAACGGACAAGCTGAGAAACAATAACTCGCTCTGCGCCGTTGATGACGAAGGTTCCGCTGTCAGTCATGAGCGGAAAATCGCCCATATAGACTTCGCTTTCCTTGACTTCGCCGGTTTCCTTGTTGTAAAGCCTTGCGGTAACGCGCATGGGGGCGGCGTAGGTTGCGTCGCGCTCCTTGCATTCCCTGACGGAATACTTGCTCTTTTTCTCCATGCGGTAATCAACAAAGCTGAGACTGAGGTTCCCGCTGAAATCGGTAATATCCTCAACGTCCCTCAGAACCTCTTTCAGACCGGTTTCAAGGAACCAACGATAGGAATCCTTCTGAACCTGAATGAGGTTCGGCATTTTCATTACCTCTTGGATTTTACCAAAGCTCTTGCGAACATTGGTGCCGAGTTTCACATCGGTAACATTGACCATTCGCTTATCACTCCACGTTTTTATTTGCCTTGCGCGGCATACGCTGTGCCCTGCACAGAAGATGAAAAAATCTATTGACTTTTCGCTTTATAAATGCTATCATGCTCTTGTGAAAAGGTAAAAAGGGCACAAGGGCACATTTTCACATTATAAGTTCTGTCATACTATCACAATCCGTTGTGCAAAGTCAAGCATTTTGTGTAAATTTTTTGAATTTTTTCTTCAATTCCGCCATTTTGGCGGCTTTCTTCTTTTTATATTGTGGTTTTGGATTATTAAAATCAAAAATCAACCGCCGTTTTCCCTTGCCGGGCTTCAAGACCCGGAGCCGGAACAAACGGCGGTTGTTTGCTGATCTGTTCATTTTTTACCTAAAAACACGAGGCAACGTGGATAAAAACTTTCTTTTTCCTTTTTTCTCTTTCAAAGCAGGTGCGACCTTTTCCGTCGGTGAAGCTTCGGAAAAAACCTGCCCTTCGCAGTCAGAACAGACCTGTCTGCCTTCCGGAATCTCTCTTCCGCAGCAGACACAGTATTCCGATTTATAAACATACAGGTTCTTCTCCATTCAGATTACCCCCAACCATATTGGAAACTTAATTCCAAATCACATACACAATATATCACAAGGTTCTGAATTTGTGAAGAGTTTTCACTTAATTTGTGTTAAATTTTTTCACCAAAATCCGACATCATTCTTTCCGCTGTGACGTTTTCCGGGCAATAACGCGTTGCCGACCGGGCAGCGCCGCAGAAAAAAAGCCGCAATCACAAAAGCGTTTCTCGCTGCCTTTGAATTGCGGCTTTCCCTGTTTTTACCTTCTTTTGCCGCCGCTAAATACGGCGTTCTCACCTGATATTAAAGGTCTTTCAGATGCTTGCTTCTGCTCGGGTGACGCAGCTTGCGAAGTGCCTTGGCTTCAATCTGGCGGATACGCTCGCGGGTAACGTTGAACGCCTTGCCGACTTCTTCAAGCGTCTGCGGCGTGCCGTCTTTCAGACCGAAGCGCAGGCGAAGAACCTCCGCTTCACGGGGAGTAAGCGTTGAGAGGACCTCGTTGACCTTGGTTTTGAGGAATGTCATTGCTGCTGCGTCCGCAGGAGAAAGCGCGTCCTCATCGGGAATAAAGTCGCCAAGGTGGCTGTCCTCCTCCTCACCGATGGGAGTTTCGAGTGAAACCGGCTCCTGAGATATTCTGAGAATATCGCGGACCTTGTCCACCGGCATTGAAAGCTCAACCGCAATATCTTCGGGGGTCGGATCCTTTCCGTCGCGATGAAGGAGCATATTGCTGGTTTTCTTGACCTTATTTATAGTTTCAACCATGTGAACCGGAATACGGATTGTTCTGCCCTGGTCGGCAATTGCCCTTGTGATTGCCTGACGGATCCACCACGTTGCGTAGGTTGAAAACTTAAAGCCCTTTGTGTAATCAAACTTATCCACTGCCTTGATAAGACCGAGGTTACCCTCCTGAATGAGGTCAAGGAACATCATTCCTCTTCCGACATATCTCTTTGCAATGCTGACAACAAGACGAAGATTTGCCTTTGTGAGCCTGTCCTTTGCTTCCTGGTCGTTGTCGGCAATGCGGATTGCAAGTTCAATTTCTTCTTCGGGAGTCAGAAGAGGAACCCTGCCTATGTCTTTGAGATAAACTTTTACGGGGTCATCAATAACTGCGCCTTTGTTGTCTGCCGAAAGCGGTGCATTATCGTAGCCTTTGGGAATGTCAATATCCATTGAGATGCTTTCGAGCATCTCGTCTCCGAGATCGTCAACAATTTCAATTCCGTGACTTTCAAGGGTTGAATAAAGCTTTTCAAGCTCCTCAATGTCAATGTCAGCTTCAACAAGAACCGTATCAATATCGGTTGAATTGAGCTTTCCGGTCGCAATGCCCTTGTCAATGAGAGCCTTGACCATTGCTTTTTTCTCTGAGTTTTCCATAGATAACAACTTCCTTTCATTTTCCGCTTCGTCCGGACAATTATTTATTCTTTGCGGTATTTATCGTGATATTACTTTCCCTTTTTATTTTTTACAAGCTTTTCAAACTGCGCCTTATATTCTTCGTCGCTCATTTTTGAAACGTCAACGGTGCTTTGAATCTTCTGCTGCGCCTCGTTTTCAAGAACCCCAACACAGTCAAGCAGCTCCTTTTTTGTTCCGAAGCAGCCCTCGCTCTGTTTGAGGAGTCTGACAAGCTCGTCCATTTCCTGAGGAGAAAGCTCGCCGGAGAAAAGAGTCAGCTCAAAGCCTGAATTTTCCTTTGCGCGCGCGCTCATGAACCTGAATATCCTGCCGAGATGCGGCACCGTAAAGCTTTCCTCGCTCAGCCGTTCGCTGACGGCTGGGAAAAAACCCGGATTGTTATAAAGCAGAGATATTATTCTTTCCTGCGCCCTGACCGCTCGGACAGCAGTGTCGCCGTGAAGCTTCAGCTTTGTCATGCGCGTCATTGATTCACGCTGAATGTCTTCATACCTTTTCTTTTCGTTTCTCAAAGCATTATTCCTTTTCAGCTGACTTATACGCGCGGTTATCGCCGTTTTTTCAACATTCAGCTCCTCGGCAAGCCGGGACACATAAACCTCAACGGCAATTGAATTCTTAACCTTTGAAAGAATCTCAGCCGCAAGGGAAAGATAGCGAACCTTTCCGTCCGAGGATTCAAGGTCAAGACCCTCCCGCGCTTTCAGAAGCGCAAATTCAATATCATTTTCCGCACCCTCAATGAGCTTCCGGAATTTTTCCGCGCCGAAATTTTTGAGAATTTCGTCAGGATCTTTTCCGCCGCTCAGACGGATAACGCGCATCTTCATGCCGATTGAAGAAAAAACGTCAATTGCCCGCCCGGTTGCCTTTCGTCCGGCTTCATCGTTGTCATAGCATATAAGAATTTCATCGGCATAGCGCGAAAGAAGATGAGCCATTTCGCCGGTGAGAGCCGTTCCGAGACACGCAATTGAATTCGTGAAGCCCGCCTGATGCAAAGCAATTGCGTCCATATATCCCTCAACGAGAATTAACGAACTCTCCTTTGAGTTTTTTGCAAAATTCAGTCCGAAAACGCCGAGACTTTTTTTATAAACGGGTGTGTCGGAGGTGTTTATATATTTTGGCTTACTGTCGTCAAGAACGCGGCCGCCGAAAGCAACAACGTTTCCGCGCGGGTCGATTATCGGAACCATCACGCGGTTACGGAAGTTATCATAAAACGAAGCTTTTCCGTTTTTCTCGCTTTTGTTTGCAAGATTGGCTTCATAGATTTCCTCGTATGAATAGCCCTTCTGACGAAGATGCGTCAGTAGCGCTCTCCATTCGTCAGGCGCATAGCCGAGCCCGAAGCGTTTGATTGTTTTCGCCGAATAGCCGCGCCGCTTATAATATTCAAGCGCCGCCCTGCCCTTTTCGCCCATCAGACTTTCATGGAAAAACCTTGCGGCCTCCCTGTTCATCTCATATATTCTTCTCCGCCTTTGCGCCATGGAATCGTCAAAGCCGTCAGAGGGCATTGCCATTCCGGTCCGGTCGCAAAGAAAACGGACAGCCTCATGAAAGTCAAGATTTTCAACTCTCCTTATGAAGCTGACAACCTCGCCGCCTGCGCCGCAGCCGAAGCAATAAAAGCTTCCGTTCTCCGGATAAACGGTGAACGAAGGAGTTTTTTCGTTGTGAAACGGGCAGAGTCCGACAAGGTTTCTGCCGCGCCGTTTGAGTTGGACATAGCCGGATATAATATCCGTAATATCACAGCGCATACGAAGTTCCATCAGAAAATCGTCGCTTATCCTCATCTTTCTCACCTCCGTCTGAAAACCCGTCCTGTGTTTTTATCTGTACACCGTTGTTATCCCTGCCATGAAGAAGGGATAAAGTATTTTGAAAAGGTTTTGAGCGCGTAGCCGTCCGTCATTCCGGCAATGTAATCACACACCGCTCTTTCAGTGCCCTCGCGCCATGCTATTGATATGTATTCATTGGGAAGCTCATCCGGATGCTCGCAGAAGAAATAAAACAGCTGCCGAAGCATTGCAATTGCTTTGCCCTCCTCGCTTTTGCAAACGGGATTTGTGTAAACCCGTTCAAACATAAACTCATGAAGAATGTCAAAAGCGCCCTTGATTTCCGGATCAAGGCAGATTTCGTCCTTTGTGTTCCTGATTGCGGAAAGAACAAGTGTGTTTATCCGTTCGCTTTTGCTTTTTCCGAGAATTCTTCTCACATCCGGCGGAATGCTCTCTTCGCTGAGAACCCCGCCCCGCTCCGCGTCATCAATGTCGTGGTTAATATATGCAATTCTGTCCGCAAGCTTGACTATCCGTCCTTCAAGGGTGTCAGCCTCTTTTCCGCGGGTATGGCAAAGAATACCGTCCCGCACTTCATAAGTCAGGTTGAGCCCTTTTCCCTCTTTCTCAATGACATCCACCACGCGCAGGCTCTGCTCAAAATGTCTGAACCCGTCGTCCATAACGGTGTTAAGCGCACGCTCCCCTGCATGACCGAAAGGTGTGTGTCCAAGGTCATGGCCGAGGGCAATGGCTTCGGTAAGGTCTTCGTTGAGCGAAAGACCGACTGCAATAGTCCGCGCAATCTGAGCCACTTCAAGGGTATGAGTGAGCCGCGTTCTGTAATGGTCGCTGTCCGGAGAAAGAAAAACCTGCGTTTTGTGTTTGAGACGGCGGAAAGCGCTGCAATGAATAATTCTGTCTCTGTCCCGCTGAAAAGCGGTGCGGACAGAGCATTCCTCTTCCTCGCGCTGCCTTCCCTTTGTGTTCCGGCAAAGGCAGGCATATTGACTGAGCACTCTGCTTTCGTTTTCAAGCGTCCTGAGCCTTATTTCGTCCACAAAACAACCTCCCTCGTCTCAGTCTCTACATATATATACGGTTTTTTTCGCGCTTTCCCCCTAAATTTTTAAATATTTTTCGCCGGTTACCCTGCACCTGATTTTTCCGCAGCTTTTGTCAAAAATTGCCGCATCAAGGAATTCAAAGCTCTCCGCCGGGATTCTGAATGTCAGACGTACATTTTCGGAAAAATCAACGTCCTCAATAATTCCGCCGTTCTCGCAGATGAGAGGCTGAATCCGTCCGTAAAAATTATAGTCGCAGGTGACATCCGCAAGCCGGCAAAGCGCAACGGTAATTATTCCTGCGCTCTCAATTCCGATTTTCGCCGTATGGGTATATGCACGGACAAGCCCGTTTGCACCGAGCAGCGTTCCCCCGAAATATCTCGTTGCAACAAGCACACAGTCCGTCAGCTCCTCTTTGAGAAGAACGTCAAGCACCGGCATTCCCGCCGTACCCTGCGGCTCGCCGTCGTCGCTGTAACGGCGGATTTGCCCTTCTCTCAGGCAGTAAGCATATACATTGTGCCTTGCGTCGCGGTGCTTTGCCTTGATTGAGTTGATGAACTCAACCGCCTGTTCGTTTGTCTGAACCGGCGCGGCATAGCCGATGAAACGTGATTTTTTGACAACGAACTCATCGCTTGCCGCCTTTTCAAGGGTTTTATAGCTGTTCAAACGGTTGCCCTCCTTTTTTTGAAATACACAAGAAAAAAAGGCGGAACAATCGAGCACCGCCTTAATTCACAATCAAACTGCAAAATTATTTTTTCTTTGCAAGGTTGAAACGCTTATTGAACCTGTCAACACGTCCGCCTGTATCAACGAGCTTCTGCTTGCCGGTGAAGAACGGGTGGCAGTTGGAGCAAATATCAACGCGAAGGTCCTTCTTGGTTGAACCGGTCTCGATGGTTGCGCCGCAAGCACACTTTACAGTCGTCTGTTCATACTTGGGATGAATTCCCTCTTTCATTATGTTTCACCTCTTTCGTCAAAAAGACATTATGAAATGTTACTATCAACATACCGCAGTATTGTAGCACACATTATTTTAAAAATCAACAATTTTTCTAAATTTTTTTGAAGCGGTTCAGCTAACCTCAATTTCCTTTCCAAGATAGAAGGAGTAAAGCAGCGTCCGCGAAACTTCAAGCCCCGTGCAAAGCGCAAGAGCCTCCTTGTAGGTTCTGACCTGAGAAGAATACTTTTCGCAGAATTCCTCCTCGGTTTCGAGCCGGTCGGTTTTGTAATCAACAACAACCAGCTTTCCGTCTTCAAGAAAAACGCAGTCCGCAATACCCTGAATCATCACTTTTTCATCTTCAAAGCGCGAAAGTGCCGGATATACCTTTGAAATTGGCACACTGATTGTGAACTTCTTTTCTCTCATGACAAGGCTGCTTGAGAGAATCCGCTTTGCAAGATCGCTTTCAAAAAACGCTCTGACCTGCTTTCTGTTGATTGAATTTTTCTGCGCCTCTGTCAAAAGTCCGCGTTCAAAAACAGCCTCAATTTCGTCTTCAAGGTTGCAGGCAGCGTTTTTGTAATCCGCGAACTGCATGAATGAATGGGTGGCAATGCCCCTTTGGGCGCCGGTCAGCTTTCCTCCGGAAAGGAACGCAGGTCTTGAAGAAGCAAAGTATTCGCGGTCAACAGCGTTTTTGTCAACCTCCGAGGCCGCGCGCTTGCTGACAACAAAGGAAAGCTCCTCATAGTCATACCGCCACGAAAACCTTTCTTCAAGCTCTGAAAGAAGTCTGCCGTCCGCCGGAGCGGCTGCCGTTGTTTCGCCTGAGTCCGCCTTTTCAAAGCCGTCTGTTATAACAACTTTGAAAGGAAAATCGCTTTCAAGAACAATTTCTTCCCCGATACCGGCATTTTTCCGCAGTTCTTTTGCGTCCCTGTGGCGCAGAAAAGCGGTAAGCAGCCAGTCCGTATAGCTCGCCGCAAGCGAGCAGGCAAAGGGCGTAATCTGCTCTGACGCCGGGTCAATCAGTGAAGCGCATTTCTGAACTTTCTTTTCAACGTCGTCCTCGGCGGCGACAAGAATAAGCTTTTCCCCGGCTCTCGTCATTGCAACATAGAGCACCCTCATTTCCTCCGAAACGGTGTCATCGCGCAAAGCCTTTGCAACTGCCTTATGGCAGACGGTCGGATACTGAGCCATTGTTGCCTCGTCTCGGCGGACAAGTCCGAGACCTTTCAGCGGACTTATCACGGCGTTTTTCACTTCGTCGCTGCGGTTGAACTGAGTTGAGCAGCCGGCAACGATGCAGACCGGGAATTCAAGTCCCTTTGATTTATGAATGGTCATTATTCTCACAACATCCGCGTCAGCCGAAACGCCGACCGCACCGGGAAGATCTCCGCTTGTTTTTTCGAGCCGGTCGATAAAACGGATAAAGCCGGAGAACGAAGAATAACCCGCCTTTTCATATATATCCGCGTAATCAAGCAAAAGCATGAGGTTTTCTCTTTTTGCACCCGAGCCTTTGACGGAACGGACAATGCAGTCAATTCCCGTTTCGTCATAAATCATTCTCACAAAATCTCCGACGCTCATGCAAACGCCGACTCTGCGCCAGCGCTCAATTCTTTCAAGCAGAGCAATGCTCTTTTTTTCTCCCCTCTCCCGCGCGGCAAGCAGGCAGGAATATATGCTTTTTCCGCGGCAGTTTATACGGAGGTCTGCACATTCATCCGGTGTGAACCCGAACAGAACAGACATCATTATTCCAAGCAGAGCAATGTCCTGCTCAGGATTATCAACAACCCTGAGAACATTGAGAAGCAGCCGCACTTCGTTAGCCGTAAAGAATTCGGCGTCAAGCTGGGTAAAGCATGGAATTCCTCTTTTTCTGAGTGCTTCGGCATAGGTTATCCCCTTTTTTCCGCCGACGGCACGCATAAGAATACATATATCCTTATATTGTACGGGGCGCTCACCGCCGTTTTCCGCCCTGACGGTGCAGCCGCCCCGAACAAGCTTTTCAACAATTGAAGCAACATACTCAGCCTGAAAAACAAGCTTTGCGTCTGATTCGGTTTTGTCAATATTTCCGGTTTCAAGAATATGCAGTTCGCAACATTCGTCCTCTTTTTCACCGTAATCTGCCGAGAAAACAAGTTTTTCTTCCTCGCCGTAATCAACGCCGCCCATTTTTTCACTCATGAGCTGAGAGAAAACAAAATTGACCGCTCCGGTTACGCTTTTCCGGCTGCGGAAATTGTTTTTAAGTATAATTTTAGCCGGATAGTTTTCCTTTTCCCTCTCATAAACCGGCAAGGCATTTTTAAGCTCAATAAAAATCTCGGGCATTGCCTGACGGAAGCGATAAATGCTCTGCTTAACGTCTCCGACTCTGAAAAGGTTGTTGTTTCCGAGCGCCTCAAAAATCATGTCCTGAGCCTTGTTTGTATCCTGATATTCATCAATCAGGATTTCATCAAAAGAATTTTTAAGCTCCTCGGCAAGCGGCGTAATCTCAAATCCGTCTGCACTCTCGCGCACAAGCAGTTCCAGCGCATAGTGGGTAACGTCTGAAAAATCGGCAAGCTGCTTTTCCTTTTTTAGCTGCGAAAAATGGAAAGCATAGCTTTTCACCGCCGAGCAAAGACTTTTCACCATCGGTGAAAAAAACCTCATATCGTCCTCAAACTCCCGTTCGGAACAGCAAAAAAGGCTTGGGAGGGTCTTTTTGAAAATGTCCTTGATTCTTTCGCGGCTTGAACAAAGGAAAGCAATTTCGCTGCTGTCTGCAAACTCTTTCGGAGTGTTTCCGCGCCGCTTCATTTCAAACGCGGCAATTGCACGGCAGGTTTTGTCCCAGTCATTCTCCGCGAGACATTCCGCAACATATCTTATCTGCGCTTCATCACTTTCAATTGCGGGAAGAAAAGCTTTTTCAAGCGAATCACAGCCGCAGACGGTTCTTTTCATTGCCGCAGCCGTTTCCTTGCAATATTCCGCCGCGCTTTTCGCATAATCAATAATAACTTTTCCGAAAACGCTTTCCGCGGCGCAGGAAGCCTTTTCATATTCACCGCAGATTCCGTCAAGCCAGCTTTCCGGAAAAGGATAGGACATACTGTGCTTATACATTTCAAGAATCATTTCGGAAAGGAAAGCATCGTCCCTGCCTTTGAAAAGCAGCTCAACAAGGTCGGTGAAGCTTTTTTCGTTTTTCAGATACTGCTCCTCCATCGTCAGCTCCATTGCCTTCTGAGAAAGGAGTGCAAGCTCTCCGTCATCGGCAATCTGATAATCCGGCGAAATATCAAGCTGTTCAAAATTGTCTCTGACCAGCGAACTGCAAAACGAGTCAATTGTGCATATCTTTGCCGAGGGCAAAAGCATTTTCTGCCTGACAAGGCGCTCGTCTGAGGGGTTCTTTTTGATTGCTTCTTCAAGGGCGGCAAGAATTCTTCCCCTCATTTCTGCGGCTGCCGCCTTGGTAAAGGTTACAATGAGAAGACGTTCTGCACTGCCGGGGTTTTCCCCGTTTGTCAGACGTTCAATCACGCGTTCAACGAGAACGGCGGTTTTTCCCGAGCCTGCCGCAGCGCTGACAAGAATGCTTCCGTTCCTTGAATCAATTGCATTTTTCTGTTGTGGTGTCCAGCTCCTTGCCACGCTCAGCCCTCCTCTTCTTCAAGCTCCGAAAGGCACTCGCTGTGCGTTTTCGGCGCAATATATCTTTTTCTGCCGTTCTTTTCTCTCATGCAAACCGAAGCATAGGGACACCATTCGCAGGTTTTGTCGTGTCCCTTTCCGAAAACGGGCAGCGCCGGAATTTTTCCTTCATGGAGGCTGTTGCCCATTTCGCTCATGATTTTTTCAAGCTTTTTTTCAAGCGCTTCAAGCTGAGAGAGCGAAATGAATTTTCCGCTCATTGCCCCGGTTCTCTTGTTTATTTTTATCGGAATGAACTGCCCGCACAGGGCGTTGTCCATTCCTTTGATAACCTCGCCGTCATCAAGAATCATGCCGTCCATTTTTCCGCCGGATAGCATCTTTTGGAAAACGGCTTTTTCATCTTCTCCGCGGTCGGCGGAAAAAGCTTCAAGCCTTGCCGGAAGATATAGCACGCCTGACGGAATCGTGTTTTCATATTTACCCTTGCCGTTTTTCCAGATTGAAGCAAGATACAGCAGCATCTGCATTCCCAGACCTGCAAAAACGTCGGCAAGAGAAAACTCTTTCAGTCCTGTTTTGTAATCAACCACTCTGATATAATTTCTGTCTCCGGTTTTCATCATATCAACGCGGTCAACCACGCCGAAAAGCTCAATATATCCGTTTTTCAGCGGTATTCTCATCGGCTCAACCTCTGTGCCCTCCTTAATCGGAAGTTCAAAATCAAACGGTTCAAAGTCGCTTCCTTCAAACTCGCAAAGCAGACGGTCCGTTATTGCGCAAAGGGTTTTGAAAAGGCGGTCATAAAGATAAATGAATCTTGAACTCTTGTTCTCAACGCCGCCCATATAGGTATCCAGATATTCTTTGAGAAGCGTCTTTATCTCCTGCCGGGCCTGCCCGGAGGTAAGAGAATGTATTCTTTCGCCGCTGTGCTTTTTCAAAAGCTTTTCAAGAACGGTGTGGACAACAGTGCCCATGCTTGCCGGGTCAAGAGAAGCCGTTCTGCGCTCCTTTGCACCCATTCCGTACCGGCAGAAATATTTGAAAGGACATTCGCCGTAAACTTCAAGCTGCGAAGCCGAAAGACTCAGCCTTTTTCCGAAAAGCTTCTGCGCCTTTTCAGGATTTTCAAAGGAAAACACATTCTTTCCGTTTGCCCTTGAAAGAGCCCGGAGTCTTCCGGAATATTCCGGCTTGGAGGAAAAATACTCTTTGAGCGTTTTTTCAAGGACAGTATCCTCATGCCAGTTTTCCGCCGCAAATTCAAAGGCGGCGCTTTCGCTTTCGGGCAATATATCCCCGTCTAAAAATGGAAAAGCTTTTTCGCTTATTTTCGGGAAAAGCCGTCTGAGTCCCGTGACAATTTCCGAAGGCAAAATTTTCGCTCCGGATTTATCTGTCAGCGAATAGGAAACATAAAGTTTTTCTCTTGCACTGCAAAGGCTGTTATAAACCATGAAACGTTCTTCTGCGGAAAAATCGGCTGCGCTCTTTGAAAAAAGCGGAAGGCTTTCACGAAGCGTTTCGCTTTCGGAAAGCGAGAATATGCCCTCGCTTGCGCCCGGAAGCGGGAAAACGCCCTCATTTGCGCCGACAACAAAAATCACTTTCGGCATGAGCGTCTGAATCCGTCCGGCGTCGCAGATATATACTTCGTCATATCCGCTCGGAAGCTTTCCGAGACTCAGACACGAAAGCGCGGCAGAAAACAGCTCGCAAAGCTTTTTCTGACTGACATCGGCATTATTGAGTGCCGCGGCAAGGTCATCAAAAACGCCGACAATGCTGTCCCAGACCTGCTCTTGTTGAAGCGCAAGCTCAATTTCGCCCTGACTTTCAAGTTCAAGAGCGTAGTTTTTCAGGTTTTCGTCAATCTTTTCTTCAAGTATGAATTCAAAAACACCTTTCAGACAGTCAACCGCGCTTTTTCCTTTCAGCTTCTCACGCAAAGCAATCAGCGGCGCCACAAGTCTGTCCTTGGCGGCGTTGAGCGTGGTCAGGCGTTCCTGCCTTCGCTCGTTCATTTCGCTGCCGAAGCCGTCGGGATTATCTTTCCATTCACCGCAAAGCGCCTTTGAATCGAGATTCCACATAAAGGCATAGTTTTCAATCTGAGCAATTTCGTCCCATGAAAGCGAGGTCAGTCCCGTTTTTGAATATGTCATAAGCCTTTCAAGGTCAATTCCGAAAGCAAGAATTTCAAAAACCGTTCTGACAAGAACCGAAAGCGGCTCATTTTTGATTTCGGCGCGTCTGTCCTCAAAAATCGGAACGCCGTATTTTTTAAGGCTGTACCGTATTTCTTTCTGATACGCGCTCTCGCTGCGGTAAACAACGGCAATATCCCGGCAGCGCAGCTTTTCCTCCCGGAGCAGACGGTGAATTTCGCAGGCAACAAAGCTGCACTCCTCGCGCACATCGGACGCATTGATTATCCGGATTGACGGCGAAGCGTCTTCAAACGGCTCTGCGCAAACGTCAAAAAAGTTCTTTTCAAGATACCTCAGTTCCGGTGAAGAATAAACCGAAAAGCCGTTTTCACCGTCGCGCAGCAATACGGTTTTTCCAATCCGGACTCCGTTCTTCTCAGCCGAGTTCACAAGCCGCTTTGCGGTCTGCGAAACGCAGCAGAACGGGCTGAGACTGCTTTTGACAAAAAGCTCGTCTGTGCATAGGGTCACCCAGACCTCCTTTGCGCGGCGCAGCATCAGCTCGATTATTTTCTGTTCCTGCCCCGAGAAGGTACGGAAATCGTCAATCACAACAATTTTTCCGTCAAACAAATCGCTGTCAAGCAGAATTTCACAGACCGCCGAAAGCATATCCCGGTCATCAAAAAAGCTTTGGGCAACAAGTGCATTGTAGGTTTCATAAATCAGCGCAGTTTCAACCGTCTTTTTTTTCAAAAGACCTTCGGGCAATTTTTCCGCCGCTTCAAAAAGCTCTTCCGGTTCAATCGCTTCTTTTTTGAAAAGCGCAATCTGAGAAAGCATTTTTTGTGCAAAAGCAGTTGACGAACGATGCCTTGAAAAAAAGCTCAGCTTTTCTTCAAGCGCGTCCAGCGCAAGGCTCATCATAACTGTGGCAGCCGTATCTCTGAGCAGCGGCTTTGAAACACCGCGGCAGGTTTTGAAAACCGTGTCCGCAAGTCTTGTGAACGAAAGCACCTCAACCTCCGACGCAAGGCGCGGTCCGAGAGCGTCAAGAATACCCTTGTCGCTTTCAAAGGTGAACTGCTTCGGAACAATGAGCATTGTTTTTTCGCCCTTTCCGACGAAAGAACCGAGAAGAGAACGGGCATAGCTCGTTTTGCCGACGCCCTCTCTGCCTATGATAAAATTGAGCACCTTTTTGCCCTCCGTTGCTTTTTTTGACATTATACCTTTTTCATTCCGATTTTTCAATGAGAATTGAATTTGTTGCAGCCTGAGTCCGTTTTTCGGGAGTGACGCGCAGAATGAACATTTATCCGGCGTATGTGCCCCGGATAAAAACAGAAACCCTTACCGGGGAATCCGCGCATTACGAAAAGCAACGCAAAAAAAGAAAGCTGCAATTCGCAAATTCAAAGAAAAAAATTCTTTACAAAGCAGATTGCAGCTTTCATAAAATGTGTCAGTTTTTGTATACGCGCTTTCAGCATCCCATGCGGCAGAGCCGGCCCGGCAATAACCGTTTATTCTTCAAAAAGCGGCGTTGAAAGGTATCTGTCGCCTGTATCAGGAAGGAGTGCAACAATCGTTTTGCCCTTGTTCTCCGGTCTTTTTGCAAGCTCAACGGCTGCGGCAACTGCGGCGCCTGAGGATATTCCCACAAGAACGCCCTCCTCTTTTCCTACTCGCCTTGCAAAAGCATAGGCATCCTCGTTGCTGACTGCGATTATCTCGTCATACACCTTCGTGTTGAGCACCTTTGGAACAAAGCCTGCGCCGATTCCCTGAATTGCGTGTGCGCCCGCAACACCGGTTGAAAGCACCGCAGAACTCTCCGGCTCAACAGCAACAATTTTCACATCAGGCTTTTTTTCTTTGAGGTATTCGCCTATGCCGGTTATCGTTCCGCCCGTTCCGACACCGGCAACAAAAATATCAACGTTTCCGTCGGTGTCCTCCCAGATTTCGGGTGCAGTTGTCTTTTTGTGCGCCTGAGGATTCGCCGGGTTGACGAACTGACCGGGAATGAAGCTGTTCGGAATGGTTTTTGAAAGCTCGTTTGCCTTTTCAATTGCGCCCGCCATTCCCTTTGAGCCTTCGGTAAGCACCAGCTTTGCACCGAACGCCTTCATCAGCTTTCTGCGTTCAACCGACATTGTTTCGGGCATTACTATTATCGTCTCATAACCCATTGCGGCTGCAACACAAACAAGACCTATTCCGGTATTTCCGCTCGTGGGCTCGATGATGACGGAGCCTTTTTTCAAAAGACCTTTTGCCTGTGCGTCCTCAATCATTTCCCTTGCAACTCTGTCTTTGACGGAGCCTGCCGGATTGAAGTATTCAAGCTTGGCAAGAATACGCGCTTCAAGCTTTTCGTTTTTCTCAAGGTGTGTCAATTCAAGCAGCGGCGTCCTGCCGATAAGCTCTGACACGGTTTTATATATTTTCTCTGGCATTGATATTACCTCCGGAACGACGGTTATTCTACTGCCTCAAAGCCGTGGCTGAGGTCTGCAATAATGTCATCAATGTGTTCTGTTCCGATTGAAAGGCGGATTGTTCCCGGCGTAATTCCGCAGGCAAGAAGTTCCTCCTGCGAAAGCTGGGAATGGGTTGTTGACGCCGGATGAATAACAAGGCTCTTGACGTCGGCAACGTTCGCAAGCAGCGAGAAAAGTTCAAGACTTTCGCTGAATTTTTTTGCTTTTTCAGCACCGCCTTTGATTTCAAAGGTAAAAATTGAACCGCCGCCGTTCGGGAAATACCCGTCGTAAAGCTCCTTTTCCCTGCCGCAGGCAAGCGACGGATGATTGACCTTTTCAACCATTGGGTGATTTTTCAGAAAGTCAACAACTTTCAGAGCATTTTCAACGTGGCGTTCAACGCGCAGCGAAAGCGTTTCAAGTCCCTGAAGCAAAAGAAAAGAGTTGAACGGAGAAATTGTTGCCCCCTGGTCTCTCATCAGCGTTGTGCGCAATTTGACAATATATGCAGCTCTTCCGCAAACCTCGGAAAAAACAATTCCGTGATAGGACGGATTCGGTCGGCTGATTCCGGGGAACTTGTCGTTCTGTGTCCAGTCAAAGTTGCCGCTGTCAACAACAACGCCTCCCATAACCGTTCCGTGGCCGCCAATGAACTTTGTTGCCGAATGAACGACAATATCCGCGCCGTATTCGATGGGTCGCAGAAGAAACGGCGTTGCAAATGTATTGTCAACAATGAGCGGTATTCCGTGCCTGTGAGCAATGTCGGCAATTGCGCGAAGGTCAATGACGTCAGAGTTCGGGTTGCCGAGACTTTCGGCATAAAGCAGCTTTGTGTTCTCCCTGATTGCCTTTTCAAAGTTTTCAGGGTCAGACGGATCAACAAAGGTTACGTCGAGTCCCTGGTCTTTAAGAGTGTTGGCAAAAAGATTGTATGTTCCGCCGTAAAGGTTTGACGAGGAAACAATGTGGTCGCCGACAAGGGCGATGTTCTGAACGGCATAGGTAATTGCAGCGGAGCCGGAAGCGGTTGAAAGCGCGCCGATTCCGCCTTCAAGAGCCGCAATTCTCTCTTCAAAAACACTTGAAGTCGGGTTTGCAAGCCGGGTGTAGATATTCCCCTCTTCGGTCAGGTCAAAGCGTCCTGCCGCCTGAGCGGAGTTTTTGAAAACATAGGACGTTGTTGCGTAAATCGGCACAGCTCTTGCATCGGTGGCAGCGTCAGGCTGCTCCTGTCCCGCGTGAACCTGCAGCGTTTCAAACTTATAATTTTTCATTCCGGTCTTCCTTTCGGCTCATGATAGCATAATTTTAAACCGAGCGGGCTTAAAAGTCAACACCGGGCGGCAACAAGAATAAATAAGAAGCCGCCGCATTCAGAAGAAAGCGGCAGCTTAGTAATATTCAGTTGATCAGATTTCGCCTTTGAGCTCGTCAATGTGAACGAGCGCTTTGAAGAAATCGGTGAGAATTACGAAAATTTTCTGTATGAAATCATTGAAAGAATCTCTCTTTGTAACGGAAAGCTTAATGTCGCTCTGCTTGAACGATTCAGTCTTTTCAAAGCTGAAAACAGCCGCCGCCAGAGCGTGGTCGGAAAGATTTGCTTCGCTGTCGTTTTTCAGGTATTCATAAACAAAGGATTCCGCAGTAACCTTTACTCCGCCGCCGTCACGGTAGAAGAACTTTTCAGCTGAATCCCAATTTCCCCACGCGGGAACTCCGGTTGCAAAGTATGAGGAGAAGTCCTTGTAATCACCGCCGTTATGAAGCTCAACCCAAGCCTCCTTCATGCCGCAGCTATCGAGGAAATACTCGCTCAGACCGTCATCGTTTTTGCCCATGTTGAAATAAGCATTGAAGTCGCCGGTGACGATAACCGGTCTGTCTGTGCCTTTTGAATTGATAAGCTCGCTGACCTGTCTGTAATTGTCACGTCTTGCCTCTTTTGAACCCTGGTCGCCGTAAGCGTCAACGTGAACATCATAAAAATCAACAAGAACTCCGTCTCCGAGGTCAAGCACGCAATAAAGAATTCCCTTCGGGGTCATTTCGTCGGCGCCGTTGGCAATAACGCCATAAGCCTTTTCCCAGGTCGTGCGCGTTTCGTTGTATACCGGATAGCGGGAATAAACATTCATGCCGTCGCCGCCGGGAATACCGCCGGTGTGCTGTGTTTCATAATCAAAGCCTTTCAGTGTGCTTTTAAGATCATTGTGATAGCCGAAGTCCTCCTGAACGGCAATGACATCATAGCCCTTTGAAGTAAGGATTCTTCCGTTATCAAGCTGATTCTGCCTGACGTTTTTTTCACCCTTGCCGACGAAAGCCTTGAAGTCCGGGAGTCCCGCAACGTTATAGTTGCAAAATGAGACAGTCTTTGCGTCAGCAGCAAGCGACACGGCAGGAAGTGCGCCAAGCAGAAGCAAACAGGCAAGAACAATGCTGAAAAATCTGTTCGTTTTTTTCATAAAAAATCACCCTTTCTTTCAATAACTGACGGCAGCTTGGAACACCCGTCAGCCCTTTGTGCCGAAGCGGAATTCTCGTGAAGCAAGGCGGTATAATAAAGGAAAACGAGACAGGCTTTTAAAAAGTCTGTCTCTTTCGTATTTCTCTTTTTAAAAGCATTTCTCCAAGCTGATACGCGTCTGCGTCGATCGCCTTTTAAATCACGGATATATTTTACGCCGCCGAAAATCAAAAATCAATATACTGATTCAACAACAAAAAAAGCCAAAATTTGGGCAGTTTGAGGATTGTTTTTTCCGATATTGCCTGATCACTTTTTTTACTTTGCAAAAAAGAATTAAAAAATATATGGAAAAAACAAGAATGGTGTGGTATAATGTTCGGTGCAAAAATCATCATGACGGGCGCCACCGTCCGTTCAATGATACATAATGTTAAAGGAGACTATCAAATGAGTGTAAAAGAACTTATCGTCAACGCCGGCAGCTCCTCGTTGAAGTACACTGTCTTTCTCATGCCGGAGGAAAAGGTGCTTGCAAACGGAATTTTTGAGCAGCTCACAACTCCCCTGCCCACCTTTACCCACAAGCTTCCTGATGAAAACGGAAAGGCTGTCAAGGTCATTGATAAAATGCCCCTTGCTCCCAACGCAAGCCACGCCGACGCAATCAACACCCTTATTGAAACTCTCACCGGAAAAGAATTCGGTGTTCTTTCCTCAATGGACGAAATTGCAGCCGTCGGTCACAGAGTTCTCCACGGAGGAGAAAAATTCAGCGGCTCCGTTCTGGTAACCGAAAGCGTCAAGGACGCAATCCGTGAATGTATTCCTCTCGGTCCGCTCCACAACCCTGCCAACCTCATGGGTATTGAGGTCTGCGAAAAAATCATGAAAGGCATTCCTCAGGTTGCTGTTTTTGACACTGCTTTTCACCAGACCATTCCGGAAGAAGCATATATGTACGCTCTTCCTTACAAATATTACAAGGAATACGGAATCCGCCGCTACGGCTTCCACGGCACCAGCCACAGATATATTGCTCTGAGAACAGCCGACTTCCTTTCAAAGAAGTACCCCGGAAAATATGACACGGCAAAGCTCAGAATCGTCACCTGCCACCTCGGCAACGGCTCCTCCCTTTCGGCAATCGTCGGCGGAAAGTGCTTCGACACAACGATGGGTCTGACTCCTCTCGAAGGAATCATGATGGGTACCCGCTCCGGCTCAATTGACCCGGCAATCATTCCGTTTATCATGGAAAAAGAGGGACTCTCCGCCAAGGAAATTGACACCCTCCTCAACAAGAAATCAGGAATGCTCGGTTTGACCGCTGACGACGAAAACAACGAAGCCACCAGCGACAACCGCACAATTGAAAACAGAGCCAAAAACGGCGACAAGCGCGCAATGCTTGTTGAATCAATGTTCTGCCACCAGCTGACGAAGCTCATCGGCGGTCTTGCCGCTGCCATGGGCGGAGTTGACGCAGTTGTTTTCACCGGCGGAATCGGCGAAAACAACCCCCAGTACCGCACGAGAGTTGCTGAAAAGCTCGCCTTCCTCGGAACAGAAATTGACGAAGAAGCGAACCACGTCAGAGGTAAGGAAATTGAGATTTCCACAGAGGACAGCCGTCTCAAACTGCTTGTTCTTCCCACTGACGAAGAGCTCATGATTGCAAAGGATACATACGACATTGCTGTTGCAAAATAAAAATTTCCCCTGAAAAAGTCTGAGTCCGGCTTGTTCGGCGCAGACCAAAGAGCAAAAACGGAATACAAAAGACTATATTTCGCATTAAGCAACAAGTTGAAGCTTTATGTGAAGTATAGTCTTTGTTTTTTCGTCTTAATGTGCCGACAGCTATTTGTTCTGTATTGCGAAAAAGCCGGAACTCCGGTCAGGCGGAAACACCTGAAATTCTGCACACAAAATTCTTGTTAATTAACCGTGAATTATGAGGTCTGCCTATTGATTGTTATCCCAACGTAATGTAAAATGATAGTCTACTATTGAAAAGAAAGAAGAATTATGTTGAAAAGACTCATTTTTTCTGCATTAGTCCTGCTGATTATCATTGCCTATCCGCTTTACAACATAATCGCGTCCGGTTCAGATAAATCAATGCCCTCAGCCGATGTTTCAAAAGGGGCTTTTGTCCTTGAAAGCTACGCTGGATTATCCGTTGAAAAAGCGGACCAAAAAGTCAGGGCAGCTCAAAAAAAGCGCGAAGACGTACTCAATCGCCTGAGCGCAAACAAGCTGGTTGAAAATCAGATCCGTCTGCTTGACAAAGGAAAGCTCTCTTACCGAAAGGTTTTTGAAAACGTATATTTTGCCGGCGATTCTCTGATGAACGGTCTCGAAGCCTATAACATTCTTAACTCCAAGCACCTTTTCACCCAGGTCAGTGCAAGCCTTTATCACCTTGAAGGCGTAACCGGCACGCTTGTTTCAATCCGGCCGCAGGTGCTCATTCTTCATTACGGACTCAACATGATAGGCGACCAGCAATATCACGTTGACTCGTTCATAAGTCAATATACCAAGGACATCAAGGCGCTCAGAAAAAAGCTGCCGGATACGAGAATAATTGTCAGTCTCCTTTTTCCCGTTGACACTTCGGTTGCAACGGCGAAGCGTTTTAAATATGTTTCAAGATATAATGAGAGGCTTGTCAGAATGTGCAAGGAACTCGGCGTTGAATATCTTGATTCCACACCCGTTTTCAAAGGTCACAATGAGTTTTACGGCGCGGACGGAATTCACCTTTCCGCCTCGTTTTACAGCAAATACTGGCTGAAATATATTATGAGAGAAATGGAGATTTACGCATGAGCAAGCAAAGATTCGGCGAGTTATTCTGCGTTGTTCTGCTTTTTGCTTTCATCGGCTTTTTGTTTTTTCAAAACAGCGCAGGGCAAAAGAGCGCCGAAGAGCTTTTTGATAAAATTTACTCCGCCGCAGATCTGAGCTATCTCAAAATCCGCGACAACCAGACCTTGAAAAAGGAATTTTCTTTCAGCAAAAAAGACGTTGAAAACGTTATTTATCTTTCCTCAGACTCGATTATGGAAGTGCGCGAACTGCTTTTGGTTGAAACAAAAAGCACCGATGACGTTGACGCAATAGTTGAGAAAATCAGGAGCCGCATTGAGAAAAAGAAAGCCCTTTTCAAAAACTACGCTCCCGAACAGAGTGCATTGCTTGAAAACTACGCCCTTGAAAAAAAGGGAAAGTTTATCATGTTCACCGTTTCCGACTCACCGGAAGAATTTATCAAGGCTTTTAAAAAAGCGCTGTAAAAAGGAGTTTGCCCGATGGTTTTCAGCAGCACTGCTTTTTTGTTTGTTTTTCTGCCTGTTGTGCTTTTCTCTTACTTTGTAAAGCTTTTCAGAAATGACGAGCAAAAAGAGCTTACAAAAAAAAATGCGGTTCTTTGCCTTTCAAGCCTTGTTTTTTATGCCTGGGGCGAACCGGTCTATATTGTCCTGATGCTTATCAGCATCATCTTCAACTACAATCTCGCAATTGACCTTGAAGCAAACGCCGGGAGCGAAAAAAAACGCCGGGCTCTTCTTTTCTTTGCCGTGCTTTTCAATCTCGGAATTCTCGGCTTTTTCAAGTATTCCGGCTTTGTTGTTGAAAACATAAACTCAGTTTTTTCACTCAACATAAAATATGAACCCTTTGCCCTGCCTGTCGGCATTTCGTTTTATACCTTTCAGGTTCTTTCCTATGTTATCGACGTCTATCGCGGAGATTGCAGCGTTCAATACAGCCTTCTTAACTTCGCAACCTATGTTTCGATGTTTCCGCAGCTTATTGCCGGTCCCATCATTCAGTATAACGACATTGAAACGCAGCTTTCAGAAAGAACTCACACCCTGAAAAAATTCACCGCCGGAATACTCTTTTTTATCCGCGGCATGGGCAAAAAGGTTCTTTTTGCCAACACAATCGGCGCCGTCTACACAAACCTCACCGCCGGAAATTCCGGCTCGCTCTGCTCCGCTGACGCGTGGTTCGCAATTCTCTGCTACACGCTTCAGATTTACTTTGATTTCAGCGGTTACAGCGATATGGCGCTGGGACTCGGCAAAATGTTCGGTTTTGATTTTATTCAGAACTTCAACTTTCCCTATTGCGCCGAGAGCATCAAGGACTTCTGGAGCCGCTGGCACATTTCGCTTTCAGGCTGGTTCCGTGACTATGTATATATCCCGCTCGGCGGCAACCGCAAGGGCACAGCGAGAACAATATTCAACATCGCCGTTGTCTGGTGTCTTACGGGTCTGTGGCACGGGGCAAGCTGGAACTTTGTTGCCTGGGGCGCATTTTACGGCATTTTGCTCATCGGGGAGAAATATGTTTTCAAAAACCTTTCCGAAAAGCTTCCACGTCCTGCCAGACGGGTTGCAACAATGCTCATCGTTATAATCGGCTGGGTCTTTTTTTCAAGCGAAAACCTTTCTTCGGCCGTCTCCTTCCTCTCTTCAATGTTCGGCGCAAACGGCTTTGCCGGTGATTCAACGCTCTATACTCTCAAAACGAACCTCTTCCCGTTCGCCGTAATGAGTCTGAGTGCGCTCGGCTTTTTCAAAAAGCTGCCGACCCTTAAAAATCAGGCGATGAAATTAACCGTTCAGGCTGTCGGCTATCTTTTGGTCTTTATTCTCAGCATTGTTTTCATCGTCAGCAGCACATACAATCCTTTCCTTTATTTCAGATTCTGATGAGGTTAACCAGATGAACACGAACAAAACCACCGGGAATGAAAAAAAACATCGCCGCGCAATAACAGCGGTATGTATTGCTGTCATTACATTCTTTTGCGCAATAATTTTCGGCGGTTTCCTTCTTTCCGCCATTTTCCCCGACCGTGAAAAATCGGAAAACGAAAACCGCGTTCTGAAACAGTTTCCTAAATTCAGCCTTTCCGCTCTTTTTGACGGAAGCTTCACAAAAAACCTTGAAATCTATCTGAACGACCAGTTCCCTTTCCGCGACAGCATAATAACTTTCAAAACAAAGGTTGACCGCATTGCGGGAAAAACCGAGGAAAACGGCGTTTATATCGGCAAGGACAAATTCCTCTTTGAAGCACCTGCAAAAGCAGATAACGTCAAGCTGAAAGAACTGACAAAGGCAATCACAGATTTTTCAAGGAAAAACAAAAAACTGAAAAAAGCGTTCATTCTTTCTCCGAATGCCTCGGATATTCTTCCGGAAAAATTCCCGACTGCGCTGAAACCCGGGGACAGAAGCGGAGTTTTCAGCTTCATCAGGAAAAACATTCCGGGTGTTTCGTGGATAGACTGCAAAGGCGTTTTTGAAAAACAAAAGAACAAATCCGACCTTTTTTACCGCACCGACCACCACTGGACGACCCGCGCCGCGTACCTTTCATTCAATGAGCTTTCCTCTCTCTGGAGCTTGGGCGCAAAAAAAAGAGACTTTTCCTTTTATCCCGTTTCCGCTTCGTTTCAAGGTACGCTTTCCTCTTCTGCCGCCGTAAACGACGCTGCGGACATAATTGAAATCTGCGTCCCGAAAAAGCAGGCGGGAAAATATACGGTGCTTTATGAAAGTTCAAGCCGAAAAACTGCTTCGCTCTTTGAAAAGGAAAAGCTCAGCCAAAAAAATCAGTACGAGGTCTTTCTCGGCGGCAATCATGACAAGGTAATCATCTCAACCGCGGCGGACACCCCTGCAACACTCCTTGTTTTAAAGGATTCCTACGCAAACTGTATGCTTCCGATGCTTACTCCGTATTTTTCAAAAATAGTTGTTATTGACCCCAGATATTTTTCAGACAGTCTCAAAGCAGTAATGAGCGAAACAAAATTTACACATGTTCTTTTCGTTTACAACATGGACACCCTCCTCGGCGACACCTCACTCGTTCCTGCACTCAAAGGCTGAACAAAAATTATATGATTGGAGAAAAACAAATGAGTGAAACAAAAGAAATGCTTCATTCCGGCGAGCTCTATTGCTGTGATGACGATAACCTCATGAACGAGCAGCTGCTTTGCCTTGAAAAGCTCTATGACTTCAACGCAACACGTCCGCTTGAACAGGAAAAGCGTTCGCAGCTGCTGAAAGAAATGTTTGCCGAAATCGGAGAAGGCTGCTATATCGAACCTCCGTTTCACGCGAATTGGGGCGGCAGACACGTTCACTTCGGCAAAAATGTTTATGCGAACTTCAATCTCACCCTTGTTGACGACACACACATTTATGTCGGTGACTGCACAATGCTCGCGCCGAATGTCACCGTTGCAACCGCAGGTCACCCTATTCTGCCCTCCCTGCGTGAAAAGGTTTTTCAGTTCAATATGCCCGTCCATATCGGCAGAAACTGCTGGATCGGCGCGGGCGCACTCATTCTGCCCGGAGTCACGATAGGCGACAACACAGTGATCGGCGCAGGATCTGTGGTAACAAAAGATATTCCGGCAAATGTGGTTGCGGTCGGCAATCCCTGCCGCGTTGTTCGCGAAATCAGCGAGCACGACAAAGAGTTCTATTACGGGGAAAGGCGCATTCCCGAAAAGCTCCTTTCCGAATAACAAAAACAAAACTATAAGCCGCAGACAACCGGGAAAGCTGTCATGGCTTATAGTTTATCTTTGTTTATGAATTTTTCTGATGCCGCCTTTTCAGCGGTATATAGAGTATTTTTTATAGATGTCGCTTTCCTTCTGGCTTTTTGAGCCGAGAAAATATGTATAGCTCAAAAACCTTGACATGTCCTCAACCGGAATTTTCATTCCGTTGTTCATCCATTCAAGAATTGTTGCCAGCATACCCGAAAGCGCAAAGGTGGTCAGATAATTTCTCGGGTCGTTCTCCGGAAAAAACACAGCGGAATCGGGAATAACGCAGCGCACCGCCAGCTTGATTTTTTCCGCAAGGTGATTGTTGCAGTCGTTGCGGGTGATGAAGCGGCAGACGGCATAATTTTCCTTGCAGAATTCAAGAAACCCTGAAAGGTATTCGACAATGCATTCAATGTCACTGAAATCGTTTTTGTAATTGACAACCGTTTCAACAAAAACCTCATAAATCTCCTGCTGAATTTTCTCCATCATGTCAAAGATGTCGTTGTAATAAAGATAAAAAGTTGAACGGTTGACATCAGCAAGCGTAGTCAGCTCCGTAACAGTTATCTGATTTATATTTTTCTTTTCCAGAAGAGCAAAAAGGCTGTCCCTCAGGTTCTTTTTTGTTCTTTTCACTCTCCTGTCCTCTTTTTGAGGATTTTTATTTGAATTGTGTGGCATTATTTACCTCCGATATTCAACAAAAATTCATATATTTGTTGTTTATTGAACAAATCACCCGTTGAATAGTGTTTGAAAAAAAGATAAAATAGTGTATAATTTGACAGGTGTTAATCATTCCACACCTGTTGAATATCTCGACACTTACCATTATATACAAATCCGGGAATAAATCAACATTTTTTTATTTTTTCGCCTGCTGTCAAGTTTTCGGGGCGGATATTGAAAAAAAACAAACGAAAGGAAATCAAAATGATCCGGGAGAACCAGTTAACCCTCGCACTCAAAAAAAGAAAAACCGCGTTCCTGCTTTCCGTTGTTGCCGGAATATATTTCTTCTCTTTTGCCTTCCTCGAAAATCCGCTGCATTCAACAATCAGCGACATCGGACGGACAAGGTTGCCGTTCTTGGCAATTTACTGCATTCTTATTCCGCTTTTCAACGTTGTGAATTTCAACTATACCCTGAGAGCGTTCAGGCTTAAAGCTCCGGTTCTTCACAGAGCGTTTCTGATTTCAAACATACTTGTCGGTTTTGTTGCCACAACTCTCATGCCTGACCCTGCCGTTGGAAAGGTCACAACGTTTTCGGTTCTGCTGCACTGGCTTGCAGGCTTCGGCAACATCGTTTTTAATGCAACGGTTGTTCTCATAATCTGCTGCCGGCTTTACAGACGGACAAAAAGCAAAAAGGTGAAAGCTCTTTTCATTTCCGGAACAGCCGCCTGCATTGCAATTCTCGTTGTTTTTGTTGTTATGACTCTCGTTCTTGGCGGAACACAGAAAAGCAAAAACGGTCTTTACGAAATTGTTCCCGTTGTTACCACCGGTGTTGTTCTTTTTGTTCTCAATCATACAAACATCATTTCTCCAAAAAAAATGCGTGACAGCGAAGAAAAAGCCCTCAAAGTTCAGGACACAAGCCTGTTCACTGCCGTTTCCCATTTTTTCCTTGCGGCTGCGTGGCTGTTCTTCACGTTCTATGCCTTTGTAAGAAACCCGGTGAATTTCACAATCAGTATGACCGGACTTGATTATCCGCTCGGCTTCGGCGTAACCTGCGCCCTCATAAGCGTCGGACTCAGTCTGAATTTCATTCTTGCGTTCAGACGCAGCGGCTATAAAAATATTTTCACTTATATTGTCGCTGTCAGCGGCTCGCTTGTTCTAATGCTTTGCATTGCCGCCCCCACAACTCACAGAGGTGACGGACTGAACCTTGTTCATTCGGTTGCGGCGGTTGCTTTCTTTGTTCTCATTATGGTTGCAGTCATTCTCTTCTGCCTTTTCAAACGCAGGGAAAACAAACTGTATACGCGTATCGGTCTAGGAATGCTTGTCATTCTTGCCCTCACGCTAATCGTCGCCTATGTTATGAACATTCTGCTTGAACAAAGGTACGGCAGAACGGGACTTGTTGAAATCATACCGCTTCAATATGTAATTTTCTTCCTGTTTTTTGAGAACTATACCGATGCTTTTAAGTCTGAAAACAAGCTTGCTTCATCGGAAAAGACTAAGGTCTGAATCTTATCTCCCATGAAAAAAACGAAAGGGGACGAACAACGCTCCTTTCGTTTTTTTATGTGTGACATGACCTGGAACAAAATAAAAACGGGCGTTCTTATTCACAGAACAGCCCGTTTTTTCGGATATTCAGCCTTTTTCTTCAAGCAATTCATAGTCAAGTGCATCGTATGAGCTTCTCAGAAAAACCTGCCCTTTTTCGTTCCAACCTATCAGCGTTACAGGATAATATCTGTTTTTGTCCTTATCCTCGTAATGCTCAAAATCATCGGATTCGTCAGGGAAATATTCAAGTTCGTCCGCCGCTTTTTCTGCAACATAGCCGTTTTTGTCAATTACACATTCATGAACCGCAAGAGAATCGCTTTTGCTTTCATACCTTTCCGTTGCATTGCTGTAGATTATCCTCAGATGCCGGCAAGCCTGCGAAGTTCTTCCGCCTTATCAGTCTTTTCCCAGCAGACACCAAGCTCCTCTCTGCCGATGTGACCGTATGAGGAAAGGGGACGATAAATCGGAGCGCGGAGGTTCAGCGCGTCAATAATCGCAGCCGGGCGAAGGTCAAAGACCTTGCTGACAATCCCGGCGAGCTTGTCCTCAGGAATCTTTGCCGTTGCGAAAGTTTCAACAAGAACCGAAACCGGCTTTGCAACGCCGATTGCATAGGCAAGCTGAACTTCACACTTTGAGGCAAGACCTGCGGCAACAATGTTCTTTGCAACATATCTCGCGGCGTATGCAGCGCTGCGGTCAACCTTTGTGGGATCCTTTCCCGAGAAAGCACCGCCGCCATGGCGTGAGTATCCGCCGTAGGTATCAACAATAATTTTTCTTCCGGTCAGGCCGCTGTCCCCCTGAGGTCCGCCGATTACAAAGCGGCCTGTCGGATTGACGTATATTTTTGTTTCCGCGCTCATCAGCTCAGTGGGGATAACCGCTTCAATAACGTGCTTTTTAATATCCTCTCTGATTGTTTCAAGGGAAACGTCATCGCTGTGCTGAGAGGAAACAACAACCGCTGTAACGGCGACGGGCTTGTCATCATCATATTCAACGGTCACCTGACTTTTTCCATCCGGGCGAAGATACGGAAGAGTTCCGTTCTTCCTGACTTCGGTGAGCTTCTTTGTGAGCTTGTGAGCGAGAGAAATGGGCAGCGGCATAAGCTCCGGTGTTTCGTTGCAGGCAAAGCCGAACATCATGCCCTGGTCCCCTGCGCCGTTGAGATTATATTTGTCTTCTTCACCGTCTTTCAGTTCGAGTGATTTATCAACGCCCATTGCAATGTCGCCTGACTGCTTGTCAAGGGTGACAGTCACGTTGCAGGTGTTGCCGTCGAAGCCTTTTTCGGGTGAATCATAGCCGATGTCGCAGATTGCCTTTCTTGCAATTGCTTCAATGTCAAGTTCAGCCGTGGTGCTGATTTCGCCCATGATGAAAACCTGATTGGTTGTGATTGCCGTTTCGCAGGCGACTCTTCCTTCGGGGTCTTTTTCAAAAATTGCGTCAAGAACAGAATCGGAAATTCTGTCGCAGATTTTGTCGGGATGTCCTTCGGTAACGGACTCAGAGGTAAAAAGATGCTTTGCCATTTCAATACTCCTTTAATTTATATTTTTCCTAATAAGATAAGTAACAGAAAAACTCCGGCCGAATCCCGACCGGAGATAAAAGCCTTATCTTTCGGTCAAGACCGCAGGATTTAGCACCTTGCAAAAGCAGGTTGCCGAGCTTCAAAGGGCCTGTTCCCTCAGCTACTCTTAATAAGGAAATATTCAGTTAATGGGCAGCTCTCACTGCTGGTGTTTGATTATACACTCATTCTTTCCGCTTGTCAATAGCTTTGTTCAAGGTTTCAAAAGCAATCACCCGGTTCATTTAAAACGTGAAGAAAACATCAAGACCGCTGACAGCATATTTGATTTTCTGACCGTCCATAGCCTTTTTCATTCCTTCAAGCATTTCGAACGTTTTCATTGTGATTCTGACGTCGAGGCGGTAAATTGAAAAGTTGTAGCCGTTGTTTCCCGGCTTGAAGCCGGTGCACCACCAATAGGTGCCGTAGGGACGTTCAAAGCGTTTCACCCACCTTTGAGTTATACCGCTCTTTTTATAGAAGGTCATTGCCATTTTGAGCATATCGCTGTCCGAAGCGCAGTCATAATGCTCAACATTGCGGTCCGTCGGCTTGGTATAAACGCCGACCTCCGCACCGTAGAAAACAAGTCCGTACTGACCCTTCCACGCCTGAATCATCCAGTCCTTTCCGTCAGCCCTGAACTTGAAACGGACGGTGGCGTAATTGAGCAGCGTGAACGGAGCAACTGTGTCATAAATAGCATTGAAGCCGAAGTTTCTCTGCCATGGGTCTGCGGCGGTATAAAAAACATTGCGGACCGGATCATACAGATAGCCTATTACGCCGCTTTTTTCAAGCTCTTGGCTGTAAATACTGTCCGGCTCTTCAACAGAGCGGTATTCATGATACACCGATGAAGAATAATCGCCGTAGATTACGGTTTCTCCGCTGACGGTAAATGCGCAGACCTTGTATGTATATACGCTGGTTTCGGTAACACTCTTGTCAACAAAAGAGTTCTTTCCTGAAATGCCGACCTTTTTCCATGTTCCGTCCGCGGCATTATAGCGGTCAATTCTGTAACCGGACGCACCCTTAACTGCGTCCCATTTAAGCGCAATTCCGTCCGCACCCGTTGCAGCTTTCAGACCTGTGGGAGCTGCCGGCAAAGTGCGCAGATTGAACGTTTTGCTCAGAACAGATGTTTTTTCGTCGTATGTCCGTATTCTGAGCTGAATATCGACTGAACGGTCAACCGACTCAAAAACTATATACCTTTCTTTCTGCTTTGAAAAGCCGATCCATTTTCTGCTTTCCTTGTCATAAACATACACGCGGTAGCCGTTTGCGCCGCGGACAGCAGACCACGAAATGCTCAGACTGTTTTCCGAGCCGGAAACGCTGATTTCTTTGACCGCGCCGAGCTTTGTTTTTGCCTTGACTGTCTTGCTTTTTGCGGAAACAGCCTGCAGCTTTCCGCTTTTTGCAATGCTTCTGACATAAAACTCATAGCCCGTTTTTGAAATAAGATTATTCGCCTTATATGAAGTTGAACTGACGGTTGCAACCTTAATGAAGTCCGCAATTCCGTCTGCGCGCTGAAAAACTTCATATACGGACGCGCCGGCGCCTGCCTTCCAGGAAATTGAAATACTGCTTCCCGTTACTGAATTGACTTTGAGAGAGCTTGCAGCGTTCGGGTTGGTCAGAACATTAAGCTGAGTGGAATAAGCGCCGAACACTTTTTTGCTCCCGCTTTTTGAAAAAGCTCTGACTCTATATGAGTACACGCTTCCCGGAGAAAGCTTTTTGTCCGTATACTGCGGTTTTGTCACAGTACCATCTGAAACCCATTTGCCCGTCTTTTTGTTCAGGCAATATACGCGGTAGCCGTCGGCATTTTTGGTTTTGTTCCATGAAAGCGTAATGCTTTCAGCAGTTATTGAAGCTGCTTTCAGTCCTTTGACCGCTTCCGGCTTTTTGCCGGCCGCAAAAACACACAGCGAAAATGCAGGTGAAAGCATTGCAAGGCACAGCAAAAGGCACAGAGCTTTATTCAATGTTTTCTTCATAATCATATCTTCTCCCCGTTATAAAGCTCAGATGAATCTGGCTCCGCCTATCGGACGTATGTTCAGAACATAGCAGCAATCGTCACCGAAAACACTCTTCATCACGCGTGTATAGCTTCCAAGAAGCTCATTCGGAACGAATGCCTGAATTGTTCCCGCAAAACCGCCGCCGTGAACGCGCCATGCGCCTTTGCCTTTGAGCAGCTCTTCGCTGAGAGCGAGAGCGAGCGAAAGCGGCTGTGATTTCGGCTCCTTGTTTGAATAGACATTCTGGTTATACATGTATGAAGAAAATCCGCTTTCAATAACCAAGGCTTTGAAAGCTTCAAAATCTCCCGCTTTCAGCGCGGCAACCTCTTTTTCAACACGTTCGTTGTCATTGAAAAAGTGCAGTGCTCTGAGCACGGCCCTTTCTCCCGTTTTTCCGGCAATTTCTCCCGCGTTTTCCACAACCTGCTGCTTCGTAACCTCACGCAGAACTTTTTTCCCGAAGAAGGCTGCAACGGCCTCCATTTCGCTTCTGACAAAGCCGTATTCATCGGTAAGGTCGCTATGGTTGCCCTTGGTGTCAACAATACAAAGGCTGTGCCCTGTTTTTTCAAAATCAAGGCTCACGCTTTCAATAACAGGACTCGACGGATCGGCAAAGTCGATTGTGACAAAGCCGCCGACCGAGCAAGCCATCTGGTCAAGCAGACCGCAGGGCTTTTTGAAATGCACATTTTCGGCATACTGAGCAATTTTTGCAATTTCAACGGGACTGATTTTTCCGTCATTGTAAAGATGATTGAGAATTGTTCCGACAAGAACTTCAAACGCCGCCGAGGACGAAAGACCGGAGCCGGACAGAACCTTTGAAGCCGTCGTTGCGTCAAAGCCGCCGATGTTGTAGCCAAGCTCTTTAAAACGGGCAACAACTCCGCGAACAAGAGCGCGGCTTTTTCCTGCGTCTTTTTCGCTGACTTCAAGGTCCGAAAGGTCAACAATATCAATGTTGTATCCCCTTGATTTGACGCGGACGATATTCTCGTCGTTTTTTGAAGCGGCGGCAACGGCGTCAAGGTCAACCGAGGCGGCAAGAACCTTTCCGTGGTTGTGGTCTGTGTGGTTTCCGCCCACCTCCGTTCTTCCGGGAGCGGAGAAAAGGGCAATTTCCCTTTCCGCGTTTTCGCCGTATTGCTCGGCAAAATCGGAAAGAACGGCGGCAAAGCGCTCATACTGTGCGCCAAAATTAGCCTTTGTGTAAGCAGCGGCAAGGCTTTCGTCAAGCCGCTTTTCTTCAAGAATTTTTTTCACTTCGTTGTAGGTGCTCATTGTTTCAACCTTCTTCACTATTATTGTTTTCGGTTTTTTTAGGCTTTGTCAGCTTGGTCAGGCTTATCATCCCGTTAAGAGAAAGAACAACAATTCCGCTGAAAAGCGAAAGCAGAATCAAAGGAACGACAAAGCTTGCGGACATCGGGTCAAAGAAATTATGACCTATCAGGGTGAATGAAAACAGCTTATAGGAAAAACCCGCAAGCGAGACCAGAATGTATTTCCAGAAGCTGATGTCAGTCGTTCCGTAAAGCTGACTGACAGAATTGACCGGCATTGCCGGAACAAGGCGCAAAAGAAAAAGAATAACCGTTGAACCAAGCTTGCTTTTGTCAACAATGGTGTGTGCCCGGTCATATTTTGAAAGGATTTTTTCGGCGTTTCCGCCGCCGAAGCTTTTGCCCCAGAAAAATCTGATTGTGAAAAGAACAGTCATTCCGACGGCGTTGATTGCAAGAGCGTAATACCACTTGAAAATGACGCCGACTGCAACGCAGATGCACGAAAGCGGAAACCACGGAATAACGCCTTTGAGTGCATAGTTCAGAATTATTATTAGAACCGAAACCCAGGTTGAGCCGTTGGACTGAATCCAGAGTTCAAAATTTTTGAGCGTATCGGTATATTTGTTATACCATTCAACAACCTGTTGAACCTGAAAAAGGCGGAGCAAAACTATAAGAACCAGTGCAGTTGAAAAGCAGATAAACGCAATAATATTGAGAATATATGTCCGCTTTTTCTCTTTTTTGTTTTCGCCCAACTGCTCACCTCCTTCTCCGCAGCGAGCGGTATTCATGCATTTTACTATACGTATATATTATAGTATATTTTACAATCGGTCAATGATTTAGAGAATATTTCAGTCAATATTTTCCCGATTTGCTGACAAACAGCCAAAAACATGATATAATTACACCATCAATTTTACAACCGGAGGCACAAAATGAAACTTGTTATCCTTGACGGCTACGCCGAAAACCCGGGCGACCTTTCGTGGGACGCGCTGAGTGATATTGTTGATGAATATGAAATCTATGACATCACAGAGCCGGAACTTGTTCTTGAACGCAGCCTTGACGCAGATATTCTTGTTACAAACAAAACGCCTATAACAAGGCAGCTCATTGAACAGCTGCCGCGTCTCAAATATATTGCCGTCCTTGCAACCGGCTTCAACATTATTGACTGCGAAGCCGCAAGGGAAAGGGGCATTGCCGTTTCCAACATTCCGGCATACAGCACAGACGGCGTTGCGCAGCTTGTTTTTGCGCTTTTGCTTGAACTGACAAACCGAGTTGCACTCCACAGCGAAAGCGTTGAAAACGGAGAATGGGAAAACAGTCCTCACTTCTGCTATTGGAAGTCTCCGCTTGTTGAGCTCGCCGGAAAAACCTTCGGAATCGTCGGCTTCGGAAAAATCGGCTCTGCCGTTGCGGAAATTGCAAATGCTTTCAGAATGCGTGTTCTTGCCTATTCTCCGAACACACACACTTACAGCGGCAGTGGAACGGTTGAATTCTGCACACTTGAAAAGCTCATTGAAGAAAGCGACGTAATCTCACTCCATTGCCCGCTGAACGAGGGCACAAAGGGGCTCGTCAACGCCGACTTCCTTTCAAAAATGAAAAAGAGCGCGTTCCTCATCAACACCTCGCGCGGCCCGGTTATCAACGAAAACGACCTTGCCGCCGCGCTGAACAGCGGTGAAATTGCCGGCGCAGGTCTTGATGTACTCTGTGCCGAACCGCCGAGGAACGGCAATGTCCTCATCGGCGCAAAAAACTGCTTCATCACTCCGCATATCGCCTGGGCAAGTTTTGAAGCAAGAACAAGGCTCATGAACATTTTCATCGAAAACGTAAAAGCCTTTGTAAGCGGCAGTCCGAAAAATGTTGTAAACTGAATAAAAAAAGAGAAAAAGCAGGACAAATGAACAGAACCTTTACAACTCTTTATTTTTTGTTTTGATTTAGTTAACAATTTCACTAAAAAATATTGCTAATATTAACGGGCAATGAAGAAAACAAAAAGGAGAAATGTATATGGAAAAACTGCTTGGAAAAATCGACCTTGATTTTATTCTTGAACTCATCAATACCCTCATGGGTATTCTCAAGCGTCTCATCAGCGCCGGAGAGGATAAGAACCTCGGTCCGATAGAATAATTGACGTCAGAAGAGCAAATCAGCCGAAAACACCTTTTCTTTTGTTTTCGGCTGATTCTTTTTTTAAAAACAAGTGGGACTGTTCTGAAACAAATCAGTGCAGTCCCACATTTTTTCTGAGTTGCAATCCTTATGCTTTGAGTTTTTCTTCTTAGTGTACGCCGAGCTCCTGCTCTTTTTTCTTGTCGATGCTGTAAATGAACTTCATGCAAATAACCATGATAACAGTTCCGATGAGCATAAAACCTATATAGAGGTTTTTGATTCCGTTGCAGAAGCTCTCCGGCTGAACGGCATTTTTTCCCTCAACAAAGCCGATCATTGAAAGCGAGCGGGCAACGAGAGCCGAGCCGATTCCCTGAGCAAACTTTCTGAAAAATGAATAGATTGCATAAAGCGAGCTTTCCTCATGAACGTGCTTTTTCCTGAGATTCAGCTCAATGCAGTCAACAATGATTGCCCAGACAATAATCTGGAACAGGCAGTTGCCGACATTGACAACCATCAGACCGGCAATATACATAATCATTCCCGCACTGTCCCTGCCGATAGGCAAAAGCAGCATAATTACTCCGGCAGCGGCGCTGACAATTCCGAAAATCGTAATAATGTTTTTCTTTCCGAATTTTGAAACCAGCTTGTTCGCAAAGGGCATGAGCAGAACAAGCGGAATATATGAAGCGAAGGTTGCAATAGTCGTCTTTTTCGCATCATTGAAATAATACTGAAAAACAAGGTTGTTCATGGACATTGCCGAATTGTAGAAAACAACGGAAGCAACAGTTGCCAGCGTTGCGCCCACCATCGGTCGGTTTGAGAAAAAGCTTTTGAGCGCAGACACATAGTTGATATTGTCGGGCACTTCGCCATAAGGTACGCGTTCGGTAACCATGCGCGTCATCAGGAAAAGGAAAACCATTGCGACCGCGGAAAAAATTATTGAAACAACAAAAATTCTGTTGCCGATTATCACATCTGTTCCGTCGGGCGCCTTTTCATAAACGATTTTAGGCAGAAGCATTACGAAAACCATTGCAATTCCCGCGCCGATGCTGCGGAAGGTTGAAAGGGTTGTCCTCTGCTTTGAATCGTCGGTAATTATTGAATGGAGCGAGCCGTAAGGAACATTTACAAGCGTATAGGCAACCGACCACAGACAATAGGAAACCAGGCACCAGACAATTTTTCCTGCTTTTGAAAAGTGCTGAGCCGGTGCAAAAAAGATCATAACAGTCAGAAAAACAAGACCGACGCCGCCGATGAGTATCCACGGAGTAAACTTGCTCTTTTTGCTGATTCTTTTTCGGTCAACCATGTTGCCGATAAGAATATCGTTAACGGCATCCCATGCCTTTGAAACCACGATTATCCATTCCCAGTGCCTTGTTTCAAGACCTATATGCTGCGTATAGAAAAGCAGCATATAGGTTGAAACAAGTGAGAACGAAAGACCGCAGCCCAAATCGCCAAAGGCGTAGCCCCATTTGTCCCTCATTGAAAAAGGACGCAGTGTCTTCTGCTTTTCCATTGGGTGATCCTCCTTATTTCTTTATCGTTTGAAGATATTGTTCGGCAAGCTCCTTCATGTCATCACTGATGTGAATGAATTTCAGTCCGAGAAGCGTTTTGAGCTTTATCGGAGAAACAATTTTGATGAGCGGACTTGAAATGAGCATTCCGGCAACGCCGCTCACCATTCCCCTGATGTCCTCATTTTTGAGAATTTCTCCGATTGTATCTTCTGTGCTGAGATATTCAGGGTCGATATTTTCGCCCTTGGGAACGAACCAGTTGCGAACCATTGTTGTTGCTCCGTCAGGCAATGAATATGAGCGGGGATATTCCTCAACGCCCTTGAAAACTACGGTTTCTTCAATATCACCGGCAGAAGCAGTCACCTTGTTGTCGCCCTCTTTGATGGGTACATCGTCGAAAGTGAAAACATGCTCGCCCTGAATCGTCTTTTTATACCGTCCGCATTTGAGCGTGACCTCGTTGCAGTTTGAAATTACCCTGAACGTGCGTTTTCCGATCATACGACATTCATAACGTCCGCCCTCAATGTGAACAAACTTTTCGTCCGACCAGAAAGCCTTATACATAAAGAAAGCGTCTTTTTTCGTTTTTCTGTCAAAGGAAATAAGACCTTTGTTGTTTCTTCCGCGGACGCCGCCCTCATTTCTGACTGAGGAGCCGAAGTCAAACATATTCCAGACGTATGAGCCCCAGAGCCAGTCATGACTGTTGATGGTTCTGAGATAGTGCTCATGAAAGCGCGACTGATAGCCTTCGCTGTAATCACCCTGAGCCGGGTCATCGCTGTAATAGCCGAGAACAGCTTCTGCTCCGTATTCGGAAAGACACAAAGGCACCGTTGGCTGAGCGGCTCTGAACTTTTCAAGCCATTCGTCAATTCCGTCGCAGGTTTTCATATACCAGCCGTAGTAGTGATTGTAGCCCATTATATCGGTAATGTTGTTAAGCTCGCTTTCAATCGGGCACATTGTCAGCTGAGCGCAGGTTGTGGGACGGGAAACATCGAGCCCGTGAGCAAGGTCGTTGAGCTCTTCAATTGAAGAAACAAGAGCAGGAGAAGCTCCCTGAATCGTAATTTCGTTTTCAATGCCCCAGCAGAAGATTGACGGATGATTCATGTTCTGCTTGATGAGTTCTTCAAGCTGAGAAAGAGCATTCTCCTGCTTTTTCTTTGAAAAACGCGAAATTACGGGAACCTCTGCCCAGACAAGAAAGCCCATTTCGTCGCACAGTGAATAAAACTCATCAGCCTGCTGATAGTGGGCAAGGCGGATTGAGTTTGCGCCAACCTCGCGGATAAGTTCAAGGTCTTCGCGGTGCTCATTGATTGTCAGCGCATTTCCGAGACCCTCTCTGTCCTGATGGCGGGAAACACCTTTGAGCTTGATATGCTTTCCGTTAAGGAAGCAGCCTTCGTTTGCGTCAAACCGAATTTCTCTGAAACCGAAGCGGCTTTCAACGCGGTCAACAAGCCTTGATTCCATATAAAGCGAAGCGCGCAGCGTATAAAGATAAGGATCTTCAAGTCCGTTCCAAAGGTGCGGCTCGGCAACGTGGAGCCTTGCTCTGTTGCCTGCTTTTGCAACAAGCTTTCCGTCGCGGTCAAAAACCTCATAAACAACTTTTACACCGGTTTCATAGCCGGAAATAAGCGCCTTGACAAGTACGTCTCCGTTATTTTTCGGTGTAATATACACTCCGCAGCTTCCGCAGTCATCAAGCGAAAAATGCTGCTTTTCAACGTCGTAGATAAGATTTACATCACGATAGATTCCGCCGTAAAACGTGAAGTCGGCTGTTTCCGGATATACCTCACGAATGGGAGAATTGTCAACCTCAACGGTCAGAAAATTCTTCGGTGAAGAAAGGAAATCAGTCACGTTGAATCTGAAAGTCGAATATCCGCCGAGGTGGGAGCCGACTTTCCTGCCGTTGATATAAACAGTGCAGGCGGCGTTGACACCCTTGAATTCAAGGTAGGTTATTCCGGACTGGCGTTCAATGATTTTTGTGTAGACGCATTTTCCGCGGTAATACGTCGGCTCACTGCCCTGACCGTCAAGAGCATTCCATGTATGCGGAAGATCAACTGTTGTTTTTTCACCTTTCTTTTCAAATGTCCAGCCCTGGTTTAAAGAAATATACTGTCTCATTCCGGTTTTCCTCCTTATTAGAAGCAGATGTCTGCCATAATTCCGTAATGGTCTGAGAGATACATATTTTCAACGGTGTCTCTGATAATTTTGTACTGCTCAACCTCAGTACCCTTTGAAACAAAAATAAAGTCGATTGCCGAACTGTTGACTATGTCGCCTCTGCCGTAGTTATGAAAGGTCTTTCCGCTTTCGCTTGCTTTGGCAACAATGCGGCTGTCGTCAAGCACGGCAGTCATTTTTGCGTAGGTTTTGCTTTCTTCATCTGCGTTGAAATCACCGGTGCAGACAACCGGTCCGTAATTTGCAAGCTCCCCGACTTTTGAAAGAAGAACGTCAGCCTGACATACTCTTGCTCTTTCAAGAAGATGATCAAGGTGAGTATTGATGTGGGTATATATCTCGCCGGTCTGCTTGTTTCTGAGCGTTGCCCATGTGCAGATTCGCGGCATTGAGGAGCAGAAGAACTTTGAACCGGCAACCTGAGGAGTTTCGGAAAGCCAGATTGTACCCTCGTCAACAAGGTCAAACTTATCCCTGCGATAAAAAACAGCACTGTATTCCGTGTTCTTTGAGCTGTCGCGTCCAACGCCGACTCTTGCGTAGCTTTCGCCCAGCTCTGAATCGAGGATTGAAAGCCATTTTTCGGTGGCCTCCTGAACACCGAATGAGTCGGGAGCATAATTCCTGAGCGCGGCAGAGATGAACATTCCGCGGTTTTCAACTTTTCCGTAAACATCATCCTTGCAGCGAAGATTAAAGGAAACAACACGAACTGCGTTTCCGCTTTTTTCCGGCGCACCCGTAATTTCAATGCTTACCGGTGCATACAGACCCAAAGTCATCATAACGGCAAGAATGAGCGATAAAAATCTGACTTTTACTGAGTTTAATAACATATTCATAGAAACAGCTCCCTTTTATGTATTAAAATGTGCTAATCTATCGGCATTATATACAATAAAATTGTACTATCAGTCCTTGTTTTTGTCAAGTTAAAGTTAGTTAAGGAGCGGTCGACAAATTACAGCAATCATCGCTTCGGTAAGCTTTTCGGTCAAAAAAGCATCAATATTAAACGCATAACTGCGGCAGAGGTTGAACCGAAAAAGGTCCCGGAAAAAACGGCGAACAAAAAAACACCCGAAACCCTTTGTAAATAAAGGTTTCGGGAATACTTTTATGGTGAGGACAAGTGGACTTGAACCACCGACCCCTTGCATGTCAAGCAAGTACTCTAACCAACTGAGCTATGCCCTCATATAACGCCGTTCACAAGCGACTGGGAAATAATACACTATTTTTCCATACTTGTCAAGAGTAAAAACAAAAATAACCGAAGATCAGTAAAAACAGCCGAAGCACAAAACCAAAAGCCGCCACAGGCGGCTTTCAACAGATTAAAGATACTTTACCAAAAAGTCAAGACCGATAATCGGAAGAATGGTTTTGAGAATACCCTTGATCATTTCAATGAATGAAGCAAAAATATCATTGCCGTTTTCCTCTGCCGGTGCCGTGGTGGTGATTTCGTTATCCATGGTATTGCCTCCTTTTTGTGGTTTCTTGCCACTTATTTACTAGATTCTACCATATATGCCGCCATGAAGTCAATCACCCGTAACAATATTTTCTGCAATCTTTCTGAATACCGGTGCACATTCAACGCTTCCGCCCTCGCCGTCCTCGTTCATCACAACAATGATATAGTGCGGATTCTCCGCCGGAAAGAACCCTGCAAACCACGTCCGGCAGATTTCCCGTCCGTCCTCAAAAATTCCACTCTGCGCCGTTCCCGTTTTTCCGCAAAGCTTTAAAAGGCGGCTTTTAGCTTTTTGGGCGTTGCCTCCTGACACAACGGCAAGAAGCAGCTTTTTCATTTTTCTGACTGTATTGTCCGAAAGCACCCGTCGTTTTTCCCCTGACGGTGCTTTTTTAACAAGCCCGTCCTCGTTTGCAAGACCGTAAACTGCGGTAGGCTCAGAATAATAACCGGTGGCAATTGCATTATATGCGGCGGCAAGCTGAACCGGCGTAACCGAAAGCCTTCCCTGACCGAAAGAAAAATTTGCCCGTTCTCCCGGCAGGCGCAAAAGCTCACTTTCCGGCAGACAGCCCCTCGCACCGAGAACGTTTTCCGCGAGCTTTGTCTGCCTTTCAAACCCCAGATTACGGCAGAACAGCAGAAGCCCGTCTGTGTCAAGCCGTTCAATCAGGTTCACAAAATAGGTATTACATGAATTGCAAAGCGCCTGCTTCATTGTCTGCTCTCCATGCGCTTTTTCATTATAACAGGTGAAAACCGTGTCGCCGACTCTGCAGCTTCCCTTGCAGGTAAATTTCGTTTTCTCATCAATTCCGCTTTCGAGCGCGTATGAGGCAATGATGCTTTTGAAAACCGAGCCCGCGCTGTATGCTTCAAGCGTCTTGTTCACAAACGGCGACAGCTTCGACTTCAACGCGGCGGCAAGGTTGTTCCGGTCAAACGAGGGTTTGTTTGCCATTGCAAGAATCTCCCCGGTAAGAACGTGCATAACAACGGCACAGCCGCTTGTGATGCTGCTTTTTTCCAGCGCCGCTTCCGTCAGCTTCTGAATTCTGCCGTCAACGGTCAGAACAACACCCGCTTTTGAAGAAAAGTTTTCGTCCCTGATTTCCTTGTCGAACCCTTGCAGCACCCGTCCTGCCGCGTCAACCTCAAAACTGACCGAAAGCTTTCCGCCGTTTTCCTTTAAATAATCGTTGTATCCCTTTTCAATTCCGGAAATGCCATTGCCGCTTTCCGGGTCAACATAGCCGACAAGCTGACATGCAAGGGACGAGTTATATCTTATCGGTATCTCAAATGTTCTGATATACTCGTTGTTTATCCTTTTTTTCACCTCAGCCGAAAAGGGACGTCCGCTTTCAACAATCTCTTTTGCTCTTTCCGTTCCGAAAAGCTCTCCAAGCGTCTTTTTTGTGCCGACGCCGGGAGTAAAAACGGCAACAAGGCGGCTTTCGCAGTCAACAAGCGGATTTAAGGCTCTGTCATAAATCTTTCCGCGTGAAGAACCGAGTTCAATTGTTTTTCTCCCCGCGCTTTGCGCCGCCGCGGAATAATCCCGTGCCGAGATTGCAATAATTCTTACGGTCAGAAACAAAAGACAAAGCGAAAATAGTGAAAAAAGGCATACGGCGCGTTTTCTCATGTTCTGCTCTCCTTATACTATCATTTATCTGTTATTCCTGTAATATTATTTCAAGAGGCACTTTTTTGAATTCAGAAACTTTTTTAAAAAAACTTCCATTATTTTCAAAAAAGACTTGATTTTTCAAAAAAAATGGCTACAATATACATTAGCACTCAGAGATAGCGAGTGCTAAAAATTAGCAATGTAATGATTGGAGGATAAATTCTATGAAAATTAAACCACTTCTTGACAGAGTTGTTCTGAAACCCACCGAAATTGAAGAAACCACCAAAAGCGGTTTCATTCTCACCAGCGCTTCGCAGGAAAAGCCCCAGTTTTCAGAGGTTGTTGCCGTCGGTCCCGGCGGAGTTGTTGACGGAAAAGACGTTGAAATGTATGTTCATGTAGGCGACAAGGTAATCGCCGGCAAATACTCCGGCACCGAAGTCAAGGTTGATGACGTTGAATATACCATCGTACGTCAGAGCGACATTCTTGCAATTGTTGAATAATAAGGGAGGAACAGTATTATGGCTAAACAGATCATTTACGGCGAAGAAGCAAGAAAGGCTCTTCAAAGCGGTATAGATAAACTTTCCGATACAGTAAAAATCACCCTCGGCCCCAAGGGCAGAAACGTTGTGATCGACAAGAAATACGGCGCTCCGCTCATCACGAACGACGGCGTTACGATTGCAAAAGAAATTGAACTTGAAGACGCTTTTGAAAACATGGGCGCTCAGCTCGTCAAGGAAGTTGCAACAAAAACAAACGATGTTGCCGGCGACGGAACAACAACCGCCACCCTCCTTGCTCAGGCGCTTGTCCGCGAAGGCATGAAGAATGTTGCCGCCGGTGCAAACCCGATGGTTGTCAAAAAGGGCATCAAAAAGGCTGTTGACGCAGCGGTTGAAGCCGTCAAAACCAACTCCATCCCCGTTACCACCTCGGCGGACATTGCAAGAATTGCTACTGTTTCATCCGCTGACGAAACAGTAGGCAAGCTCATTGCCGAAGCAATGGAAACCGTTACCACCGACGGCGTAATCACCGTTGAAGAATCCAAAACCGCAGAAACCTGCAAGGAAGTTGTTGAGGGAATGCAGTTTGACCGTGGCTACATTTCTCCGTATATGGCAACCGATGCAGACAAAATGGAAGCTGTTATTGACGACGCTTCAATTCTCATCACCGACAAGAAAATTTCAAATATTCAGGAAGTTCTTCCTCTGCTTGAACAGGTGCTTCAAGCAGGCAAAAAGCTTGTAATCATTGCCGAGGATGTTGAAGGCGAAGCACTCGCAACCCTCCTCCTCAACAAGCTGCGCGGAACATTCACCTGCGTTGCCGTCAAGGCTCCCGGCTTCGGCGACAGGAGAAAAGATATGCTCCAGGACATCGCCACCCTCACCGGCGGTCAGGTTATCACCTCAGACCTCGGACTTGAACTCAAAGAAGCAACCGTTGATATGCTCGGTTCAGCACGCCAGGTCAAGGTTACAAAGGAAAATACCATCATTGTTGACGGTTCAGGCGACAAGGACGCAATCAAAGCCCGCGTCGGACAGATCAAAGCCCAGATTGAAGCCGCAACTTCGGAATTTGACCGCGAAAAGCTTCAGGAGCGCCTTGCCAAGCTCGCAGGCGGCGTAGCAGTAATCAAGGTCGGCGCAGCAACCGAAACCGAGATGAAAGAAAAGAAGCTCAGAATTGAGGACGCTCTTGCCGCAACAAAGGCTGCCGTTGAAGAAGGCATGGTTGCAGGCGGCGGTGTTGCTCTCCTCAATGCAATTCCGGCTGTCAAAGCGTTGCTTGACACCACCGAGGATTCCGACGAAAAGACCGGTATCAGAATCGTTATGAAAGCGATTGAAGAACCCGTTCGTCAGATTGCAAAGAACGCAGGTCTTGAAGGTTCTGTCATCATCAACGAAATTGTTTCAAGCGGAAAGACCGGCTACGGCTTCAACTTTGCCAAGGAAGAATATGTCTGCATGGCAGAAGCGGGAATTCTTGATCCGACAAAGGTTACGCGCTCCGCTCTCCAGAACGCGGCTTCCGTAGCTTCGATGGTTCTCACCACCGAATCGCTCGTTGCCGACATTCCCGATCCGGCAGCAGACGCAGCTCAGGCTGCTGCAATGGCTCAGGGCGGCGGAATGTATTGATTCGTCATTCTAAGGAACCGCACGGTTGTTTCATTCAGCCGTGCGGTTTTCTTATGTTATGCACAATATCCATTTGTTTCATGGTAAATTATTCATTATTTTGCGCAAATCTGCAAAAAAATGCAAAACGTCCTTGACTTTTGTGAATAACAGTGCTAGAATAGCCTCGCAATCAATTTAGGAGGTAATAAAAATGAAAAAAGTATTGGCACTCGTTCTCGCAGCACTTTTGGTTTTTGCCTTTGTTGCCTGCGGAAATTCCAGCACAAACGAATCCACCTCAGCTCCTGCAGGTTCTTCCGACGCTGCTGAAAAGAAAACCCTTGTAATGGCTACAAACGCAAACTTCCCGCCCTATGAATTCAAGGACGGCGACAGCTATGCAGGCATTGACATTGAAATCGCAGGAAAAATTGCTGAAAAACTCGGCATGACACTCGAAATCAAGGACGTTGAATTCGGAACCATCATCGGCGGCGTTCAGACCGGCAAGTTCGATATGGGCATGGCAGGTATGACAGTTACCGACGAAAGACTCAAGAGCGTCAATTTCTCTGATTCTTATGCAACCGGAATTCAGGTTGTTATCGTTACCGAGGATTCCGCAATCAAGAGCATCGACGACCTTAAAGGCGACGGCTCAATGAAGATCGGCGTTCAGCAGGACACCACCGGCGACATTTACGCTTCGGATACAGTTGAAAACGGCGGCTACGGTGAAGAAAATGTTACCCGTTATAAGAACGGTGCAGACGCTGTTCAGGCTCTCAAAGCCGGAAAAGTCAGCGCTGTCATCATCGACAATGAGCCCGCAAAGAACTTTGTAAGCGCTAACGAAGGTCTTGCAATTCTTGACGGCGAATGGGTCAAGGAAAATTATGCAATCGCAATTGCCAAGGAGAACACTGAGCTTCTCACTCAGGTCAACAACGCTCTCAAAGAGCTCACCGCTGACGGCACAGTCAAGGCAATCGTTGACAAGTATATCCCCGCTGAATAAGGAAATTTTTAACTTGCTATAAAAGGGAGCGGAAATTCTCCGCTTCCTTTTTTGATACAATATTATTTTTCGAGGAGGTATAAAAGTGAAGGAATGGTTTGCTCAATTCGTTGAAAAATTAAACAATTGCTTCATAGCCAACGGCTATTGGAAGTGGCTGGTTGAAGGCTTCAAAAACTCGCTTATCATCACATTCTTCGCTCTGCTCATCGGCTTTGTGATAGGCGTTATCCTGGCAATGATCCGTTCTTCCTATGACAAAAACGAAGAATCGCTGAAACTGCGGGGCGGCTTTGGCTTTTGGATTTTCAAAGTTCTCAACACAATCTGCAAGGTATACATCACCATTATCAGAGGTGTTCCCGTTGTTGTTCAGCTCATGATCTGGTATTTTGTCATCCTTGTTTCACAGGACAACGGAGTTATAGTTGCAATTGCCGCTTTCGGCTTCAACTCGGCTGCCTACGTTGCCGAAATATTCAGGGGCGGCATAATGTCAATTGATAAAGGTCAGTTTGAAGCAGGACGTTCCCTTGGCTTCGGCTATGTCAGAACAATGAATAACATCGTTATTCCACAGACAATAAAAACTGTTCTTCCGACTCTCCTCAACGAAGCAATTGCCCTTCTGAAAGAAACGTCAGTTGCCGGCTATGTCGGAATCACAGATCTGACAAAAGCAGGCGACCAGATCAGAGGTCGCACCTTTGAGGCGTTTATACCTCTTCTTGCCGTCGCCGCAATCTACCTTTTGACGGTTATTGTTCTCACTTCCGTTTTCACGGCACTTGAAAGGAGGCTGCGTAGAAATGAGCGCTGACAATGTTCTTATTCACGTTGAAGAACTCAAAAAGTATTATCTCGGCGGAAAGGTCAAGGCTCTTGACGGCGTAAACTGCGACATTCACAACGGCGAAGTTCTCGTTATTATCGGACCCTCCGGAAGCGGAAAGTCAACGCTTCTGCGTTCGCTGAACCTCCTTGAAATTCCGACAAGCGGAAAAATCATATTTGACGGTCAGGACATAACTGACCCGAAGACCAAAATCAACCTCCACCGCCGGAAAATGGGGATGGTATTCCAGCATTTTAACCTTTTCCCGAACATGACTGTCCTGAAAAACATGACCAGTGCTCCGGTTCAGCTCCTTAAAAAGAGCAAGGCTGACGCCGAGAAAAAGGCAATGGAGCTGCTTGAAAGGGTCGGACTTGCCGACAGAGCAAACGACTATCCCAGCCAGCTTTCCGGCGGACAGAAGCAGCGTGTTGCAATTGTCCGCGCGCTCTGTATGGAGCCTGAGGTCATGCTCTTTGATGAGCCAACGAGTGCCCTTGACCCCGAAATGGTCGGAGAGGTTCTTGACGTTATGAAAGAGCTTGCACACGAGGGTATGACCATGGCAGTTGTTACCCACGAAATGGGCTTTGCCAGAGAGGTTGCTTCAAGAGTCATCTTCATGGACGAAGGAAAAATTCTTGAAGAGGGAAGTCCGGAAGAGATTTTCTCAAATCCTCAGAACCCGAGAACAAAGGACTTCCTTTCAAAGGTTATCGTATAATACATTTTGGGACTGCTCTGTTTTCAGAACAGTCCTTTTGTTTCGGCGTTAACCAAAAACACAGCATAGCAAGGCATATTCTAACACTATCTTGACTTGCATTTTCTGAAAATCACAGCATAAATATTGACAACCAATTTAAAATAGACTATACTGAATAAAATGTTGAGAATCTTGATTCGGTAGTTTAAAGTGATGAACAGATATTTTAAAATAAAAAAACATAAACTGTTTTCTGAAATTTTAACGGTCGTCTTGCTTCTTATCTTTGCTCTCTTTTGGGTCATATTCATCGGCTGTCCTCTCAGACGCATTTTCGGCATCCCTTGCGCAGGATGCGGCATGACAAGGGCAGTGTCCGCGCTTTTTCACGGCGAGTTTTCTTTGGCGTGGCACTATCATCCGCTTGTTTATTTTCTTCCGGTCGTTTTTACCGCAATTATGTTTCAGAAGAAAATGTCAAAAAAATTGCTCGTTGTTTTTTGGAGCACAGTTTTCACGGTTTTTACAGCCGTCTATCTTGTCAGACTTTTTGGCGGAAGTAATGTGGTCTGCTTTGATTTTGCAAATAGTGCTGTTTACAGCTTGTTTGATACATTATTTCAGGAGGTTTAAAAAATGGGAAAATCAATTACTGTCGGTCTCAATCCCGGATATGATCTCGGCGCTATCCTTGCAGCAGCAGACCAGCAGCTCAAAGCTCAGGGTTATGAAACAACGCTTACCATTATGAATCAGAACTGCGCCGCCCTCGTTGTCAAGAAGGATAGGGACGGAATCAAGAACATCATCGGTATGGGCGTTGAATGCCAGGTTAACATCAACATTTTCAACGGCAACACCATGACTGTCAATATTGAAAGCGAATGGACCAACAAGATCATAGCCGTTGCAGTCGGCTGGTTCTTGTGCCTCATTCCGTTCATCACCGGAATCATTGGCTGCTCTAATCAGAGCTCGCTCCCGAACAAAATCGGTCAGGTGATTCAGTCATCGGCTGCCAGCGGAGGCATGAATCAGCAGTATCCTCAACCGCCGTATCAGCAGTAAAAAAACAGAAAACGGAGCTGTCGCTTGTGAACAGCTCCGTTTTTATTATTACAGCAGCGGTGCGCCATGCTCCTTGCAGTATTTCACAGTTTCGGCGTCCCAATATGAAGACTGAACCTCTCCGATATGCGCCTTGCGCAGGAAGAACATGCACATTCTCGACTGACCTATTCCTCCGCCGATTGTGAGAGGAAGCTCACCGTTCAGGAGAGCCTTGTGGAACGGGAGGTTTTTCCTGTCCTCGCAGCCTGCAATTTTCAGCTGACGCTCCATCGCTTCCTCGTCAACGCGGATACCCATTGACGAAAGCTCAAAAGCAATGTCAAGAACCGGATAGTAAACGATTATATCACCGTTGAGGTTCCAATCATCGTAATCCGGCGCTCTGCCGTCGTGCGGCTTGCCGTCTTTGAGTGCACCGCCGATTTTCATAAGAAAAATCGCGCCGTATTCCTTTGCTGCCATATACTCGCGCTCTTTCCTTGAAAGCTCGGGATACTTTTCTTCAAGTTCATCGGTAGTGACAAAGTGAATCTTTTCCGGAAGAAGGCTTCCGATAAAATTATACTCCTTTGTGATGTAATATTCGGTATGTCTGAGTGCGGCATAGATAAGCTTGACTGTCTTTTTGAGCGTATCTATGTTGCGCTGAGAAGCGGAAATAATCTTTTCCCAGTCCCACTGGTCAACAAAGATTGAGTGAATGTTGTCAAGCTCCTCGTCGCGGCGGATTGCGTTCATATCGGTATAAAGTCCTTCGTTTTCCCCGAAGCCGTACATTCTGAGCGCATATCTCTTCCACTTTGCAAGAGAATGAACAATTTCAAAATTCTCGCCGCTCAGAAGGTCAAAGGAAACCGGGCGCTCGGTTCCGTTAAGGTTGTCGTTCATGCCGCTTGAAGCATCAACAAAAAGCGGGGCGGAAACTCGCGTGAGATTCAGCTCAATTGCAAGGTCGCGCTCAAAAAAGTCCTTGACCTTTTTGATTGCCTGCTCGGTCTCTCTGAGTGTCAGATGAGACGAATAGTTTTCGGGAATATAACAAGCCATAAACTGCACCACCATAATAAAAGTCGTTTGCTATTATATCAGCAAACGACTTTTGTGTCAATAATTGCCGGTAGGCATAGGAAGAGAATAGTGAATCTCCGGGTCTTTTTTTCATAAAATGGCACCGGATATTGCCTTTTGCCCTAAAACCTGAAACAGAGGCAATTCAAAAGAAAATAATTGCTTTCAGGTCACCCAAAACATCCTAATTCCATTGACTTTTTTAACAAAATATGTAAAATATTATTTGTTCAAAGTTTGTTAAGGAAGCTCTGATTAAATCTGATGTACAGATTACGCCGCCAGATTTTTCGTC